>CALCSG010000487.1 GCA_937894085.1 uncultured Gammaproteobacteria bacterium | reverse complement strand
CTTTCCTTAACAGTGCAGCTAGGTTAAGTTGCACTTATGAGTTGAATTCGGGCTACCTTTACTCAACTACTTCCCAACCACTAGTAACAGGGTAGCGATATTTTTTAGCAATTTACAGGCACTTCATTGCTGAAGTCAGGGTGATTGATACTGAACAGTAGATTTACATCAATGTGGAGTTATCAACTCTAACTCAGTTCATCACAAAGCAGCTTGTCGTCACAAATGATGTTGGTCGGTTCGATGTGTTTTTTTGTAATGAGAGAAAAAATGAAGTAGGGTAATATAAACAACCTGTCCTGCACACCAGCCGGATGACCAGGCCCACTGGAAATTATAACCACCTAGCCAGCCTGTAAGGTCAGCAATTTCACCAATGAAATACAGGCCGTTGACTTTACTGGATTGCATGGTCTTTGAGGACAGTTCGTTGCAATCAACACCACCAGGTGTTACTTCAGCGGATTTCCTAACTCATAGTAAAAAGTTGTCATTTTGGTTAATAACTCTAATGCTTTTATATTAGGTCAAGAGTTTTAGCTTTCTATCTTTCTATTATCGTTAACTAAGCATTAAACTTATAGAGTTCATCTGAAATAAATCGTCTATGAAAACTGAGTTCACTCAAACAGACGTTTAAATAAATGTTTTCCGAATTTTTCTTGACATAGATCAATATCTAGCAGATTGTGATAGGACAATTTGAATGAAATAAGTGCTGTCTATACACAATAAGCTAATGTCTGGCTTCTAAATTATTCAAATAAACATATGGCATCTAAATGATCAACGTTAGGTTTGCCTACAGTACGTTAAAATTTAATGGGCTTTGTGGTTGAGAGGTTTTTCCTCTTTGGCTCTAAGATATTTATTCATGCTCTCTTAAAAGTATCAGAGACAATACCCTCTAAATTATCAGCAATAATTTACTACAGCTGCGGTTGTGAGAAAAAATGTATGAGTATTTTCAAATTTTCACTATGTTCGATAAGCAGTTGTTTCTTTAAAGCACCAGGTTCCGTCTTAATAACTCTGGTAGTTTCCCTGCTGTCGATTGGGCATGCCAGCGCCGCTAACCGGATATTTAATTTACACATTAAAAACGGTACCGATGTTCCACAAGGTTTTTGGCTGGGAGGTAGCGCGGAAGGCTGTTATGAAGGTACAGGAGCGGATAGTCCCGGCGGATTCTTTTCGATCCCAAACCTCGCACCTGGCGAAAGTTTTACTGTGACACTTGCTAGAACCCAGGGTAATGAATGTGATGGTAGTCAGGGCTATTTCTCATTACGGCCGTTTAGCTATCCTAAATTCAATGACGCTACCAACCTGCAATTTGACAACGCGGGAGGCCTGGCTTTTAACGCTCAATTACCAAATAACTATCATGCGGTTTTGAGCGAAAAAAGTCTGCTGGACGAGTCCTATACCTGGACCATGTTGCCGATTGAACAACGGTTAAAACAACCCATCGATCAGCGCCTGACTCGCCCGCGAAATCATATCACTACCAATATCGGTGAGTGGGACTTTGGAACGCCGAATGCTCGCGGTTTTTTCGTCAACATTGATCCCGAGGATCCATCGTTAGATTCGAAACTTCGTCATGAGACTCTGGTCTTTGATAGTGCCGGTTTTGCGGGCAACTCCTATGAAGAGTGTTTTGGTAGCCCTTTCTTTCATCCTCAGCACGTACAGAGACTGGATGATAAAGATGGTAAGGCCTATTTTATGGTCGCACAATCCAGAGCACATAACGGTAGCATCTATCTGGTGGAGAGTTTTCCTGGGGTTTTAGATGAAAGCACAGGTCGTCTTGACCCAAATATCGTTACGCCCATCGGTGGTTTCGTTGGCAAAATAATCTGGGAACAGGTATTTACTGGCGGCTTTAACGGATCGATCAATCCCATTGGCAACTGGAATCATCCGGGCAAAATGATGGTCATTGATGGTGTATTAACCGTCGCTGCACAGAATTGGAGTGAAGGTATTAATGTAGACACGTGCTCAGGCAGTACTTCAAACCCCTATCAAAGAGGTGATAGCGAAGACGCCGTGCTATTTTTTGACGTAAGAGATCCCTCAGCGCCTCAATACTGGGGCAAAATGACAGCCACAGAACTGCAGATTCCCCGTAGCGCCTATGCAAACGGTGGGCCCACAAGCCCCACAGAGGCAGCAGGTAACAGACATGGACGTGATGGCATGATCAGTGTCGTCAGCCTTTGGCGTACCGCCGAAGGCAAATATGCCATGAACGTCGGCGGTAGACGAAATGGAACCGACCACTACGCAACGTGGGAGACAGATGCCATCTCTCCCAATATCGAGAGTTGGACGAAGCGTCAGGTTCACGAATATACCTCAGGCGAGTATGGTGATGATTTCGAGAGTTATCAGGCAGTAGAGTTTGGTCTTTTTGGAGATGTTTTTACCGACGGGATGACGCGTAACGTATCATTTGAAACGACGAATGCGGGTGCAGGAGCTGGGGAAAAAGATGGATTTATATTCCAGCCGATATTAAGCGAAATCAATCCAATTGAAGTGCAACAATTTAACCTCGGCCTTAATGACGACAACTCCTGGATTGCAACATCTCACCATGCAACACGCGAGGGCATACCCCTGGTTTATACGGTGTTTAATAGTGGAGGATCCCTTCCTGTATTAATTCAGGTATACGATGTGCGCAACAGCCTGGAGCTGCCGCATATTCCTCGTGTGGTGAACAGCAGGAGAGATAGTGCCCCCGGTTCTCTGCGTGAAGCTATCGGTTATGGTGGCACTATTACGTTTGACGAAAGCCTTGATGGGACAGTGCTAATTTTACAAGACGGTCCTTTAATGGTAAGCCGCTATGACGTCGATATTGACGCTACCAGCCTGCCACATGGAGTTGTTATATCCGGTGGCTTCCGTTCCAGGGTGCTACATGTTACAGAAGGTAACCGTGCATCTTTACGTGGCGTTACTATAAGAAATGGTGTTAGCAAGTCCCAGGTACTCGCCCCTGGAGTAGCCAGCAATCATAGCGTTTTGGGTGGAGGAGGCATCCTGAATGAAGGTACCTTATTGCTTAGCCAATCCACACTTATGAACAATATCAGTGAAAATGACGGCGGCGGCATATTTAACTCCGGCACACTTGAGATTCAAAACTCGACGATCACTGGTAACTATTCTGCAGCTCGAATCAGCAGTAACAATATTGGAAGCGTTGAAAATAATGGCAATACCGGAGGCGGTGGTGGCATCAGTAATATTGGTGTTGCACAATTAGTACACACGACAGTGGCAGGCAACACTGACTTTGGTCTCGGTATTGGCGGTATCAAAACACTGGGGGAGGGGTTGCTTATAGATAACTCAATCATTGCCGCAAACAGCCCTTCCAACCAGGGCAATTTATCCGGTAGTTACAGTACCCTGGGTGCAAACATTGTTAACAGTAATGCAGGCGCGTTACGTATTGATGGTCCCGTACCCATCGAGGTACCAAACCTGGAGCTCCAGCCTCTGGATAATTACGGAGGTCGTACACCCATCATGCCGCCGCTCGACAACAACTCACCTGTTGTCGATAGTGCGCAACCAACAACTCATACTGCAGGCATTGCATCCGAGGACCAAAACGGGAATTTGCGTCCCATTGGTGCTGCCTACGATATCGGGGCGGTGGAGGCACCAGCCGTAGCGATTATTATCGAATCAATCAGTACGGATCAGTCTGGATTCGCCTCGGGAGCAATAAGTATCAGTCCCGAACCCCGACGTATACAAGGTGTTGACTACTTCCAGTCTGGTGCTCTAGTAACATTAACCGCAGAACCAAACAGTCAGTCAGAGTTTGTATCCTGGGGTGGGTCGGCCTCTGTGGCAAGTTGTGGAACTTCATTAACCTGTAATGTCACTATTGTTGAAGGCCTGGACGTACAAGTCACATTTCAACCAAAGCCGCTTCTTTCAATTGATCATCAGGGCATTGGTGAGATAAGCCTGTCTCCCGCCGGCGACGGTTGTCCCGACAGTTCGAATATTGTCTGTCAACGCTATTCAACCGGTACTGCGACATTGCTGACCGCTACAGCCGGTGTGAATTCAGAATTTAATCATTGGGAAGGTGATTGTTTGGACAGTGGTGTCACGAATGTAGCCAGCATCACGATGAACGGCAATAAAAATTGTACGGCGGTATTCAACAAGACACACTATCAATTGACAGTGGCATCAAGATTGAATACCTCTGTTGTAAGTGATCCAGCCGGTGAGATTGACTGTGGAGATGATTGCACAGAGACCTATCTAACAAGTGACGGGCTGAACACAGTGATATTGACGGCAAGCGTAGATCCCGGTTTTGTCTTTGTGCGCTGGTATGGCGATACCGATTGTTATGACGAAGATGAAGGTGATGGTGATCCACTCCGTATTCGTCTCACCCTGGGTGAAACTGACGCGAACGTAAGCTGTAGCGCAGTGTCTGTGCTCCAAGGGACAGAGTTTGCGCTCACGGTAGAAAAAATTGGCGCGGGTGTCGGTATAGTTACTGCTGAAGCTACACCACTAGCAGATTCCACTGACATCGATTGTGCGTTTGCGGCGTGTTCACAGAAATATTCCGTCAACAGTGTGATACAGCTGACGGCTACGCCGGACCGAGGTTCTTTGTTCAAAGGTTGGAATGGCGACCCGGACTGTACGGATGGTCAGGTGACTATGAGCAGTAATATCACATGCAGTGCTAATTTTACCTCAGACCTGTTGCTGATTGATGGTTCCAGTTTTTTCGGCAGTCTTCGCACTGAATTTGAAGGCATGCTAGTCAATACTCCTGTAGGAGGAGATTTTGACTATTGGTCGGTTCAAAGTCCGAATTCTTCCGGTACAGCTAATTCAACCGATCCAGTGACACTCCAGAAACGTGAAGAACCGGTTGCAGTCGACCTGGAAACCTACAGTCGTGTTATCTGGTATACCGGCAACGCAACTTCGTCACCGGTTGCTGGTCCGAGCCCAACTGCAGAGGCTGCACTGGGTGATTATCTGGATAATGGTGGATGCTTTCTACTGAGTAGTTCAGAGTATTTCACTGAACGTGGACTGACACCTTTTGCAGAAGAATACCTGGGTGTAAGCTTGATAACGGATAATGTTGGGAGTGACGCATACATTGCTCAATGGAACGGGTCTGAATAGTAGATTCAATATCACAAAATCATTTCGACTCACCGGCGATTCAAGTATGGACTTAAGCCTGAGTGACTCCATGGTCGGTACTTCCGCCCTCGGTAATTATGTGCTGTTTCGTTACGCTGATGGAGGCGATGCTGCTGTTACGAAGGATAACGACAACTATCGTAGCGCTTTTTTCGGCTTCCCATTTCTGGGGTTAAAGTCTGGTAACGATCGTAATAGCGTCATGAATTCGTTCCTGAATTACTGTAGCGCTAAAGAGCTCGATGATGTATTCGAGAATAATGATAGTTTTGATGAGGCTAGTCGCAAACAAGGTAGTGTGTCTTTGAGTGCACTCAAAATAATGCCAGGTAACGATGACTATTTTAGTTGGACTTCCGATTCGAACGAGGACGTACGATTTAATATTTCCTTTGTTCATGCATTGGGAGATCTTACGCTAGAGGTTTATGACAACTCTCATACACTTATCGCATCTGCGCAAACTAATGATGATAATGAGGAAGTCATCATTTCAAATGTGGAACCTGGTCAATTCTATTTTGTCAGGGTATTTGGCTCTGATAATACCACTAACCGATATGCGCTTAACATTAATGCGATCCCTTCTGATAAAAGTATAGTTGAGGTCGAAGCTCAAGCTGCTGTAATAGAGGCAGCCGAAGCAGCAGCCGTTGCAAAAGCGGCAGCCGAAGCTGAAGCCCGGGCTGCAGCAGAAGTCCCCTTCATTGCTCTACCCGATAATATTACGGTTGCTGCTGCCGATGCGACGGGAACAACTGCTACCGATAGTTCCATTGTTGCCTTCCTGGGAGGTGCGACAGCCAGTGACAATATCGATATTCAAGTACCTGTAACCCATGATGCGGGTGATCAGTTTGCACTAGGTTCGAATACGGTCACCTTCAGTGCTACCGACAGTGATGGTAATACAGGTAGCGCAACCGCTACAGTGACTGTAGTAGATCAGAGTGTTCCAGTAGTCACCTTAATCGGTAGTAACTCCATCACATTGAGTATAGGTGATAGCTTTATTGATGAGGGTGCCACCTTTAATGATAATGTAGATGCTAACCGCACGATTTTAGGAACGGGGACAGTGGATACCAGTACAGTAGGTATTTATACCTTGTCTTATTCAGCAAGTGATACTACAGGTAATGTAGCCCAGACCGTGACAAGAAGCATCAGTGTTCAGGATGATTCAGTTGACATTCAACCTGTAGATACCAGTGATGGTGGTGGAGGGGCTATCAATATCTGGACGCTATTATTTCTCTTCCCGCTTAATTTTGTTTTTGTGGTTTCACAAAGAAGAATATTTAAAAATTAAAGTGATATGAATAGTTGATATGGTTTCAGTTTAAACTGTATTGATGGCTTGTTTAGTAAGAAGAACACTATAGTGTCTGCTTAAGCCGTTATATGTATTAAACAACCTGCCCGGCACACCAGCCGGATGACCAGGCCCATTGAAAATTATAGCCTCCCAGCCAGCCTGTAACGTCAACAATTTCACCAATGAAATACAGGCCGTTGACTTTACTGGATTGCATGGTCTTTGATGATAGTTCATCACAGTCGACCCCACCGATTGTCACTTCAGCGGTTCGGTAGCCTTCGGTTCCATTGGGTTTTATTTTCCAGTGATGTAACTGTAGAGCTATTTTAGCAATCAGGCTTTGTGATAATTCCTGCAACGGCTTATCCAGACTGGTTTTTTCAAACAATGCAGAAACCAGTCTTTTTGGCAGGACTTCAGCAAGTACAGTTTTCAGTTTTACGTTTGCATTCGCGGCCTGCTTCTGTATTAGAATTTCTTCAATATCCTTATCCGGTAACAAATTGATGTTAATGGCTTCGCCAGGTTTCCAGTAGGAAGACATCTGTAAAATAGCAGGGCCACTTAACCCCCGGTGAGTGAACAATATGTTTTCGTTAAACTGATTGCGTTCGTTACTGACCTGACAATTGATTGCTATACCTGATAACTCAGCCAATTTTTGCTTGTCATGGTCGTGTAAGGTGAAGGGCACCAGACCAGCAGAAGTGGGCCAGATATGATGGCCAAATTGCTCTGCCACCTTATAGCCGAGAGGAGTGGCACACATTTTAGGAATGGATAAGCCGCCACTGGCAATTACCAGGGAATTACAATTGTAATTCCCTGAGCCTGTCTCTAAATAAAAAGTCTCATCCTGTTGTCTGGAAATATCACCTATTTCGCATTTAAGACGAATATCAACTTTTACCTTATTACATTCTGCCAGCAGCATATTAAGAATGTCTTTCGCACTGTCATCGCAGAAGAGCTTGCCGAGATCACGTTCGTGAAAAGCAATCTTATAATCGTTTACCATTGCAATGAAATCCCATTGGGTGAAACGACTTAACGCTGACTTACAAAAGTGTGGATTGTGTGAAATGTAATTGTCAGCAGTGACTTCGAGGTTGGTGAAGTTGCAACGTCCACCACCGGACATCAGGATTTTTTTCCCGGCCTTATTGGCATGATCGAGGACGATGACTTTGCGACCACGTTTTCCGGCTTCGATAGCGCACATTAACCCGGATGCACTGGCGCCTATGATTATCACATCAGTTATTATTGGTTTATCGGACATATTCTAGTTGCAGAATTAAGTAAAGGTATAGCGGTTTAAAAAACAGGATTATAAACAAAGTTACAGCAGACTCTGACTTTAATTTAAGAATTCTCCCGGCTTGCATTGAGAAGCTCAGCTTATTTCAGGCAATAAGGGAAAAAATTGATCTCGCAATGGCGCAAAGATCGCAAAGATAAGAAACCCTTTATGTTTATGGTGAAGAATTATTACGCCAGCTCTCCTTCGCGCCTTTGCGAGAGGAAATGTTTTTAAGGTATAAACTTGTTTCGACAAAATATAAAAAAGACAGGCGGTCTATAAAAGTGGGCAGGTTCAGCAGTAAAAGAGAAATCAGAAGCTACAATTATGTGACTGTGAACTAATTGATGGAAGTATGTATGTCAGAAGAAATTACCAAATTGCCCGCTCATTCAATTCAGACAGATAATAAATCAACGCAATCGACATCGGCACATATCGCTCAGGCTGAATCCGGTGTTACTCAGGAACAACAACGAAAAGCATCATATAATGTAGCTATTTTAGAATCTGCAGCAGTCATTATTGGTGTTAAAGATGATCCGCTATCATTGGTTTTAAGTTCAGCAATTGAAAGAATTAATGAGTTTCTGGCACCTGCACTGGGTGAAAATGCGATTCAAAAAGGAGTGGATAGTGGACTCGATATTACTCCTGAAGCGACCGCCGAACGAATAGCGAATCTATCTACCGCTTCTTATAGCGCTTTTGCACAACAGCATCCGGACGAGGATCAGACTGCCGTGCTACAAAACTTTATCGACACTATTTCCAGTGGAATTGAAAAAGGTTTTGGTGAGGCCAGGGATATTCTTGAAGGACTGGATGTTCTGGAAGGAAAGATTGCTGATGATATTGATCAGACTTACGCGTTAGTCAAGGAAAAGCTTAATGCTTTTGCTGCGATGATCAGCGATATGAATGATCTGGAAGCTTAATAAAAAATTGATTTGTTATTCTGTTTTAAAGCGGAACCTGGGCAGACTGATAGAGTAATAGATAGCGATAAGACGGGCGAAAAAGATACTCAAACCGGTGATTATGGCAGCCAGCGTGACATCCATGTCGATGTATAGCAGGCCGATAAACAGCAACGAGCCCGCCCAGGATACTGTGGCATATAACGGGCTTTGAAAAACGACTGGATGCGTGTTACTCAGTATATCTCGAAAAATACCACCCATGGTGCCAGTCATCACACCCATAAAGCTGGCGATTAACCAGGGGGCACCAACGGTCAATGAAACCAGTGTGCCTGCCACCGCAAAAGTTGCGAGCCCAGCGGCATCCGGGATTAGAAAAAAACGTTCAGATATAACAACCACTCTGGCCATCAAAAACATAAAAAGTGCACTGCCCAGTGATGCGATAAAAAATATCTGGTCACGTATCCAGAACACATCCCGATCCAGTAACGTGTCACGCAATGAGCCGCCGCCGAGGCCGGTTGCTATCGCAATAATAATCACTCCAAACAGGTCGAACTGTTTAAAACCGGCTTTCAGAACACCGGAAGCAGAAGATACGATCACCGCAAACAGGGTTATCCAGTACAGGCTGTCAAGCAGGGCCGGGGTAGGGTGCAGGGGCATGATGAGTCTCCGTTTTAATCTCTTGTATTATAACTTTCTTACCTTAAACCTGCGGCCTTTTATATTTTCTTCAGATAATATTTTTAATGCCTGTCGGGCAACAGGTTGCTCAACGGCCACGTAGGAAATATTATCAAAAATATCTATTTTACCAATCTGCTTACCTGTCAGGTCCGTGTTTTTGGTCAACGCGCCTAAAATATCACCAGCTCTTAGTTTACTTTTCTTGCCGGCATTTATATTTAACGTGACCATTGGTGGTTTAAGCGAAAAATTTTCTTTCGGTTTCAATTCGGACGAGTTTTTAATTGTGACTGAGCTGCCGGTGAACTCTTCGATAGCGTTAATTTTTCTGACTTCAGAAGGTGCGAACAGGCTGATAGCCAGACCTTCTTTACCCGCTCTGCCGGTGCGACCGATGCGATGAATATGCACCTCAGGGTCAGGAGATAACTCATAATTGATGACAGCAGTTAAATCTTTAATATCGAGTCCGCGCGCCGCTACATCGGTGGCTATTAAAATGGAGCTGCTTTTATTGGAAAACCGCACCAGCACCTGATCGCGGTCGAACTGTTCCAGGTCGCCGTGTAAAGCCAGTGCATGAAATCCCTGTTGCCTTAATTGATCAGCCAGCTCATGACATTGTTGTTTGCGGTTGCAGAAAACCACGCTGGACTCTGGATTGTAATGTTGCAAAACTCCGATCAATGATTGCAATCTTTCGCCTTTTTGAATTTCGTAAAATGTCTGCTTTATCTTTTTGTTGTCATGCAGGCTTTCAACCTGAATATCCAGAGGATCCTTTTGAATAAGCTGGCTGATATGTTTTATTTCATCCGGCAGGGTTGCTGAAAATAGCAGAGTCTGTCGCTGTTGTGGTGTGTGGTCGATAATCATCATCATATCTTCATGAAACCCCATATCCAGCATGCGGTCACCCTCGTCAAGTACTAGTGTTTTAACCCGGTTCAGTTTTAACGATCCTTTCTGGCAATGCTTAAGAACCCGACCGGGTGTGCCGACCACAATATACGGGTGATGCTGGTCGAGCGATGCAAACTGGGGACCGATTGCCGTGCCACCACACAGGGTGACAATCTTGGTGTTAGGAATGGCGCGTGCGAGACGTCGAATCTCCTTACTCACCTGGTCGGCCAGTTCGCGGGTCGGACATAGCACCAGTGCCTGGGTAACATAATTTTTAATTTGCAGGTTGTTGAGTATTGCAATGCCGAATGCTGCGGTTTTTCCGCTACCTGTTTTAGCCTGAGCCTGCACATCCTTGCCCTGCAGCATCAGTGGCAGGCTTTTTTCCTGTATCGGGGTCATTACCAGGTAATCCAGTGATTTTAAATTGTTTAAAAAATCAGCGCTTAATGGAAGAGAAGAGAAGTTGGTTTGGGTCACAGGATTTCGCTTTTTAAGGTTGGATAAAGAAGATGATATTGATCCTGGTAAACGCAATTCAATCACACAAATCCACGTGATTGAAACTTGTCGGGTGCACTATTTTTGCACAAAACCGTGGTTTCAGGGTTCAAAATGGGTAGATTGAGGGTACAGGCTGCTAATGACAAGACTTTTATTGGCTTTAGAATGT
>CALCSG010000486.1 GCA_937894085.1 uncultured Gammaproteobacteria bacterium | reverse complement strand
CTGAGTTACATGTCGAATGGTCTTGAAGTTAATGGTCCTTCGTCTCGTAAATAAGATAGATACAATTTAGGGTGATTGACAAAGGTTTAACCCGGCTTTCTTAAGCTGGGTTATTTTTTGGGTATTGATGTCCTTATAGCCGGAAGGCTGAACGCCGAAACAGGGTATTTGGTTTCTCAACATTATTGATTGATATCATTCGAGTGGGAGTGACTTCGAAGCAATAACAAATTGTAGGATCTTTGCCAGAATCCATTTCTTCTCAAGAAACATACTGGTCATCCTTTTTTTATCATATTTTGACCGCTCATAGCTTTCAAAAACCATTTAAGTGAGCTGTTCGTAAAAGTCAAAGAAGCGGCTGATCAATTCATTGCCCCAGGCCCTGGAGTCGATCGACCCAAACTGGATAATTTACACCTCATTCAACGGCTTGCTGCTGATTAGAGCATTTTGTTGGCCATTGCAATACCGTCCGTTAGTGTCCTCGAAAATTGTACTTCTGCAGGTTTATACCTGATACCCGAACGTCGTAATTAAACATTGATAAACCCCCAGCTCTGCTGGGGTGACTCGCATATGTTTGACCGAGACTACGGCCATAGTAACTTCTTTTCTCGACTAAAAGTAAGGAGGATACAACCTATGCGAGACTATAAGAGTTTGTCTCATACCCGCTGGGATTGTAAATACCATGTTGTATTTATCTCAAAGAAAAGACAGAAATTGATATTTGGATCGATACGCAAACATTTGGAATCGACATTTAACGAGTTAGCTAACCGAAAGGGCATAGTGATCGAGGAAGGTCATTTAATTAATTAGAAAATTCTTAAATTCATTCACCAAATATACATTTTTCATGAGTATCTAACCATAACGGATATTTGAGCATAGCTTTGGAAAACAGCCTGCTTTGTAATTGATGATTTAACCAGCTTTGTAAATGAGTGTAGGGGCCCTGTAAATACAGTTGACGATTTACCCGGGAAAACTGTCGAATAAAAGGCAGTAACGCATAATCGAGTAAGCTCGGTGTAGGGCCTATTAAGAATTCATGTTGAGTCAAACGATATTCTAGCTTTTGAATAAAAGATTCACACTGCAGACGACAATGTTCTTCATCGTTGTTGTGAAAGCGCCTGGCGCGTTTGTACTGTTCCAGGTTTGGCTTAAACTGTTCGTCATTTTGTTGAATTATTTGAAGCATTTCCGGCAGCGCATCAGTATCCTGTGAGTAGAGTAAATTATGTGGATCATTGAGATTTAGAGCCCACAGCATAATATCCAGACTTTCATCGATAACGTATTTATTTCTCTCATTTTCGTTGTTGCAGGCAACTCCATTATCTAACACTAAAACAGGCACTGTGCCTTTAGGGGACAGAGTTAACATTTCAGCTGGTTTATTCTGCATAACAATAGCTCGCAGCATGACAGTTTGTTTAGCTAATAAAATGGCGAGTCTTGCACGCATTGCGTATGGACAGTTTTGCAGGGAATACAGTATTGGCAAAGTCATAAGGTTTATGCTTTTTTATTTGGACTCTTTCGGATTATTTATGGGTAAATCAACAAGAAAACCCTCGCAAAGACGCCAGGCACGCAAAGGTTTATTCTTTAAGGTTATTGACCGTAAGATAAATGCCTGCCTTAATCAAAACCGAACCCGGCCGTGCCGGACCCATAATCTGAGAAATCTGAAATTATCTATCAAAGATAGATTTCCAATAACATTACATACATTATCTTTTCTACCTTTGCGTGCCTTGCGTCTTTGCGAGAGCATTAAATATAGTTTCAATTTTTGTTTCGATAACCACATTCAGGGTAATCAGGCCTGTCATACCTTTACAACCCCTGCCTATATTGTGTGTTAGTCGATATGCTAACCATATTGCTTAACTGATGTTGTGCGTGAGCATCACCGTTAAGCAGGTTTTCAAAGTGTTTAATCAACTGCGCTTTATCCAGCTCTGCTTTAGAGCCCGCGCCAATATTGGTCAGATCAATGAAAAACTCATCAAATAAACCGGCGAGATCATTGACAATATCGACGTTTAAAAACTGTTCATGATTATAGATACTCGGATAACCACCTTTCTGTTTATCTACCGCAAAAGAAACGCCCTTGATATTCGTTATAGTGGTGGCTTTTGCACACTTCAGCATACAACCATCTTCGATGCTGGGCTTTTTACAGCCTACCGTTTGCTGGAAGAAGCACTGGCGACTGGTCATCATTAAAATCGGGTGATAAATGCTGTATAGCAATTTGAAGTTATGCGGGCGTGCAATATTTTTGATTTGCATGCGATTAATTTCGTTTGAAATAAAGGCCCCGGCACAGTTTAATTGTTCTTTCAATGTCAATAATGCATAGGAGTTTGTGGTGTTCATGAATGGACCGGCAATCCACTCGATGCCCATTTCAAACGCTTTGTAGGCAACGCCGGTATTATTACTGACGATACGTGCTGGTCGAACATGTTCGAGTAGTCGTACAGATTCATCGTAATCTTTACCAATTAATACCGCAGGAAACCATGGAATCAGGCGAGGGTTAGCCAATAAAATATCGATATACCTGTTACAGTCTTTTTTCCAGCTTTCTGGCAGTTTGAAATACACATCAGCATCAGTCAGATCACACAGGTGGATATCTTTTTCGTCGGCAATTAATATCGACAGGGTGGTTTTGGAGGCAGTCTTGTTACGCTTAGCTAATGGTGCTATATCAACTAATGGAATTATTTCTACTGAATTATTTAATAATGAAGCCGCCTGGTTTTTCAATACCGTCAGCTCCTTAAACGGAATAGTCAATCCATCATTCAGACCATTACATTCGAAACCTTCAATGCTGTAATCATTGCAGGCAAAGTTTTTAAAGCGTTTTTCCAGGGTAGCCTGATCAATAGCCGAATGACTGGCAGGCTGCAGAGATGATGTAGTTTGTAAGCTGTAAACTTTATCGTTATCGTTATCGCCTATCATCATAGTTAAACATAAAGGTTCGTTCAATTTCCCGGAAAAATCTAATACTAACGGTTGTTTAGCAATGCTCAGATACTGGATCTTTTCTGCAAGTTCTGCCCCGAGTTCATTTTTCTTCGTGTAAAGTTGTTGCCTCACATGCTGAATATCCTCCACCAGAACAGCATTACTTTTTTGAATGGCATGGTTAACGCTGTGATCACGAGGATTATCTATAAACATATCCTTAGTGAGGTCGCCCTGTAAAAAAGAGTTCGTAAAGTCACGATTAAAAACGCGGTGCAAGTTGGAGTCGTCAGCTAGTAGTTTTCCTGTTTCAACAAATTGGTCGAGCTGCTTGCGCCAGGTATCGACCACGGTGTAAACATAGTGAGCATTTTTGATACGACCTTCAATTTTTAATGAGTCCACCTGTGCATCGGCTAACTCCGCTATATCAAAATAGGCAGAATTATCTTTCAGGTTGAGAGGAAAACGATTGCCCGCTTCGGTGATTTCATATTCATCGCGACATGCCTGGCTGCAACTGCCGCGATTACCCGAGTTACCCACACTTACCGAGCTTGAATAACACTGTCCGGAAAATGCGATACACAATGCACCATGTACAAAAACTTCGGTTAGCAGGCTGTGCTCGTGGGCTAGTGCCGTCAATAATTTTATTTCGCCAATATTTAATTCACGCGACAGGTTAACGCGTGATGCACCGATTTTTGCCAGGAACAATATCTGGCCTTCGTTATGCGTCGTCAGCTGAGTTGAAGCATGAATGTTGAGCGTCGGGAAATACTTCCTGACCAGGTTGAATATCCCCAGATCCTGTACGATGATGCCATCGATGCCAGAGTTCACCAGCTTGTTCAGCAGTTTGACCAGGGCAGGCAACTCCTGTTCCAGGATGACCACGTTTATGGTCAAAAATACTTCGCAATCGTATTTGTGTGCCAGGCGTAAGATGCCGGACAGGTCATCAAAAGTCAGGTTGGTGGCGCGGTTTCGGGCGTTAAAGTTATCCAGACCACAATAGACTGCATTGGCACCGGCAATAACGGCGGCTTTAATGGCTTCAACATCGCCGCCAGGAGCTAATAATTCAATCTTTCTATTCATATTGTGATACTTGTATTTGCGGGTGATGTTCCGCCAGGCTGGTTTAACGTGCAATTTTAACGGGAACTACTGAGTATTGCTATGGATTAAAGCTGGCCCACTAGTCGAGATGAGCCATCTACCCGTGCTTCTCTACAACTACTGGTGTATCCAGCTGCGGAGGTCAGGCTGCCGTTATATGAATGGCTATAGTCGGCACTGACTATTCAGCAACTCTAAAATATAAATGGCTGGTACTGCTCTTGCAAGGCTATTATCATACTCACTCTCCAGTTAACAGCTAATTATCAAGCCACAATCTATCCATGATTTCACCTGAATCACTATCTATTTCTTTCTCTACTTTTGCTCTTATTTCTTTGGCAGAGATTGGTGACAAAAGTCAGCTGGTCTGTATGACTCTGGCAGCTCGTCACCGGCATTGGCCTGTGATACTGGGTGCGACGGTTGCGTTTCTGATACTCAATGTCCTGGCCGTATTGTTCGGTTCGGGAGTAGCTGCCTGGGTGCCAGAAAGAGTGACTGCAGTGATTGTAGCTCTGCTATTCGGCGCTTTTGGTTTTCATGCATTACGCAGCCACGGCGATGACGAATCTAAGGAGGTAGTAGAACGTCCGGGTCATAGCATTTTCTTCACTACTCTGTTGTTGATTCTGGTTGCTGAATTTGGTGACAAGACTCAGATCGCAATTGCGGGCCTGGCTGGTAGTATGGCTCCTTTACCGGTATGGATAGGCGCAACTATCGCATTGGTAATGGTTTCTGCACTTGGAGTCTGGGCCGGGCGCACTGTATTGCAGCGCCTGCCGCTCCATTGGCTGCACCGTGTAAGTGGAGGGGTTTTTCTGCTGTTTGCAGTATTAGCAGCGTGGAAGGCTGTGGCCTGAAGTAGCCTAAACAATATTATTTTAAAATTGATGTAGCTACTCAGCGAATTTCAATCTTTGAACAATTAGAGGATTTACCACCACGAAGCTCACGGTGAACACGAAGGTAAAATATTGTAAGGTAATAAGTTTTTTAAAATAAGGTGATTAGCAAGATGGCTCAGTAAATTAAACGAAGCCGTCATACCGGCATGTTCTTAGCCGGTATCCATTTTGAAGGTAGTGCTTACCGTGCAATAGATTCCGGCTATAAAACTACCGGAATGACGATTTATTTATAAGTTATTGTTTTACTAACCGGTGATGACTACTGTAAAAAGAGATAAAATGCCTTAGCTGAGCCATCTTGCTAATCACCTAAAATAATTATAATAACTAAATTATCCGACTACCTTTAAGTTACTTGCCTTTCTTTGTGTACTTCGTGGTAAATATCTTTTGACGTTCTTAATTACGCTGAATAGTTACATATTGATAAATGATACCTGCCGTTAAATTTGAAATTCGTTGTTCTTCAGTGGAAGAATTGATTAAAAATAGTACGGTGAATATTAATCAGGTTTTGTTTGTTTTCATCCGGTAGTCTTTTTAACTGTTGTATTCTGTCGGCATAAGTTTGTACGACAGGCACGATCTGCTGCAGGATTGCCATCACTTCATTTTTATTCATACCTAAATGGTTAGTGAACCGATAAAATGCATTTATCAGTGGTGATTTTTCATCTATTTCCCCGTATTGCCCAAAAGGCATTGGGGTTAGCATATTGTGAATGCTGTAGGCGCGCATCGGGGTCGGATCATATACTGGTGAGAATGCGTTTTTTCCAGCGCTTTGCATGATAGAAAGGTTTTCTAAATGAAGATCTCCATTGCCAGTGAGTAACGCTAACAGCATTCGTTTGACGAGATGTTTTTTAGCTTCTTTTCTATCCGAGAAAATATTAATTCTGGAACTGTTAATTAGATCGGCAATTTTTTCATAGCTGACACTGTGATTATTCGATACTTTGTTACTGGCAATTGCCAGTACAGAATAAACAGTTTCAAGCGGTATGGGGGTATTTATTGTCGACCGGTCAAACCTGCTAACAGCTATCGCGGGTATGCCCCCAATATCATCGATCCAGTATTCAGGTGTAATGAAGCCCGCCTCTTTATGTAGGTCCAGTGCCAGCGCTTCGAGGTCGACGATGCCGGGGTAGGCTGTGTTTTTTTCCAGCTTTAAAATAATATCTACAGTACCGCTGGTCTGTCTCCTGGTCGGTAACCCTATGGTTCTATCCCACCCGGTTTCAGGAATGGATAATAAAATCTTGGGAATAGCACCACCAACCGTCGGAGTTGGTCCGATGATACTTAATATTTCTGCAGATGTTTCAGCATCATACCAGGTCATAAACTCCTTCAGGGAAAATCCAAAGCGGTCATTTAAGGCAAAAAAACGATGCTGAATTGAGCTTTGATACCAGTTGTTAGCGGCATCATCATCAATAAAAACATCAATATGTCCAATACCACCATGTCCAGTGGTGGTGAGCAGTAACCAGTCCTGTTCGATGCCTCTTACAGGAATATTTACGCCTTTCTTTTTTAAATAAGAAAGGGCTAGTTGTCGCTGAAAGTTATCTTTGTTGTCAGGTGGAATCAATGCCTGTATTGGTGGATGAAAGTCAAACCCCTGTCTTCGTTGAAATGCGATAGTGCGATTACCAAATAATTCGACAGGGTAGAGATTGGACAGGCCGGCAACCTGCTTATCGATAAAGCTATCATCATAGTTAAAACGCGATTCGGTTTCTGTACAGGTAAGTGATCCCATTTTTAACGGGTAACCCGGTGCGCGAGTCCAGATTGAGGCTGATTTATCTTTCATACTGGATTTATCAGTTGAGTAATGTTTGTAGGGTTGCTGAGTTGACCTGGTAGCTGGACACCGGAATAGAGTTTATCCATTGTAAATCGCTTCCTCAGGTTAGAAATAAGCGGTCAATTGTGATTTCAGGCTCATAGAAGATCCCCTTTTAAAATTGATTCTGCAAGGTCATTATCGGGAACCAGGGTTAATCTGTAACCCGTTGCCTGGGCCAGCTTTTCAATCGTGGAGATTGCCGCATCATCACTTTTTTTTAAACGGGATAAAGCGGCAGCTGTAATGCCTGTTTTTTTAGCCAGCTTTATTTGTGAGAGTCCCTGTTCTTTGGCTAGCTGGATAATTTGCCGGACTATAATCGAAGCTGGCATTTTGAAATGTTACCAATATTGATAAATCAAGGCCTGATTGTACAATAGTTATCAGTATTATCAATAATAAATATTATCAATTATGATAATTAGCAGGTTTAATTTTATATTAATTACCATTAATGGTAATTAAATTTGTCAGGAGTCCGACAGGCTGCTAGATTAATTAAATAGTTTAAAAAGTTTTCCACTATTTTCTTTTATAAATGTAGCAGTAGACTCATGACCTGAATTTATCGCCATCTCATACGCATTTAAATCATCCTGATTTCTGGTTTGAATGTCAGCCCCGGATTTAATTAACAGTTCAACAAATGCAGTGTTACCGCTTCCGGCTGCCAGTATGAGAGCCGTATCGCCGGCCTTGTTTTTTGCATCCAGGTTTTTTTCCAGTTTTAGTATTTTTTCAAATAAGGCAGGCTTTGCAGAAATTACAGACAGCATCAGCAGGCTGTTATTTTCGTTTGTGAGAGTATTGAGACTGGCACCATGTTCGATCAATAAACTGGTGATTTCGACAAATCCATTGTTAATGGCTCGTGCGAGCGCAGTATAGCCATTTTTGTCCGACAAATTGATATCAATATTGTTATGTTTCAATAGTTCAGTCGTTGTTTTTATTAATCCTTTATTAGCGCTATGCCATAAAGCCGAACGGTTTTTAGCATAAGTAAAAACCAGTAACTGATCCTGTTTAGCTAACTCGATGCTAATGTCTTCCATATTATTTTGCATGGCCAGTAACAAAGCCCTGTGAATTGACGGTTTGTCGAGTTTAGCATTAGCAAGTATCTTCGCTGACTCATGATGTTTATTGGTTATAGCTATAGATAAGGGGCTGGTTTTGTTGCTGGCAATGAGAGATGAGTCGGCACCTTTTTCAAGCAGGTAGTTAATTATTTTTGTCTGGCCGCTAGCAGCCGATATGTAAAGAGGGGTCTGGTTTTTTTGGTTTATGGCGTTGATATTACTGCCGCGTGAAACTAATAATTCTACGGTTTTTAGCTGCCCTTTACCTGCTGCGCGATGCAGTGGGTTGTTGCCATTGGTATCGATGGCGTTTATATCAACTCCTTCATCCAGTAGCTGAGCGACAATCACTGTTTCTCCTAACAGGCTGGCTATATTAATAAGTGGCCATCCTTCATACAGGGAAGAATTTTTAGCAATTGTGGACTCGAACGATTTTATATTAACTTTTTGATAGTCCTTATTTTTTTCAGGTAATTTTATATTGTGTTGACGAAAAATTAATTTAGCCTGCTTTGAATCCAGTGTTTGTGCTAACAGTGGAGCACTCTGCTTTTTCCTGTTTTTAATCGTGTGATCGGCCTGGTGATCAACTAAGTTTGCAATAATGGCTTTATCATCATGACGGGTAGCAATAATGAGGGCAGTGTTTCCCAGGCCATCGATGGCATTAATATTAACCTGCCTGTCAATAAGAGTTGATACAATGTCGTTATAACCATTGCTTGTAGCAAGGTGTAGGGGGTAGTTATGATTATCGTCTGCCTGATCCAGTTGTGTAGTGCTGGTTAGCAGTAATTTTGCCAGTTCATGGTGTTTTGCCTGCAAAGCCTCCATGAAAGGAGTCCTCCCCTTGTCATCTTTGAAATCCATGTTAATGCCTTTCTCGACCAGCGGTTTTATCTGTTCGATAGCGTTGTTACGAATAGCACTAAAAATAATCTCATGACTGACTTCACTGGTATTGCTGTCGGATAATTTTGTTTCTAGAGTAGCTAATTTTCTTATAGCTTTACGATGACCCTGGTCAGCTGCTGCCTGGTACCATTTTCGTATCTCAATCATTTTCTGTTCACTGCTGCCACGTTTTTCCAGCAGTGACGCCAGTGCGAACTGAGCGTCAGCAAGGCCATTAAGGCTGGCTTTGCGATATTCGACCATTGCTTTTTCCAGGCTTTTATCCACACCTGTACCAGAGCGGTATAAGCCTGCCATGCGAAATTGTGCCTCTGCACTGTTCTGTTTTAACAATGGTTGTAACAGGGTTACGGCCTGCTCGTATTCACGTAGCCTGATCGATTTATCAATTGCTTTTAGAGATGATTCAATATCCGCTAAAGTAATGGATGGCAGCAATAAACTGAAAAGTAAAAGCAGGTTTGGCAGGATTGATTTGAGTTTCACTTAAGCAGTTCCGTATTTTATATCGACCTGAATTCCTATCTGTTTCAGGAATCCTGTGGGTAAAATGCCGCCGGCATTAATAATAATGGCGTTATTGGCAATGGTTATATTTTCACCATTGTAGTCGAGTGAAACACTCTTTTCATCATTAACCGCTGTTAGATTTGAAGGCAGATAAAGTTTGATTTTCCCCTGTTTGGCATATTCATCAATGAGATCCCTGTTTTTAGCCTTGGCACGTGAGAAACTATCGCTACGATAAGATAGCGAAACTTCGCTTCCTTCAACGTCGGCAATAGCCAGCGCAGCCTCAAGGGCACTGTCTCCACCTCCGACAATCATAACTTTCTGATGGCTATACTGATCAGGATCCATCAGTCTGTAGACGACCTTTGGTAAGTCCTCTCCCGGAATGCCCAGTTTTCTCGGCGATCCTCTGCGTCCGATGGTGAGTAGTACTTTATCGGTCATGTATTCAGCTTTACTGGTTGTCACCTTAAAACCCGACTCAGTAGGTTCTACATTAGCAACTAATTCACGGTAATTGATTTTAATTTCAGTTTCCTTTTCGATGTTTTGCCAGAATTCCAGCAGGGTTTCCTTACTGGTTTCCTTAAAGTTCATCTTTCCCGCCAGTGGCAGTTCAACGGGTTGGGTCATGACGATTTTACCTCTAGGGTATTGAAAGACCGTTCCGCCGAGAGAATCCTGGTCGACCGTTAAATATTTAAGCCCGAGTTGTTTGCAGGACAAAGTGGCGGCTAAACCCGCAGGGCCAGCACCGACTATGATGACCTGGTAGGGGTTTTTGGATTTTTTATCCAGTGCACTGGAGAGTGCCTTGATGGCACTTTTTCCCTGTTCTATGGCATTACGAATAAGTCCCATGCCACCGAGTTCACCCGCAATGTAAAGTCCTTTGATGTTGGTTTCGAAGTGATCATTCACCTTTGGGATATCAACACCGCGCTTTTCTGTGCCAAAAACAAGTGTAATGGCGTTTTCAGGGCAGACAGTTTTACAGGCTCCATGTCCGATGCAGTTGGCCGGTTCCAGTAACTCGGCTTTACCGTGAAAAATACCAAGAACATTGTGTCCAAGTTGTTGAGGGCAGGCATAAACACAGGATTTGCAGCCAATACATTTATTTCGGTCTATAATTGGGTGTAGAGAAGCCGGTTCAGCCAGTCCTGTCTCGATTGCATTTTGTCGAGTTATGGCGCTCACTTTCTGGCTACGGCTTTGAAAGATCATGTAACCAATCAGGAACAAGATGATCGGTATAAAGTAGATGTAAGTATCCATTCGAGTCTGTAGAATTGTGCTTAAAGTTGAATTTTAATACAAAAAAATCAAATTGTGATTATATCTCAAATTTAGGATTATATTCCCAAATGCGTTTTATACTCTGATATATTATTAACATAAATTATGAATTTTAAAATGTGGATCTACTATGGTGCTTAGATATGCACTGAATACAATCACTCTACTCTGGTATCTGGCCATTATGGCCATTATTTATGTAGGGTGGATTGCTTCAGAACAACGTTACCTCGTTGCCGAATCAGGCATAGGTTACTGGCTTGGAATAATCGGTGGTTCAATGATGTTATTGCTACTTGTTTATCCTGTCCGTAAA
>CALCSG010000485.1 GCA_937894085.1 uncultured Gammaproteobacteria bacterium | reverse complement strand
ATATTAATGAAAAAACAATAACCGGTTATGCACTTATGACTTGAATTCAGGTTATTTTAATAAGTATGAAATCATGAAATACCGTCATTCCCGCATGCTTTTAGCGGGAATCCATTGATAACGTAGCCAAAACTTCAAAAAGTGACATGTCTGTAATGGATTCCGGCTTAAAGCATGCCGGAGTAGTGGTGCATGGACGCACCGTTTACGGAAACAAGGGATGCAATGACAGTGGTTTCGATATTTAATGATTTCTATACTTCTGAGATTATTGAAACTTTATAATTTTCATCAACTTTATTATTGGTTTTAAATTTAGCGGAGCTTTGTACGTAATCGGGATAGATTTTGAAAAGTAAATTTGCATTATTTTTTTGCAACATGATGCCCAAAGGCTTCAACTTGTTGCCAGTCAGTAAACTCGACAACGGTGTTGATATCTGTAGGTCCGCTGGTGATCCACATGATCATGCGGATCATCTGGCGATCCAAGAAGCGATACCGTTGATAATCTATTTTACCGGCAAAAACCGCAAGCTCCTGTGGTTTCCAGCTAATTTGTCGTAGAAATTTTTTCAGGTAAGGGTTGGTGTCCGGTTTATTTTTTTCTGGTTTTCGAGCCACTACATTGACTGAGAAAAATGCATTAGGTCTGGCTTCCAGAATTTTTTGATTCTTTTTGATAAAGTCATACACTCGCCGATGATGCTTTCCATAGTGAATGCTTGCACCAATAATTATGCTGTCGAATTCTTCTAGATTTTCGTTAAAAACATCAAGATCTTTTAAAACTACCTGATGATCATGGCTCTCAATGATGGGTTTGAGGCGGTTACAGATGTCGAGGGTATGCCCATCTTTGGTCGAATAGAGAAGAATAAATTGACTCATTATTGTTTCAGACTTGTTCAGGTTATTTATGTGACGGCTTAAAGCTAAAGCTTCTGAGGTAAACTT
Organism: uncultured Gammaproteobacteria bacterium; assembly: GCA_937894085.1. GTDB lineage: Bacteria > Pseudomonadota > Gammaproteobacteria > JACNJF01. The sequence goes on along the minus strand of CALCSG010000485.1, from coordinate 10,060 downwards.
TATAATAACATGGAATATCTCATTCAATTATTATGCTGTTGAATTTTATGTTGCGCCAGCGCGTCGGTAACGGCCTGTTTGATTTCGTTATTAAAACAACTGAAAATAACTCGATCAATGATAGATTGTTTCGCTAGCTGGTTAAGGGTAGTGTCGATTGCAATCTGACAGGCCTGTTTGATCGGGAATCCATAAACTCCACAGCTAATCGCAGGGAAAGCTATTGAATGACAATGATTAAGCTGTGCCAGTTCCAGGCATTGCCGGTAACAGGATTTTAGCAGTTCAGCTTCATTGCGGGTGCCGCCTTGCCAGACAGGGCCAACTGTATGAATAACGAAACTGGCCGGTAAGTGATAGGCTTCGGTGATTTTAGCCTGACCAGTCTCACAGCCATTGAGTGTTTGGCATTCGGCCAGTAAGCCGGGGCCTGCAGCACGATGAATGGCTCCATCGACTCCTCCGCCACCCAGCAGACTGTTATTAGCCGCATTTACGATGGCATCAACCTTGAGCGTTGTAATGTCGGCTTGTAATATATCTATCTGCATGTTGATTTCGGTTTCGGTTTTATATTTAGACGGTTTAAGTATTATTTGTTTGTGTAATTGTTTGCCACACTGTATTAACTTCATGAGATGTCATACCAATGAATCATCATAACGCCCTCTGGGTTCCTTCAGATAATAAACTGGCACAGGCTAATCTAACAAAGTTTATAAACTTTGTTCAATCAAATACAGGTACTTTGTTTGAAGATTATGACAGCCTGTATCAATGGTCAGTGCAACAAAAAGAAAATTTCTGGTCAATGTTATGGGATTTTTGCGGGGTAATTGGGGAAAAGGGGCTACGAACCCTGCTGCATGGAAATGATATTGAAAAGGCCACCTGGTTTCCCGATGCCAGCCTGAATTTTGCGCAAAATTTATTGCGTGAACGAAGTGATTATGTTGCCATTACCTTTAAAGCCGAAGATCGACTCGAATATCAGCTGAGTTTTAATGAGCTATATGAGCAGGTTGCGGCTGTAGCAGCCTGGTTGACTAAACAGGGCGTTGTTAGCGGAGACAGGGTTGCTGCCTATCTGCCCAATATGCCGGAAACTATCGTCGCTATGCTGGCAACTACCAGCCTCGGCGCAATCTGGACATCGACTTCACCGGATTTTGGCGAAGAGTCGGTGATCGATCGTTTTGGACAGACTCAACCGAAAATTTTATTTACCACCGATGGTTACTTTTACAATGGCAAAACGATCGATATTCGAAACAAGGTACAGCTGATCAGACAGGGATTACCATCATTGCAGCAAACAGTTGAAATTCCTCTGGCTGCAATATCCGGGGACAGTACAGCCGTAAGCTGGAAAAAGGTTATAGCGGAGCCGCATGATGACGAGATACAGTTCGTGCAAACCGGCTTTAATCATCCTCTCTATATACTATATTCATCAGGAACGACAGGTAAACCAAAGTGCATCACGCATAAGGTTGGCGGGGTGTTATTGCAGCACTTGAAAGAGCATCAATTGCACAGTGATGTAAAAAAAGGAGACAGAGTGTTTTATTTTACAACCTGTGGCTGGATGATGTGGAACTGGCTGGCGAGTGCCCTGGCTTCAGGAGCTACCGTTGTGTTGTTCGACGGGGCACCGTTTTATCCTGATGGTAATGTTTTATGGGATTATGCCGATCAGGTCGATATGACACTTTTTGGAACATCTGCAAAGTATATTGATGCATTAAAAAAGAATCAGATTTTTCCACAACAAACTCATAAGCTCAGTTCTTTACGCACAATCTGTTCTACCGGTTCGGTACTGGCACCTGAGAGTTTTGATTTTGTGTATGAGTCAATCAAAAAAGATGTCAATCTTGCGTCAATTTCCGGTGGTACCGATATTGTTTCCTGTTTCGTGCTGGGTAACCCGTTACTGCCGGTTTTTCGTGGGGAGAGTCAGTGCCGTGGTCTGGGTATGGCGGTAGAGGTTTACAATCAGCAGGGCAGGCCGGTAATCGATAACAAGGGTGAACTGGTGTGTACGCAGACTTTTCCTTCGCAGCCGCTGTGTTTCTGGGGAGATGAATCCGGTGAAAAATACCACGAAGCTTATTTCTCAAAATATAACAATGTCTGGCATCATGGTGATTATGTCCGCTTAACTAAAAATGGTGGTATACAAATTTATGGGCGATCGGATGCGACGTTAAATCCCGGAGGTGTACGTATCGGTACGGCTGAAATTTATCGTCACGTTGAGCAAATAGATACGGTTGTTGAAAGTATCGTCATTGGACAGGAATGGGATAATGATGTGCGCGTGATTTTATTCGTGGTATTGAAAAGTGGCATAAAACTGGATGAAAAACTGATTAAGCTTATACGCACGACGATACGTGAAAAATGTACCCCGCGTCATATGCCTGCCAAAGTTGTGCAGGTAGCCGATATACCCCGCACCAAGTCTGGAAAAATAGTTGAGCTTGCTGTCAGGGATGTTGTGCATCATCGACCGGTTAACAACCTGGGGGCATTGGCCAATCCATCTGCCCTGGATTTTTTTAAAGATATTCCGGAATTACTGATCTGAAACAGTTAATCTGCCTGAAAAATATATATCCAGGCATTTTAAGTTTAGTGTGTGATATTGTGTTTCCATTAAACAGTAAAAATTTCAAGTCACATACAACAGGAATCATGATGAGAAAAAAAATTATTAATCCGGCTCAGGCTACAGCAGAACTTTCTGATTCTGACTGGTTGAATATTGAAAATCTTGCAGAAATTGAAATCACTTCTGAAGATACAGCTTTTCCGATTGAGTCCGCTTTGTTAGCAGGAAACAGTTCAGGCTGGCGTGCAGCGAAGCCGGGAGAACAGACCATTCGGCTGGTATTTGACGACCCGCAGACGATTAAAAAAATCAGGTTGCAGTTTGAGGAAAAGCAGCTTGAACGAACACAGGAGTATGTTTTGCGCTGGTCAGCAGATGGTGGTAAATCATTTAATGAAATCGTTCGTCAACAATGGAATTTCAGTCCTGCTGGAGCAACTGATGAAATACAGGAGCTACAGGTTGAACTGGCCTCAATGAATGTACTGGAATTGACTATCATTCCAGATATCAGTGGTGGCAGTGCGCTGGCTTCGCTTTCCAGCTTACGGCTAGCCTGAATTGTTGAGTTGTAACTACTCAACGTAATTAAAAAAGCCAAAAGATATTCACCACGAAGGCACGAACGCCTACACGGATGTAAGTAGGTAGAGCACCAAAAGTAGGCGCTTTTGGCGACGCAGGAGCAGTTGCCGAGATCACGAAGAAAAAAATTACCTGATTACCCCTGAGATTCAGCTATTAATCATTTGGAATACACAGAAAAGCTTTACTCTCGCTAAGATACAATGAGCGCTAAGAAAGGCTGCTTCAGGTGGATTAATGCTTATTAAGTAAGACTAGTTTCTCCTTTGTGTTCTTTGCGTCCTGGCGAGAAACTATATTTTCTGTTGTTTTTTGATCATGGCTGAGTTTTCTGGGTAATCAGCATCAATGGTGCGCACGGCGCACCCTACAAAATACCAGCCTTCGCGGGTATGACGCCGGTTTGGGTTTAGCCTAAATGACGGCTTTCAGCCGCAGCTTGAAGCTCCTGCTTTTGGCTGGAGTAGTCTTCACCAGGTTCTTATGGATAACTAATCGTTACTTCGTAAGTGACTAGCAACTCAGTTAACGGCGCAATCGTTAATGTAAATTCTGCCATTGAAGGAGCCGGGCTTGAGAACGGCTGCGATGAATTTTTAATTTGCCAGCTTTGCGTGGGCATAATTTCAGAAATATTAACAGTTTGCGATAACTTGCTGCCATTGTTCACTTTTATTTCGCGACTGAGTTGAGTTTGCTTTTTACTCAGCTGGTGAAATTTTCTGGTCATTCTTTCGACTGAAATATCAAAGGCTTTGCCCAGTTTAATTTCCAGCTGTTCATTAATCGCCGTATGCTGTATTGCATCTTCCCCTATAAACTGTTTATTTCCAGAAGTATCTTTTGCATACACTCTTATGGTGCCCTGTGGCAGTGGTATACCGAGTTCAGGTTTTGTGTTTTTAAAGATTAGAAATTGATCGGGTTTTGATTTTTCAGGATCCAGTCCATGGCTATTCACATAGCTTTTATCTTCCAGCCTTTTATATACGGGTATATTTTTATTGGCGAATAACTTGATCTGTTTTGACTGTTTGTCATTGATGGTTGTTTTGTGCGGAATGCTGTAAAGGTGGTAGCCGTGCAAAGCCTGTTGGCTAACAGCAGTGCTCATTGTGGCCCTCATTTTTACGTTATCTTCCATCATTGTGCGCATCATTTGAGGTTGTTGCATATTGACATCACCAGCCAGCAATTGCAGGTGGGCATCATTGTAAGAGATGCCGCTATCATTATTCAGAGTGATCCAGCTATCCAGCGAGGCCAGGTTTTCCTCGTCATTAAGTTGTAATACATAGTCACTCTGCCAGTTAAGACCTGTGGTCAGGTACGTCAATTCAATGTTTTTCTGGCCCTGTGTAGCCTGTTTTAATAAAAGTGACAGAGTAGGGCTGGTTCGTAAATTTTGCGGTATATCATCAAATACCATGTGATAATTATTTGCCTGTTGCAGTGATTCCAGGCTGCCGTCTGCCATTTTCAGAATAATACCGCCATTGGTTGACAGAATAGTTCCTTCGCTCCATTCCATGGTTTCACCTGTTTCATTTGAACGACGTGCAAGGCGAACTTTTTTACCGATATTTTTTTGTACTAAAGAGGCCGGGGAAAGCAGGTCAAAATCATAATTCTGCTCCAGTACATCCAGTCCTTCGATAGCAACGGTTTGTGGCATGATTTTTTCTGCGACATCCATCAATGCAACACGATTTGTTTCAGCAGGTAATTTCAGCTGACGACTATCTCGAACCAGTGCGCGACCGCCATTATAAATAGTCAGGCTTAGTTCAGATTGATTTTCAGCGGTTGACCTGACTTCTGCCGCCAACGGGTTAAACAGGCCTGAAATAACCAGCAGAGGCAATGCGGTAAGAGCGAATAGTTTCATTAGATGATTTTTTTTGTATAGAAGGGGAAGCATAGGAAATTTATTCCCTGCAGACAAGCAGGGAATAAACGAATAGTCAGCAACATAAATTTTAATATGCGCTGACTATTGCCGTTTGCATCAAAAAGACTTACTCAAGCCAACTTTAATAACGGACTTGCTGTAATCATATTGATCATTATCCGAAGAGTTGTCGATGTACTGAAATTTAGTGATTAATTTAAATGTACTGTCAAAGCGATAATCGGCTGATAAAGCAAGTATTAATCGGTTTTCATTTCTACTGATAGTTGACGAAGCCGGGAAGTCACTTATGCGGTAGGATGCATCTCCAGTAAGACGCCATTTATCATCCAGCACATGGGTATAAATACCGCGAACGGTATGCCTCGTTGGAGAGTAGTCATAGGCATAGCTGGTGGCTGTTAAGGTGCCTCTGTCATTTAATTCCAGTTCGTAATAAAAATGTTGTATATTTTTAGTTGTATACTTTCTGTATTCGATTCTGCCACGTTGACGCCAGCCATCAAGGTAGTCATAGACACTTTGTTGACTATTGATATCTTCTAACTGGTAGCGAAAATAAATACGCTCACTTCTGGAAATTGGTTTGCGTCCATATAATTCCAGTTTGATAGAGTTTAAATAATCCTCACCAGCGTAGTTAGTATTCGATAAATTTAGTTTTGCGCTGGTTTCCCAGTCTTTAAGCTTTAATGCTTTTTTTACACCGATACTATATTGCTCTTCATCAGTTGAAGCTACGTCAAGATAGTCAATTTTATAAATACTGGCATCGGCACTCCAGCCTTCTTTTCTTGTGCCTTCAATCAGTAAATTAACTGAGCCATACAGGTCATAAAAGGTGGCGGATTCATTTAATACAGAATCGCTGGACACCGAGCTTATATTGTCGTCAAAGCCCAGATAGGAGGATACATAAGCTGTCAACCTGTCCTCTTTATTGCGTAACATGACCAGTTGTTTTCTGGATAGCCTGGTGAGCTTTTCATCTTTACCCGAGTTTTTTACAGAGGTGAAATATCGTCGAGCTGTGCGCCATTGTTTTTGTTTTATGGCGATAAGTCCCAGGTTGAATTCTGCCAGATCGCGCATCTCCGGTGTTTTGTTAACAATGTTAAAATAGTTTTTTGCTTCCTCGTATCTTTCCAGTTTGTAGTAACTGCTGGCCAGGTTGTACTGTAGTGAAACAGAGTTCATTCCCTGGTCTCTGGCTGACTCAAAATATGTTGCAGCAGCTGCATTATCACCCGCCTTAAATGCTTCAACGCCGAGTCTAAAGTCTGACTCGGGTGAGGCTATCAGTTCTGCTGAAAACAACAGAAACAAAGTGGCAAGATAACATTTTTTAAATCGTATCATCATTATTCTCCAACTCACTGTTAACTAAATACAAAAAACCAGCCCCCATAATGGGGACTGGAATCAGTATGAAACGTTCTTTCTTTATCCTTCTTAGCCTGGTCCCTGCTGAGGTTCTGCAGGTGCTTCACCGTTCTGGCCAGGCCCTTCCGGATCGGTTTCTACTTCAATTTGTTGCTCTATTACTGGTTCACTTTCTAATTCATGCTCAGGCTCTCTGGTAAAGTCCTGATTTGTTCTGTCCTGATCCATCAACCTGTCCTGGTTTTCGTCATGAACTTGAAGTTGATCCTGATCCTGAATCCGGTCACGATCCAGATCGCCTGTTCCCTGTTCATTATCTGAACCTGTTCCAGAACCCTGTCCCTGATCGCCAGTGCCGTCATTACCAGGCCCTGATCCTTTGTGTAGCTGGTGGCGATATTTAAGGCTGTCCTCTGCCACCTTATCCACTGCAAAATCAGGTAGTTTTAATCTATGCATCACTTCTGCTGTTGTCTTTTCATGCATTTCCATGACGCGGATGGTTACTTCGTCACTTGCCATGACTAAAGATGGGATGATCAGCCCTAGCGCAAATGCCAATGCTAAATTTAATTTTTTCATAACATCAATCTCCCACTGTTTATGTAGATTTAGCCTCGTCCAGCTGATAACGCTGAGCACCATCCACAGTCGTTTTTAATACAATAAGTAATGTTTTTACCTTGTCTCCATAACTCAGCCGGGCAAGTAATTCACCCTGACCAGCTTCGATCGCCATAATTGGCAAAGCCAGAACATTGTGTCCTTTCTGTAACCTGGTCTGCCACGACAATTCATTGCGACCAGGGTAACCTTCGAGTTGCATATTGTGAGGTAAATCGATACTCAGATTAACCCGTTCAATATCTGACTCTGAGTCAAACATTAATCTTACTGTTTGTGCCTGATTCATCGCGACAGAAATGACCTGAGGCTGCTCAATGATTGTATCCGGAAAATAAGTACTGGATACCAGCCAGATAGCCAGACTTGCTAACGCCGCTGTTGCGAAACCTGTTGCAAACCGAAAAGCGTGATGCTGTGGCTGGGTTTCTTTATGTTGTTTGCGAACCTCGGCAAAAACACGTTGCTCAAAGTCAACCGAAGGTGGTGGAACGGGCAATTGCTGAAGCCCTGATAATATGAATTGAGCCGCCTGCAGCTTTGCAGAACATTCGTTACAGGTAGCGATATGCTGTTTGAATGCTATTAAATCATCAGATACTAATTCCCTCTCCAGGAATCTATCAATGTTTATATTAATATCTGTGCAATTCATTTTCATAACCTCGTACCTTTATTAACGTACTCTGTTAATTTTGGTTCCTCTTTCAGGAGAGTTTCACGTAGATTACTTCTGGCTCTGCTGAGGCGTGACTTGATGGTGCCTGTAGCTATGCCTGTCATGTCGTTTATTTCCTGCAGGCTGTAGCCTTCAACATCGTGCAGTATGATTAAAGTTCGATGATCTTCACTCAGCTTCTGGATGGCTGTATTTATCTGTTGCAGGGTTATTTCAGAATTTGCGATTTCTGAAGGCCCCGCTGTTGGACTGGCATGTGTTTCATAAATAGCTTCTTCATCGTTCATCGGCCCTATAGGAGACCTTTGCTGGCGCCGAACCTGATCGATAAATAAGTGGTATAGAACACGTGATAACCAGTGTGAGAGTTTATCAATTTTCTGCATTTCCTGCAGGCGAGGGTAAATTTTTAACAACAGATCCTGTACCAGATCCTCAGCATCATCGCGTTGACCTGTGAAGCGATAGGCCAGTTTATATAATTTATTCAGATGCGGTCTGACCAGATCCTCAAATTGTGAGTGTGGCCCTTTATTAAAAGGCCAGATGTTTACTATTCCCATAATAATTATCCCGCTCCAGAGTTTGCATCTGTTCCATTTGGTTAATCGTTAAAACTGCATATATTTGATCCTTTGTTCACTATTAAATGCAAGTAAATAAAGTCATAAAAATTATAAATAAAAAAGAAGTTTTAATGATTCTATAATAAACCTATGTTGAATCTGTTTATACAATCCAGATCAAAAATAATCCTGATTACCCCTGAGACTCAGCTATTTATCATTTTGAATACAAAGAAAAGTTTTACTCTCGCCAGCACGCAAAGAACGCTAAGAAAGGCTGGTTCAACTGCGTTTTCCAGGTTCAAGTTGATTAAGGCTTATAAAGCAGGACTGGTTTTTCCTTTGCGTTCTCTGCGTGCTGGCGAGAAACTATATTCTCTGTTGTTTTTTGATCATGTCTGAGTTTTGGGGGTAATCAGAAAAATAAAAAAACAGGAACTATTTTTCTCAGTGCGCGTTATAGACAGTGACAATTATTTAAATAGAGGAAAATTTATGAATAAACTTTTATTAACATCGGCCATCATTCTAGCCATGGCAAGTAGCGCAGTATTTGCGCATCACCCTGCAGCAGAAATTGTTGATCCGGAAATCTATGAAATGATTGATGAAAATGTATCTGATGTTCATGCAGCCATGACATTTGATGACATGGGTGGAGATACTACCAGTGTAGGTAGTGCTATGGAGTCACAGGATACTGATAGCAGTATGGATGGTGATGTTGCAGACGTTGGTGCAGCTATGGAATCACGAGAAGTGATGAGTTCAATGGCAGATAGAGAGCCACGTGGCGCTACATTGGAAAGATAGTAACTTATCAGTTTTGCCCTGTTAAATTTAGAGGACAGTGATCTTTAATTATAGATACTGTCCTCTGCTTTATGGATAACTTATTTTTAATTACATTGATACCTTTAGTTAGCGAGTCATAGTTTATATGAATGTGGCTGATCAATAAATTATTCTGGCGATTACGCTTAATTACTTTTCTGTGCTTTTAAATCGGTGTATTGAATGCTGTATAAACCGGTGCGACAACGGTTGGCGTACAGTCTCAGGCTTTTATCGGCATTGTCTGAAAGCTGCCTGAAGCTGAACCATTCTCCATCCCAGCCTTTGCCTCGAGGTTGGCCATAACTTTCTTCAAACTCTTTTGCCATTGCCTTGACAGCGTTTTTACAGGTTTTTCGAACAGACTTTTCATTTTTTACCTTGCCAGCTTTTTTTCCCATCGCCTTTTCAACTTCGTACTGGTACTCAGCCTGTATTGTAAAAATTAAACCGTCGGCAGTGGTCTTTAACGAGTAGTGTTGAAAACGCTCATCGGGTTTAACCGGTTCGACCTGCAGTAATTTTCCCTGCAGCTTTACTTTATCTTTCCCTGAGTAAGTCTGTGGTGTTTCAGCAATGACTTTAGAAACCATCTTCGGGTCGAATTTTGCACCCAGTGATATACCGAAGGCTCCGTTAATAGGGGAAGTTGCCTGTTCGCTGGCCTCTGTCATTGGTGGGTTGCTGGTTTGTGCATTATTGTTCTGAGCCCAAACATTATTAAACGTAAACACACACAGGGTTAGCAGCAGGCTAAACAATTTGTTGTTCATGATGTCCTCATTCTATTCATAAAAAAGCCGGGTGGAGATTATATCTCAATCCGGCTTTTAATCATCGTTTTATGTAAAACATCGAGC
>CALCSG010000484.1 GCA_937894085.1 uncultured Gammaproteobacteria bacterium | reverse complement strand
TCCGAATTACCTGGTAAAACATGGGAAAAATAGGCGGCGAGTTTTTGCAGCAGTGGTTTGTGGTTAGAACGAATGCGTATGGTAAATCCACCCAGCGCTAGATCCAGATGTTCATCCAGTAAAACAGCATCTCCTGTGAGCTTATGGATAAGTTTTTCTAAATTATGTCTGTCTGTCATTTTATTTCTCTAAATATTCAGGGTTACATTATCTTGCTATGGTTCGTTGCTACTTCCAAGAGATGATTTAATCTCTTGTATTAATGTCTCGGCATTTTCCAGTTGACGCACCCGTTTCCATAGCTTGTCGGGAGTTCTATCATATATTTCCAGTAGGCGGTCGGCCGAAACCCAAACCAGCTCCCGACGTTTCTTAAAGCGACCTGTTACATCTGACTTCCACTGTTGGTTAATCGGTGATATATCGCGAAAAGGAAATTCAATAAAGTAAGATCTCCAGTCTTTGGGATTTTTCGAATTCCCTGATTTTCTTTTACACCACCAGTGGGGATTTGCTGCCAGTGTTCGATCAAATAATTTCTCAACTACTGAAATTTGTGATGTTACACGTTCAACTGAACGGCATGCATGATGCAGATCATCGGAAAGATACATTGTTTCTGTCTCTTCAATGAATTCACGTACAGCAGTCTGGCAATAGTCTTCGTTATCCCCCAGACCACCACCAAAATCGATAAGATAACCGACTTTTCTACCAGTAAATGTATATTGAAACAGAAATTGAACCTGTCCGTCCTTAACAGACAGTGGTATCACACCTGCCCCCATAATAGACTCCTTCAAAGAAATTATTTTTTACAGTCTCTACAATCAGGCTTTATCGCTTTACAGTAACTGTTTATATTATGGCCATATATTAACATTATTTCATGTGAGATTTGCCGGCAGCAACTAACTCGGTGTTTTGCGCCTATAACAGCATAAGCTCATTTCAATTAAACAGGAGGATCGATGGATATCAGCATAATGAGCTGGAATATGGCTGGAGCAAAGCTGTTTGAACAGCTTGATGCGGCACCCGGACCTGCTGCTGGAAGGTATACAGCTGCCTTCAGGAAAGCATGGGAAGAAAGCATAGGTGACTGGCTGAGCTCTCCCGATCAGGATCAACCGGATATAATTTTATTACAGGAATGCATCGGATTTGAAGATTCATCAGACACATCTTCTGTTCGCTGGCAGACGGGTAGCGTTATATTGAGCGATATTTTTTCAGGATATGAGTGCTTTTTTTTCGCGGCCGTAACATCACACAATAATCCGCATCCAGGAAAGTGGAATCGATTTGTTGAAGGTGGGTCAGTCACTAACTGCGTCCCTGCCCATATTGATATTCAGCAGGGTTACGGAATCTGTATCCGTAAAGGAATCAGTAGTCGAAAACTCTGGGTACCCTGGATCAATGCTAAAAACATGAGTGCAGATGCTGATATTGCTGAAGAGGGATGTCATTCCTGTTTTGAACCCATCAGTATTACAACAGGACTTTATCTTGGTCAGCGCGATACAGAACCACGTCTGGTTATCATGGGTCGGGCAAAGCTGGAGCATGAAGGTAAAAACCGTTATCTCAATTATTTAAATATTCATCTAAACACACTAAGTGGAGAGCGTGAAGGTAACATACGTCTGAACAGGCACGCAGGAGCTTCCCGGCTAAAACAGATTGAGCTGATTTTAGATAATATTGTATCAGCCTATCAGCAGACTACTCGCTACCGTGTAACAGCTGGTGAAGATCAATCCGAACGCGATATATGGGTAATCGGTGGGGACTTTAATACAACACCGGATTCTGCAGAGATAAATTTGATTCGCCAGTCTGGTTTTATTGATGCAATTATGGATAAACGTATTGAAGATGCGAATCCCGAAAGTGTATTTCACAACAGAATCGGCAGTAAGTGGTCGCTGATGGATGAAAACACTCCTGCCATCAATGTGGATTATATATTCTGCGGAATTGAGCAATATACCTTTGCTACAGATGGTCTTGATACGACTGGATCCAGGCGTCCATTTCGGCCTTACTTTGAAGACCCGGCATTTGCTTCGGACCATGCAGTACTATTTGCTTAAATCCGGCTATGAGTCAGATGGTTTTATTCCTTTAGTCTGACGTACGATATGTTTCGGGTCGAATAACTTAATGAAAGGATAATCATTACTGATACCTAAAATATAGCCTTCAGGGTGAATGATTGTCACCGCTGCCCCTACTCCCTTGAGCCCCTCCTTTTTGCGAGAATTCCGATCCAGCGTGGTATCACATTCTACATTAAGTAACCCCTTGCGCAGCATCAACCTTTGACCATGCAGCAGATTACGATGTCCATGCACTACCACGCGAATACCATGCTTATTGAGCTTCTTTACACCATTGCGGGTCAGTGGCATATCGACATCGCGGTACTTGGTACGCATTATATTTGCGAACGGGCCATAGTAAAATTCGAAAGGATTGCCGAACATCAATTTTTGAAATTGCTTATTCAAATGTTTCCAGTCGTAATGATTGAGAATCCCGGCAATTCGATCATCAATTCCTGCATGTAAAAATAACAGTGAGCCTTTACGATAACACAGGGTCATATGCTGGTAGAACCATGCAAACTCGCCTTTGGGCTGCAGGAATAATTCCTGCCATTTTTTTGCCGCTGCATAGACCATGCGTATCGATAAATCAGCCTTCTCACAATCCTCATCAAACTGATGAATTTTATCATGTAGTTTTTCGACTTCCTTCTCAATTGTTGCATCTGGCATGTGCCATACAGCATGCAATGGAAAATCACGAAACCAGCTTTTGGGTGGATATAGGATACGCCGACATTCACGGGCAGAGGGTACATCGCGTAATGCATTTTCACCCTGTAAATACTGTTCACTGATTTCTTTAAGGAATGGCACCATTTTTCTACCCATACGAATAAAAAAATGGTCTGTTCTGGGGTCGGGTTCCAGGTCGATACTGTTGATCCCAAGCATCATACGAACATCGTGATTTCCGGCAAGAATCATTACATCTGCGTGTTTACGCAGCAGAACTTTAACAACCCGTAGCAAACGTAATGTACTCGGTCCTTTATCAAAACAGTCACCGCCAATTAGAATTTTGCTTTTGCGACAGGTATCTGTAACTTTAATATCCTTATCCCGCGAACCCGTTTTCTTAATCACACCCGATGCAACCAGTGAAGCAATGAATGCATCCGCATCTCCGTGTACATCCGATATAAAGAACACAGGATGTTTTGGCCATTTCCAGGCTTCCTTACCTATAATTTCCTCCAGTTCCCTACTGTACTCCTTCCGATGATAACGATCTTTATTCACCGAACGTTTCTTACCAACCAGCCAGTTCTCACTCACTGTAGGCAACTTTGTACCAGTCCACTCTTCTCCCTTGTAATGAGGAAATATAATAGTATGATCTTTTTTACCCAATTTAGTCTCTGAATTCTGAATTAACCGGCCTTATTTTCCACTCTCCAGTGATGTGTGTCCAGCGTCCATCGGGTAATAACTCTATAAATACCGGTCGTCCATGGAACATACTCAGATGTGCAATATCGTCATATTGCAACACACCCAGATGAAATGCAGCATGGCGAAAAGCTGCACCATGTCCGACGAACAGTTTAAGAGTATCAGGCCCATTGGCTGGTAACCCGGATAAACGTGATATAAGGTGTTCGGCAACGCGTTTTCCTGCCTCAAGCAGTGACTCTGCACCTTGCAATGGTAGGCAATACTCGCTATTCGATTTCCAGTTTACCGGGGGTTCGTCATAACGAGGATCATCATGGATAATTTTTACAATTTTGTCAGCTGTCAGGTTAGCGGCACTACCAACACAGCGTTCAGCCAGTTCATCGAAACAAAGCAGTTCATGTTGTATATCAAGAGTATGCGCTATTATATCTGCCGTCTGCCAGGCCCTGAGCATTTGTGAACTATCGATCTCTTTCGCCAGTATCCAGTCAAATTGCCGCTGAACATTTTGAATAATAGTAGCAGCCTCAACTGCATGCTTTTTTCCATCGGCATTTAATGGATATGGCTGATGCGCACTGGGCGCACCGGGTGTCTGGTGATAATCTCCATGCCGAATGATAGCCGCAATCCGTCTACCCATATCAGGAAATTTCTTTTAAGGCATGCTCCACATACATTGCTGCAGCATCAATACCAATACCATCTTTTGTCCCCTGAAACCCGCCAAATGCAGATACTTCAAAAACAATCGGACCTGAGTCCGTCTCTGCAACATCGACGGTTGTGAAATCCATATTAAACGGTGCCTGAGCACGGTGAGCAAGCTCGATGACGTCATCTGATGGAGTATGCGCAGCATAACGACCACCACTATGAATGGTTGTATTCCAGGCTTCACCCTGAGGAACCCGGGCATAGGTACCAAGGTAGTTACCGGCAAGAAATACCATACCCAGATCTCTTCCTGGCAGATTGATTTTACGCTGAATATACATCATCTGATTATTTGCACTGAAGTCTCGAATACTTCGTTCCAGCTCATCATCATCCTGCGCGGCATCAATAACTGTCATGCCACGTGCCTTGGTCGAATACAGAGGTTTGAATACTGCACTGCCAAAGTCTCTGACAGCTTGCATCGCTACAGCAATATCTTCAGTGACACGGGTATCAGGCATCGGAATCCCGGCATTGCGCAGAGTGACCGTACAACTGAGTCGATCAATAAGTCTTAACATGCTTAACGCCGGGCTGAATACCCGTACCCCGGCCTGTTCGGCGACACGCAGTAGTTCCAGCCTGTCCAGCGTTGTTGGCGAGTAAACAGCGCTTATCTTTTTAACGAGTAATCCATCTAGTTCGCAAAGGTTATTGTCACCCGCAACCAGAGTATTATTTTCAAGATCAAGGCTAACATCTGCCATATCAATGACTAGCCTGAATCCTGTTTTATTCTCAACAGCATCTGCCAGTACTTCGGTAGACCATTTTCCAGGTATGCCTATAACACCTATTTTTAAATTAGCCAACGAACAACTCCTTAACGGGTACGCGATATTTATGTATGAGTTTGGGGTCGGTTAACAGCACACTCTCAAGCAGGTAGCGAGCACGTAACCACATGGCTCTTGCTAAAACTTTATCGACCACAAAACGGGTCGAAGCGGCAAAAGAGCGAGCCAGCCCGAGTGCCAGTCGGAGATCAAAACCATCATCTCCCTTACTTTTTGCATAAGCAGCAGAAAAGTTATAGAAATTAATGCTCAGATCGCGAATCTGCCTGCGAATGACAGGATCTACAACTCGCAGCCGGTAGTTTGAAACCATAAATACCGAAATATCCTGCACATAGTCCATATAAGATGAACGGTGTAAATCGATGAAATTAATTTTTTTCTCAAGAGGGTCGTAAATTATGTTGTCTACATTAAAATCGCCATGAATGTATACAGAGAAAGGTGCACTGAGGTTCTCTTCATATACCTTCGCCCGTTTTAGCAGGTTATCAAATGACTGTACTGTAGAACCACAAATTTGCATATTACTGCACATGAATTCCGGGTGCAGCTGGTAAACGTCACTCAGTCTCTTTTGTAGTTGCCCCATATAATTTGCAGACACCGATTTTTTGGTACGCGTTGCGTTCCATACTGACTTCAATGTCTTTTGCAATTGTTTCAATGTTTGATTGAGTAGCTTTGGCGTTTCGTGCAACAGGATCTGTTCGAAGGTTAATCCTGCAAGATGCTCGATCAGTAATGACGCAGACTGCCCCTGTTTGTGATAGGACAGAATTTTTGGGGCCAGACCGGGAAAAATTTCATGCCAGCTTTCTACTCCCTGACGCTCTTCCTTAACCTTACGTTTCTGGCCATCTTTGAAGATTGCGAGGTGCTCTACACCCTCATTATCAATTGTGCTTACACCGGAAATACCGCTACCTGACTTTGTCTGGGCGACTGTCTCCAGCACCACATTGGCATCATTGTCAGAGCCGTTTAATAATTCAACCGAAGCCTGCAAAGAATGATAGCGATCAGTACTAAAGGGCTGTCCCAGATTAGCCGAAATAATTGATTCACTGATATTAAGTAAAACATCCCCCATTTGCTCCAGAGAGTGTGCAACAAACAGTGCTGCTACCAGATCTTCAGTACTCTTTTTTTTCTGCAGTTGCAGGTCACGAGTGTATTTTTTCAGTAGTTTGCGATACGCACAATCCAGTTTTTTTTCGATGCGGCCTATCTTTAAAGCCATTTTTGTGTCGCTATTAACAATAGCTGAATCGATTATGCGTATACCTCTGCCAATTCGGCCAAGCAGAGATACATAAAGTTTTGACGGCAGGTGACTGGTATTGCCAATATAACCAACCTGCTGGATACAATCCCGACAAAGTTCTGCAATACGTACGAGATCGGTAGCAACACTTTCTGTCGAGCGCAGCAGACTTGCCGCATTTCTAACATTTTTATCCCGCTCAATTCTTGCAAGACAACCACTATGGATACTTGTTTTAAGATTATAGGTGTAGCCACTGCGATCAAGTATTCGCTTTGCCATGGTGACAGAGTATGTATCAAAATAGGTCTGCAAGTTAGCAACCTGTGAACCAACTTCAATAATCAGAAAGCGTAAATTCTCATGTATACTCTTTGGTATCTGCATGGTTAATTAATTGTTCTCAAATAAATAAATACCTGAATTCGTATAATAAGTGCATAACCTCTGAATGTGGCTAGACATACACC
>CALCSG010000483.1 GCA_937894085.1 uncultured Gammaproteobacteria bacterium | reverse complement strand
TTCCTTTATCGTTCACTTTGAATCACTTGACCTGCATGGAGGGTGCAGGCTTACCATGCGTTAATTCTTTTTATTAATTAGATTTACGATTACTTTTATCATGGTGTCCTTATCTTCAGGTTTACTTACAGCGATCATTAATGTTAAAGCTACAAGAGCATTATCCGCTATCCTCTTCATCCCGTTATCATCAAGAAGAATTCCATTACGATCAAGGAATAAGAGAAACAAGAATGCTGCGATCCTCTTGTTGCCGTCCACAAATGAATGGTTTTTGGTTATAAAATATAAAAGATGAGCTGCTTTCTCTTCGATACTAGGGTACAAATCTGCACCTTCAAATGTTTGATAGATTGCTGAAAGTGAACTTCTTAGTGATTCGTCCTTTTCACGACCAAATAGGTTACTGGCACTTTGAGCAGTTTTGATGAGTTTAATTTGTTCTATTGCGTCTTTATACGTTAGATGGTAGGTCTCTTTCCCTGATGTTTCAGTTATTTGAAGGTTATGGTAATCATATTGATCTAGGATATCAAATGCATAGGCATATTGAGAGATGATGTTTATTAACCCTATGCTTTCATCATTTGCTAGCTCCTTCGATTTTAATACTTCTCCGATCAATTTTACTGACTCCTGTAGGCTATTAAGTTGTTTATTTTGTTCAGTGAGTCGTTTCTCATTTATTGCGAAACCTATTATGAGATAGTCTTTTAATATTCTATTTGCCCAGATCCTAAACTGCGTCCCTCTAGTGGATTTAACTCTATAACCAACTGAGATTATTACATCTAGGTTAAAATATTCAATGGCTCTTTCAATTTCTCTTTCACCTTCAATCTGAACTGTTGCAAATTTTGCAACAGTTGGCTTTCGATCAAGTTCTTTCTCTTTAAAAATATTGTTTATATGCCTGGATATTACGGATTTATCACGTTGAAAAAGATCCGATAATTGATTGAGGCTTAACCAAACGGTTTCATTTTCCAGTCGTACTGAAATGTCAGTCTTTCCTGGCTTAACTTGGTAAATCTCGATATGTGAAGTACTCATATGGATTCGTTTCCCTAAAATTACGAAGAAATTATCAAGGATCCTTATAAATTAATGCACGGTAACGGTCGGCTTTAAGTTTACATTCCCTAATAAACTTCTGACTAACGTAAAATAATTTAGTGATTATCAGTATGTATTTTTTCTCGTTTTTGGCTCTCAATTTTCACCCTCAATTCAGTGGTCGTTATCATTTGAAATCAATAGACTGGAGAGAAATCGTTCCTTTTGATAATCAGATCGCGATCCGGTCTATCTATTGAATTGCTTACGGTTTGAATGGTGAGTGCCGCACTTTATTCAATCATTTTCTCTGGTTTCAATTTGTTGAACTAAATCCCGCTTCCGCGGGATAGCTTTTTTAACAAATATAGGTAAAAGGATACTGAGGGGGAGATAGACACTCCCCAAATTTAAACATTCATTTAAATCTCATTATCATGAAAAGAAATGAACCCACCCTGGTTCAAAAGGCCATCGACACGATCGAAGGCTTTGACAGTGTTTACAAGACACTTCACCAACAAACTGTTCTGCGTGGGCAGAGCAAAAGTACATTAAACAACTATATTCGCTCAATAGCGAAAATAAGTTTGCATTTTAACAGGCTTCCCGAGCTGATCTCCGATGATGAAATTAATGAATATCTGACGAGTCTGGCGTTGAGAGCCAAATCTCCATCCCGAAGCATTTTTAAGCATGCTGTTTATGGTCTGCGGTATTATTATCGTCACCTGGGACTCAACAAACGTGCTGTAGATTTGCCGTCGTTAAAAGAGGAATTCAAGTTACCTGTTATCCTAAACCGTAGCGAGTTAAAAGAGTTGTTCAAGACTCCCGGACTGCTCAAGCACCGCATTGTATTAATACTCATATATTCAGCCGGACTACGCTCACAGGAGGTCACCAACATGAAAATATCTGATATCGACTTCGAGCGCAAAACCATCCACATCAGGCAGAGTAAGTACAAAAAGGATCGGATCGTTCCTCTTTCGGATTATATAGCTAAAGGGCTGAAGAAGTATATTTCGGTTGAGCATCCTGACACATGGTTGTTCAATGGTAAAGAATCTGATGGCCGCTATAGTGTGAAAGGGCTAATCTGGGTGATGCGGGAAGCGTTAAAAAAACGATCATTAAAAAACAGGTCAACCTGCATTCGCTTCGCCACAGTTATGCCACTCACCTGCTCGAAGATGGTGTGAATATCGTCATCATCAAAGAGCTGTTGGGACATGCTCAAATTACCACCACCATAATATAAGCAAAAAGGGGAAATACCTGCACAACGTAAAAATGCTCAGCAATGTTTTTCGGGGCAAGATGATGGAACTGCTCAAAAAACAACAACGAGAAAGAAGTCAATTACCTGAATATCAATCCGTGGTTGATAAAGCCTGGAGCAAGGAATGGGTGGTTTTCAGTGAGCCCTCTTTTTCAGATGCGGAGCAGGTAATCAAATATCTGGGACAGTATACCCATCGGGTGGCCATCAGCAACCATCGAATCCTGAACATTGATGATCGGGGTGTAAGCTTCCACTACAAGGATTATCGCGATCAGAGTAAAGTAAAGCCCACAACTTTATCAGGCATAGAATTCTTGCGGCGTTTTTGTATGCATATCTTGCCAAGGAGCATTGTTAAGATCAGGTATTATGGCATCCTGAGCAACCGTAATGCTAAGAAGACGGTATTGTTACGTAAACGGAATCCAGATCGGCCGAAAGCAAAAGAGAGTGTTCATAAGCAGCTGAAACGCTTAACCGGCTTTGATATGTTCCTATGTCCGTTTTGCAAAAAAGGTCAGATGCACACCATTGAAGTTCTGCCACGGATACGATAACCGGGCAAATTCCCTCAACTTAATGCAAAGCGCTTAGTCGTCTAAATTTCAGAAATATAACAATCTTGCTATGGCAGGACAGGAATTGTATTGCCTGGAAATTACAAAACAGACTTAAAATCAGCTGCTACCAAACAAGAGTAAGCCAGTCTAATTCAAAGTGCATAGAGGTAATGGGTGTAAGGGATTTAGTTCAACACTTGCTTCAAACTAGGCTTTACAAGCCGTTTGAAGCCTATTTATTAGGCTGTGTGTTTATTAGTCATAGTGATACCGACAACTATATACGAAGAGTTCATCCCCGATAACTTGGTAGACAAGCCTATGTTCTCGATCAATTCGTCTTGACCATAATCCAGCGAGATCATATTTCAATGGCTCTGGCTTTCCCAATCCTTGATAAGGAGTCCTTTGAATATCTTTAATTAAGGAGTTAATTTTTCGAAGCATCTTTTTATCTTCTGTTTGCCAGGATAGATAATCTTCCCATGAGTTCTGTGAAAATATAATCTTCATTAGTCTTCGATTAACTCCTTTTGAAATGTTTTTCCTGACTTAATCTGACGGATAGATTCATATAACCTATCTGAATTTGCTTTAGAGCTAAGCAAATGAACAGTTTCAAGAATCGAATTGAATTCATCTAATGAGATTAATACCGAACCATTGCCAGTGCCTCTTTTGATTATTAGGGTCTCATTGTTCTTTTCAACATCATCAAGATATTGTTTTAGTTTAGTCCTAAATTCTGTGAAGTTTGCAGCTTTCATTTTCTATATTTTTTTAAGTTATCAAACAGGTACAAATTTAAGTACTTTATTGATAACTTCTACAGGTTCTTCAAAATTTAATAAACATGCAGCCTAACGGTCGGCCAGCAGCCGCTGGCCGGGCGTTACTTGGGGTGGATTTAGTTTTCGTTTTTCCTTCATTTTACTCTTATTCCGCTAGCTTTGGATCACTTAGCCCGGCTTGCGGATGCTGGCATGTTACCTACAATTTTTTTCATTTATTCATTTATAAATTCACTGATCTTTACATGTTTCTCAATTTTCGGCCTCCAGTTGTCTTGATTTGACATTGTATCGCAAATCTTTTCATGAAAATATACCTGATACCAGGTTTTTTTATGAAAGCTGCAAACATTCTTATAGGCCTTTTCAGAATGAATCATTAACTTCATAATAAATTCATCTTTTGGTTCTCTGTGATTATTAATAACTTGACTCAACATTACCGGTGTAATATCAATATCCTTTGCAAAGTTGCTTCTCTTAGAATAGATTATATCAACGTATGATGCAACGAATTCAGAGAAATAGTTACGCTTATCGTAGATAGGTTTCTTCAAATAGTCTTCCATTTGCAGTTTTAGCTGTAATAATTTTGCACGAATGATTTGATCTCTTGATAAATTTCTCATTCTCCGCAAACGTTCTTCCATTAAAGCGGCTCCATCAAGTTCGCGTTCTCTTTTAGATTTGTATCTTGAATCTACACCGTATTCCGCATCTTTAATGTCCATGTTATTTTTGTTGTTATTCATGATCGTAAGTGTTAATTAATGTCAATATATCTGGAACTTCAATACTTAATGTCAAGCCAGTCACTGTCATTCCATATTTACGAATATAATGATCGGCAATTTGAGTTTTTGGTCTAAGTGATATACATGCTAGCTCCCCATAATCCTTTACTGCGAGTTTAGCAGCATAAGCAAGTAAATTCCCGGTTATATTGTCAAATTGTTTATTTCTGCCTTTATTTTCTTTAGAAACAGTAAGAAGCCTCACATGAATTCTCCATTCTTCAGGAATTCGTTCAAGAGACATTAACCCTAAAATGTCTTTTGAACCCACTATTTGTAATTTATAGATCTCCTGATTCCTTTCCGTTTCCCAATCAAAGAAATACCTTTCTTCCCCTAATGAGTTAAAATCTTCATCCTCAACAGATAATATTTCCACAAGGTATACT
>CALCSG010000482.1 GCA_937894085.1 uncultured Gammaproteobacteria bacterium | reverse complement strand
TCGTTCGCTAGATCTGGAATTAACTGCGTTGCACTTCAGAGTTGAATCCGCCAAAGTTTTTCATAAGCCCTGTCTAACTTATCCTTCAGACTTTCATCTTCCTTATTTTTCTTTGACTGCTTTTGATATGATTGAAACAATAAATTATAGGTTAGTGCGAGCAAATCTGGCTCCCAGATGGATAATTGACTCTCATCCAGCTGAGCACAAATTTGTTCAAGAATTTTTGAAGCCGATTCAGCATTACCCAATTGCAGTAATAGTTGTGCAAGAGAGCACCTCCAGTACATTTGATCACGTTGCTGGGCCGCCTGTTGCAGGCCTTTTTGCATTATGACAATAGCCTCTGCAGTTTCACCAGACGCTGCCTTTTTACTGGCTTTTACCAGTGCAGCATCCCAGGCTGCTGCGGCAGAACCTTCTGATCCAGCACTAGCGCTTGCCGTCGATGAAGAAACCAGAACTTCGGCATTTAACCACAAGCGGGTTTGATCAGAGGCAAATGGCGTCTGATCAGAAAAAGACAGTTCTAGCATTTCCGGTAAGCGATTTAAAAAATGTGCGGTTTCCCGTATCACGGTCTGCACTGCTTTGTCATATTGAGGACCTAAAGCGCGTAAAGCTTTTACCACTAAAAAGTGACCATCCAGCCAGAATGGCGCGCGCGCTATAGTTTTTTCCAGCTCAATCACCAGTACGCTATAGTCTTCTTTAGCCATGGTTGCCTCAAAAAACTTGAGGCGCTCAGCTGGCGGAGGGTTTATCTGGGTAACACCTTCATTAGCAGGCGGAGCATTTTCAACTATCATCCATGCTGCCACTCGAGACAGGCGATAGGCGCGCGGATCTGATAATTTCTGATTTGCCCAGAAACCTGCTATATCTCGACTTACTGCCTGTAATTGACGTAATGTTTTTTTACTTTCTGCCTCAGACTCAATATCACCGGCAGATACAGGGGGCGCTGCAGCTACCGGTTTTTTAACTGTCGACGGACCGGGAGCAGGAGCCGCTGCCTGAACCGGCTCAACAACCGCAGTATCGGGTGCCGCTGTAGTGGTCACTTCAGCAGTGGAAGGCGAAACATCTGCTGCCTGTTGCTGAGCAGAAGCTTCGGCCAATCGTGCCTGTTCAGCCTGCGCGCTCTGCTGATAGTTTTTTAATGGTCTCGATAAATCAGTCAGCATGGGAGCCTGATCACCCATTTTATCAACCAGCGTATTATCAAGCTGCTTTAGTGCGTCAGCCGCATCAAGAACGGCTGTCGACTCATTGGCAGCTGGTACTTTTTCAGCAAGTAACAAACCGGCTTTCTCTGCAAGCCAGGCATAGGCCGTCTGCCGGGCACGCATTCTCTTGGCTGGAGGGAAAAGGCAATCCCAGTGCTTTTCAGCCATATCATTAAGTATTTTCAAACCTACTGCCAGACCTGTATAGCCTTCTTTTAAAAGCAGGGCATAGCACAGGTATGAACCAACCAGGATATCTTTAGAGTTATTTTTAATTATGGCTGACGACAGCGCAACAACTTTAGCCCAGTCAACTGTTTCAGAAGTTAGAGATTCCTGTTTAGCCAGTTCTGCTTCTAATTGCTCAAATTCAGATTCATAGCGCGCATTTTCACCACAGGGAGAAGTATCAGATATCGGCGCTAAACCAATATCAACAAGAGGATGATTATTATTTGACACTTTCAGTGTTCCTTTATTATTTTTACCTTGTATTAGGTGATATTTCTGTGAGTTCTTTGCCGTAAGAAATACTACCCGTTTCTTGATACAGGTCATTTATTATTGGATTAATCTACCATAGTAAACCAAAAAAACAACTTTTCATTTAACTCTTATTTAGTGACCCTGATAGCAACTATAATAAATATAGCTTATAGAATTAATTTAACTGAGAAATAAAAATCAGCAGAATGTAGTATTGCTAACTTAAATTAAAGCTCTCAATCACTCAAAATATTAATTCACTCAATATGAAACCCGAACTCATAAGCTTTAAACTTTGCCCATTCGTGCAAAAAGCCGTTTTAACCCTGCTGTATAAGGGCATCGATTTTACAATTCAGTATATTGACCTGGAAAACCCACCCGAATGGTTTGCATCGGTTTCCCCACTGGGAAAGGTGCCTGTCCTCAAAGTTGGTGACAGTGTACTGTTTGAATCCTCGGTCATTGTCGAATACCTGAACGAGGTATACGGTAATTCATTGCATCCCAACGATCCTTTACAGAAAGCACAAAATCGTAGCTGGATGGAGTTTGGTAACGAATGCCTGATGAATGCTTTTAATTTAATTGTGCAGGCAGACGAGGCCGGCTTTAATGAGCAGCGAACAGCATTGCTGAACAAGCTTGATCTGCTGGAAATTCAATTAAATTCAGCAACATACTTTAATGGCGACCAACTTTCTCTGGTTGATCTTAGCTTCGCTCCATTTTTCCAGCGCTTGAAATACCTTAATGAAGTTAGCCCCGGATTAATTGATGAAAATCGACATGCTAAAGTTTCCAGATGGTCAGACAAATTATTGAGCCTGTCGATCATCGAATCTTCTACTGTGTCTGAAATCAAACAGCTATATAACGGAATGATGAAAAAACGTGGTGGCTATTTATCGACACTGATGGCATAAAGCTGACAGCTCTGGCAAATGAATTTACGCGATCTTCAATACCTGATTGCAGTCGCTGAAACCCGACATTTTGGCAAAGCTGCACAAGCCTGTTTTGTCAGCCAGCCAACACTCAGTGGTCAGATAAAGAAACTGGAACAGGAACTTGGTGTAACAATATTTGAGCGCACTAACCGTTCGGTTGAAATTACACCGGTCGGGCAGGGCATCCTGCTGCATGCGCGTTTAATGATGGAACAGGCTGATGCGATCAAACAACTGGCTATATCATTTAGCGACCCGCTGGCAGGTCCGTTAAGAATAGGCGCTATTCCGACTATCAGCCCATATTTAATGCCTCTGATTCTTAAACCTTTGCAAAAAACACATCCGCAAATGCGCCTGGTTATTTCAGAAGAACAGACAGATACCCTGTTACAACGGTTACATGACCACGAAATTGACGCGGCCATACTGGCGACCAGTCACCCGGAGACTGATTTCAAAAAAATTAACCTCTACCGCGAACCTTTCTGGATAGCGTTCCCGCAAAAACATCCTTTTTATACGCTGGATGACATTTCCCAGCAGGATCTGGATAGCACTGAATTACTGCTACTGTCAGAAGGACATTGTCTTGCCCAGCAGTCCATGCAGGCCTGCCATCTTACTGAAAGAAGTCAGCAGGGTAGCGACATGGCAAACCTCAGAGCATCCAGTCTGGAAACCCTGTTACAACTGGTGGCCGCCGGTTATGGAACGACCCTGGTACCCGCGCTGGCTCTCGCAGGATCCTGGGCTTCCGGCAGGGGTATCATTACGCGAGAGCTTAACCTGCCCGATACCTGGCGCGATGTAGCATTATATTATCGGCCCAGTTTTCCTCGAATTAATGCGCTCGAAGCACTCTCTCAAACCATACTGTCCAACCTGCCAAATACGGTTAAAAAGAATCAATAACATAAATTAATTAAAAACTTGATGTTTTTCACTTTTATTCGTATATACTGTCGCGCAGACGTTTTCTTATTTGACTTATAGTCTTATAAGGTTTCTTCTGTACACAATTAGTTGCACTTCCTTTAAGTCACCATCAGAAGCTCCGTCTGGTACCTCCTGTAAATCACCTTTTTGAGATCTGCAATTAATTATATTTTCATTTTTTAAAAAAAGGTAATTTACATGGCTACAGGCACCGTTAAATGGTTCAACGAATCAAAAGGTTTCGGTTTTATTTCTCCATCTGATGGAAGCGCTGACGTTTTCGTTCATTTCTCTGCGATTCAGGGCAGTGGTTTTAAAGTTCTAACTGAAGGTCAGGAAGTAACTTTCGAAACAGAAAATGGTCAAAAAGGTCCTCAAGCTGCCAACGTTGTTCCCGGCTAAGTAGCTAGCTCGACCAGCTTCAGTATAAAAAAACCCCGCTAGCGGGGTTTTTTTTCTCATAACAGTCGAAATCATCCGACTCTAAATAGGTAACACCATGTTAAAACTGTTTGTCAGCAACCTCCCGCCGGACGCTACAGAAGAAAGCGTTACGACCATGTTTTCTGAATATGGCAAAGTTCGTTCTATCAGCATCGTCTCAGATATCTTTACCGGAAAATGTAAAGGTTTTGGTTTTATTGAAATGGAAGGACATGAGGCCCGAGCAGCGCAAACAGCTCTGGACGGTAACTCAGTCGGCAATAGCGACAGATCTTTACGAGTACGTTTTGAAGACCCCAAGGCTTCTCGCGGACGTAAACGCCGTTAAATACCCGGTCAATCTCAGGTTAACCTGCTTAATTTTAAAATATTTACGTAGATCTTCATGAAATTCGTAGCTATGCGGTTAACCTGCTCTAAAAACTGTTAATTCCACTTTTCACCCGATCTATATAATTTAACTGACTTACTCTTCCATACCGGTAAGTTACACATCCAGCACCAAATCATTTCTAAAGAGTAATTTTATGAGCTTCACTTCTCTGGGTTTATCTGACCCTATCCTCAAAGCCGTTGCAGAACAGGGTTACGACACGCCTTCACCGATACAACTACAGGCGATTCCTGCGGTTATTGAAGGCAAGGATGTGATGGCAGCAGCACAAACTGGCACCGGAAAAACCGCTGGTTTTACCTTGCCGTTACTCGAATTACTGATGAGAGGTGAGCGGGCTAAAGGAAACCATGTTAGAGCTCTGGTTATAACCCCGACCCGCGAACTGGCCGCCCAGGTAAATGAAAGCGTCATAACCTATGGCAAACATTTACCACTAACTTCAACGGTTGTGTTTGGCGGAGTTAAGATAAACCCGCAAATGATGAAATTACGTAAAGGCGTCGATATACTTGTTGCAACACCCGGACGTTTACTCGATCTTTACGGTCAAAATGCGGTGAAATTCGACCAGCTTGAAATACTGGTTCTGGATGAAGCTGACCGTATGCTGGACATGGGTTTCCTGCCCGACATAAAAAGAATTTTAAACCTGTTACCAAAAGTTCGACAGAACCTGATGTTCTCTGCGACTTTCTCACATGAAATTCGCAATCTTGCCAAAG
>CALCSG010000481.1 GCA_937894085.1 uncultured Gammaproteobacteria bacterium | reverse complement strand
TGGCGAGCTAAAGTTTTTCTTTCGATTGAAAATGATTAGTTGATGAATCCCTGGGGTGATCAGGTTTATTTCTGGTTTTTATTAATGAGGCTTATGGGTAAATGGAAAGTCTAAAATATGTGCCGATTTCAAAGAACAATCTATATTTTTGTTTTTTTCTTTTGAATCAGGATGTTTCGATATGCGCTGTTGCTGAGTAAATTCGGATAATTCAAATTTGAGCTTGTTAAATGAATTCCACATTAATTCTGAAAGCCTGATGCAGGAGTCCAAGGCATTTTTAGAGCGCATTTTCTCCATATTAATCTGAAAAAGAAGTCCGCTAAGACGGCGTTGATAAGCTTCGGGAGCGCTTTGCACAATTAGCTCGTTCCACATAAGTCGCCTTCTTTCAAATTTATCCGGGTCAGCCTTATAAAGATCGGCCCATTCTTCGAAGTCGAACTTAAAATCCAGGCTATTGAACTCAATTTCTACTTTGTTTATATTCACTGAACATAACCCCTAAGAAACAGCGTAATATTATTAAATCATAATATGTGAGTTTTGAACCTGATAATATCGACCGTTCGTCAAATAAATGGCATATAAATTAGAAAAAATTAATAAATATACTTAACTCTTTGAATTGTTTAAGCTAATCAGGATTATTGGTCGTGTAGTAAAGTTCTGTTTATAAGTGGATTTTAGAGCGATGTTAGAACTGTAATTCTTCAGCAGCTACGAGTTGATCCATCTTAAGCTGTTTGTGTTCGCCATATAAATATCGGGAATGTCTATTTAGCTATGATTATTTGGTCGTAGCATTGCTACCTCCTGTCTGGCTGTGAACCCAGCTTTTAAAAAAAGGATCTATGATAATTGATTGTAGAAGTTTAACAGTGTGATAATTTTTTATGCAGGGGATGTTGGAATACAGCAGTATGGCTTTAGTATTCAAAATTTTGAAGTTTATAAGCGTTTATCTGCTCAGGTTTCTACCTGTCAAAGTTATTTTTTTTGTATTTTTGCCACTAATCCTGATTGAATCTGTTCAGGCTCAGACACTTTCTGGAGTCTCCGCTGAACTGGTGGTGGCGATACCCGCAAAATACCCTCCTTATTATATGCTCGATCAGAATAAACAGCCGGGTGGATTTGCTATCGATGTTTTTGAAGCTGTAGCCGCAAGAGCTGGCATTCAATTTCGATATGAGGTTAAAAAAAGCTGGGCAGATATATGCCAGGCGTTGAAGAATGGCTCGGTCGATATTGTTCCATTCCTGGGGCGCGCTGATGAACGCGAAGAATATGCCTTATACACTTCTGCTGTTGAGACTTTCCCGGTTTCAATTTTTGTTAGAAGCAGCAATATCAATATTACAAAAATTGAAGATCTGGACAATCGAAAGGTTGCTGTGGTGCTGGATGAGTGTGGGTTTAAGCTTTTGGCGCACAGGGAAAAGATATTGCTCACTACATTTACTGATTTTGAAGTAGCCTTTCAATCTCTGATCAGCGGGCAGATGGATGCCATGATTTACCCTCAAACTGTCATGAGGAGTATCATGAATGATTATGATTTAAGTGATAAAGTTCTGGCTATTTCACCTCCATTAATGGAGGTGAAAAGAGGTATGGCTGTGCGTAAAAGCCTTCCACAACTGAGAGATCAGCTCGAAGTGGCCTTGCAGGCATTTTTGACGTCAGAGCAGTATAAAGATATATATCGAAAGTGGTTTGTCGTTGAAAAACCTTTCTGGAATGTTGAAAAAGTTTTCTGGTCAATGGCTGTAATGATGGTTTTAGTGATCGTCATATTCATAGTTTTCAGACAACGGGAATTAGTGGCATTGAATGCTTCGTTGCAGCATCAAATAGATGAAGCGACTTTGCAACTTAGTCAAAGTAATGAATATCTGAGAGATTTGACTGTTACCGATACATTGACCGGTATTAGTAACCGAAGGGCGTTCGAAAATAGTCTGCAGGAACTAATGAGTAGGGCTAACCGCTATCACAATCAGTTTTCCATGTTGATTTTTGATATTGATGATTTTAAAAGATTGAATGACCAGTATGGGCATGACATGGGTGACAGGGTTTTGATGGAACTGGTTGATAGAATCACAGAAATTGTGCGTGATGTCGATGTGTTAAGTCGTTGGGGTGGCGAAGAGTTTACTATTCTAATGCTGCAAACTGATAAGGAAGGCGCTTTAAGAATGGCTGAAAGGTGCCGGAAAATTGTTGCAGACACACTTTTCGATGAAGTTGGTCCTGTTACTATTAGTCTGGGGGTTACCTGTTACCAGGAAGATGATAATGAGCGAAAGTTTTTCAAACGTGCCGATGATGCACTTTATCAGGCTAAGGCTGAAGGCAAAAATCGTGTAGTCTGGATTGGTGATAAATGCTAGAAAACGATATAGCTGGTTGATGCAGTGAATCATGAGTATTACTGTTGAACGATTATTTTTCGCGTTATGGCCTGATCAGAAAGTCAGGGAAAGTCTGTCAGAAGCTTATGCAAAAATACCTCAACTCAGCGGGCAGGGCAGACTGGTAAATCCTGCAAACTTTCACATTACTTTGCATTTTCTTGGAAATATACCTGTTCAGCAGGTGGCCTGCTTTTTAGATTATGCCCGGCAAGTCCAGTCACAGCCCTTTCAACTTGAAATAACTCAGTCAGGCTATTTTAAAAAACCTCAAATTAGCTGGCTCGCACCGGTAGAGATTCCCCGTGCTTTAATTAAATTGCAGGGATTGTTGGGCAGAAAAATTAGAAACTGTGGGTTTCAGCCGGAAGTTAGAACATTTCGGCCACATGTGACCATGGCACGAAAAATCACTCAAAATTTTAAAATGCAACAGATTGAAACTATAAACTGGCATGTCGATAGTTTTGCATTGGTTGAGTCAGTGTCCCGGTCAGGGTCGGTCGAATACCAGGTCAAATCTTCTTTTCCGCTTATAGAAAAACCTGCAACAGGCATTTAATTTGTACCTGGTTACTTCCCGGATACAGCCAGCTCAGGCTAAAAGAGAAAATGGACTCTCGCGAAGGCGCAAAGAGCGAAAAGGAAAAAAGGCTAATTGAATAGAGTTAATAAATATGAACATGTCTTAATCTTTGCGTACCTGGCGCCTTTGCGAGAGTAAAGTTTTACTGGAAATTCACCTTTCAATAAAAAAATAATAGCAGGCTGTGTTTCGAAGGTACTCAGAAATTTGTATGGCGAGTTATAACCTGGATGAAAAAACCATCACTCTCCGAAGAGAGAGTTTGCCATACAGTTTGTAAAAAATATCTATAAGCGTATTATTTTGCCACCAAATTATAAAAATGAAATGGAGAGTATATGTTATCCAGTATAAATTTTCGGAGAGCCCTGGTGTCAAGCCTGTTGGTTTCCTCATTTATTCCAGCCGTAACCAGTGCCTCAGGTTTTGCCTTAATAGAAACAAATGCCCGCGGGCAGGGCAATGCTTATGCCGGTGCCGCTGCCTATACACCTGATGCCTCAACAATATTTTTTAACCCGGCAGGCATGATGTCCCTCAACAATGATCAACTGGTTGTTGCGGCACATATAATTTCACCCTCTTCAACGTTTAAAAATGAAGGTTCTACCAATGCCGATGGTAGTACTTTATCGGGAGGCAATGATGATGGGGGGTTTGACGCTTTTGTTCCAAACTTATACTGGGTAAAAGCTATTGATCAGGACATGAAATTTGGTCTGGGA
This sequence comes from uncultured Gammaproteobacteria bacterium, assembly GCA_937894085.1. Classification (GTDB taxonomy): domain Bacteria; phylum Pseudomonadota; class Gammaproteobacteria; genus JACNJF01. The sequence goes on along the minus strand of CALCSG010000481.1, from coordinate 53 downwards.
GTAAATTCTCCATTTGGCCTGGCGATTAAATATGATGATGACTGGGTAGGCCG
>CALCSG010000480.1 GCA_937894085.1 uncultured Gammaproteobacteria bacterium | reverse complement strand
AGTGGAAGGTATTAAAAGAATACCTGGGCTGAATATGCGTTCCCACGCAGGAGCACAATGGCATTCATATAAAAACCAAATGAATCAAAGAAAAAATTTCACTTTTACTATCAAAGAGTTAATAGAAATAAAATACGTATAAAATAAAAATTGACTATAAAAGGCAAACGTGACACTATAAATACGAGCTATTTTATCCACACAAATCAGCCGCAATATGACTACAAAGATCACGAAACCTCTGACGCTATCGGGTCGCTATTTCTCTAAAAAAGAACTCGCCCATGTACAGCAAACCCTTTCAGACTATCCCTGTCTCAGTTTGACTGAATTAGCAGCCACTTTGTGTGAACACTTTCATTGGACAACCGCTCAAGGTCGCAATAAAGTAAATGCCTGTTTAGATGCGCTTGAAAAAATGCAAAAACTGGGGTTGGTCACCTTACCCGCCAGGGCAGTTCGAAAAAAAAGGCGACCCAAACCGGTTATCTGGATAAGCCAGTCGGATCCTGTCGATATCATTGATTGTGAGCTGTCTTCTTTAGGTGATATTCGACTCGAACTGGTCACAGAAAAAGCTGATATTGAGTTATGGAAGGCATTCATTGATCGATACCATTATTTAGGCTATCACCACCCTGTTGGCGCTTCTTTAAAATACTTTGCGGTGACGCATACACCGGAACGTCAAATTCTTGCCTGTCTTTTGTTTTCAGCGGCTACCTGGCACATCATGGATCGTGACCAGTGGATTGGCTGGACAAAACAAGACCGAGAAAAGCGTCTAAACCTGGTCACTAACAATAAGCGGTTCTTAATTTTACCCTGGGTGAAGGTACCAAACCTGGCCAGTCATATCTTATCGCTGGCTTTACGGCAATTGCGCGAAGACTGGTATTTGGCCCATGCTTATCGTCCGGTACTGGTGGAAACCTTTGTGGATGATTCACACTATAAAGGTTCCTGTTATCACGCGGCCAACTGGCAATGCATTGGTAAAACCAGCGGTAAAGACTGGAAAAACAAGGCCAGCAATAATACGGATGGCACGGTCAAATCTATTTTGATCTACCCCTTGCAATCAAACTATAAAGCCATTTTGAACAATGAGCCTGCTCACCCTAAAAAAACCGTCATTGATGAGGACTTTCTCAAACTATGGGGTAAGGTCTCAAGCATTATATCGGAGGTATCGCTAACCTATGATGCAATCTGGCAGAAACGCAAACGAGTGATTGATTCGTTGCTGCTGGTTTTTCTTATCTTTCGACTGGTTTTTTCTAAAAATAGCCAGAGTTATGGCACAACCATTACTGAATTCTGGCATAACTGCCATCGCATGAAATTCCCTTTGCCTCAAAAAAAGCCCATAGCGGCCTCGGCGTTCACCGAAGCGCGAAAGAAACTGGATGAAACCATTTTTAAAGACCTGAATACACGAATTATTCAGGCTTGTCCCTCGAAAAACAGTGAACTCTGGTTTGGCCATCGCTTATTTGCGGTGGATGGCAGTAAAATTAATCTGCCGCGAGAATTGCTTGAGGCCGGCTATAAAAAACCGTTGCCAAACAAACATTATCCACAAGGTTTACTCAGCTGCTGCTATCAACTCAAATCAAAAACACCCTACGATTTTGATCTGGTCAATCATGGCAACGAACGCATTTGCGCTGATCAGCACCTAAAGATGCTGAAGCCAAATGATGTCACTGTGTATGATCGAGGTTATTACTCCTATGCCTCATTGAATCAACACCATCATGCCGGCATCTATGCGGTGTATCGATTAAAACGCCGAACAGGCCAACAAATTGATGATTTTATCAACAGTGATGAAAAAGATAAGGTCATCACCCTGATACCCGACAATAGGCGACAAAAAATAATACAACAAGATTACCCTGACATGGTCTTTATCCCATTAAAAATGCGCTTAATCAAATACCAAATCAATGGGCAGCGTTATTATCTTGGCACCACACTGCTTGACTGCCAGTACACCATTGATGCTTTAAAAGACGTTTACCATGCTCGTTGGGGTGTTGAGGAACTGTATAAGGTGAGCAAGCAATGGATTGAAGTCGATGATTTTCATGGGCGTAGTGAGCGTACGGTTAAGCAGGAGCTATTTGCTCATTTTGTACTGATCACCATGAGTCGATTATGCTCTGATGCCTCTGAGAATCTACTGCATAGTTTGCTTAACATTGATCCTGACCAACAGCAAAAGCCGGAACAGGCCATTCAAGTGAATTTCAAAAATACCTTAACCACCGTATCTCGGCACCTGGAAGAAATTCTGTTTGCACCTGCTCAGCATATTCAGCAGTTCATAGCCGATGTAGTGCATTCTATTTCACGATACTATTATAAATCTCGGCCTGGTCGACATTATGAAAGGAAGTCGATGAGGCCAATGAAAAAATGGAATTCGGGCTGGCTCAATACCCCATGAGTTTTACAATGGTTTTTGTTTAATGACTCTGCTTTGTTAAGTGAATGACGGCAACTCTTAAGTGAATGCCATTGCGCTCCCGCGTGGGAATGCATATGTTTATCCCGGTAACACGGTTAAAAGTCTGGGTTACCACGCAGGAGCGTGGGAACCAGATAAAGTAAGCTGAAATTCCACCTGCTTTAGCTAGGTGA
>CALCSG010000479.1 GCA_937894085.1 uncultured Gammaproteobacteria bacterium | reverse complement strand
GCTTCAATGCCATAATTAAGTGTTAAATATGCTTGAACACCCACATACCAAATACCTGCCTCAGGATTTTGGATAGAACAAACGCCTTTATATGCCACAACTACACGACAATCGTAATTAGAAGAATTAGCGGTAGAACCCTGTTTTAAATACAGGATAACGTCAGCAACAGTGGATTTACTTGTCCAGGTGATTGAAGCTGTTACACTTTTTGAGCCACTGGCTACATCAATCGAATAAGACTGTGTAGTGCCTGCCGGAATGTAAACGTTGTTGTTGCTTATAGATTCAGCGGCAAAACTTTGTGAATTGAATCCCATGCTTAAAGCAGCTGTCGCTAGTGCTGAAAAAAGTTTTTGAACGTTCATATTAATACCCTGTTATTTTTATTTTATTGTCACCCCTTGGGATGGTTAAAACCCACGACTTCAGCCGGCAGCTTTGAGTATGATTTTATAAGCTATAATGCATGAAATATTATGGAAGAGGAAATCATTCGGTATTTCAGCTCCATATGTACCTGATATAGCGAACAAAATATCGTAAAAGTATATTACGAAAAGATATCGGAGAAAGATTACCAGATCTGTGTAGGCAGACTTGCTTCGAATCTGGAGAAAAATTTAGCAAATCCATTGATTATCATTAACACTACTAGAACAAAAAAGTAATGAAAATCGGTCAGTCAATCGCAAGGAACGCAATCATGCCTAAAGCCAGGAAGACTCAGGTTTCAATCGAAGCCACCCCCTATTACCATTGTGTTTCCAGTTTTGTTCGTCGTGCTTTTTTATGCGGTAAAGATAAGCATTTGGACTGGACGTATATTGCGAGAAGATAAAAAGGGGGCAATACCGGCTAACACACCTGGGATATTAAGGCGGTTGAATATAGATTCGAAGCACTGGGTTTCTTTAGCACAGGACTTTGAACCTGGATTCCGCAGTTGACCGCTATTAATGGACTGTAAGATCATGAAATAAATAGATATTTTCAATGCACCGCAGTTCACCGTATGGATTTTGAGCATGGATGCTCTTATTTCGCGTATACAGGAGTATAGGAGCGTGAAAGCGCTACAGTATCCATATCGGCCTTCGATAAAATTGATGTACAAACGATTTAACGAAAGAGGCAAAATTATGGAGATTAAACCGATTAAAACTGATGCCGATTATAAGGCGTCACTTAAAGAAATAGAAATACTCATGATGGCTGAGCCTGATTCACCAGAGGGCGAAAAGCTGGATGTGTTAGCCACGCTTATTGAAGCCTATGAAGGAAAGCATTACCCGCTTGATCTTCCTGATCCCGTTGAGGCCATCAAATTTGAGATGGAAAGAAAAGGGTTAAGTGTGAAAGACCTGGAGCCTATGATAGGTAAGAGCAATCGTGTCTACGAAATACTCAATTATAAGCGCTCGCTGACGCTCAAAATGATCAGGAAGCTGCATGAAGGTCTGGGTATACCTGCTGAATCACTGATAAAACAACCTCAGGCCCACGCCTAAAATTCAAATTTCGAATATGAGTATGCTGGGGCAGTTAGGGTGCCGGTATCGGGGCAAATTCTGGCTGCAGCCTGGTTAGCGTCGGTTCGTCGGGTGTAACAGTAGTTTCGATATTCTTTTCTGACATACCAAAGACGGGGCAGTTCATCGAGAACACATTAAAAACTGTAGTATATTAACAGTCAAAAGCGACACTCCTGACGCCGGTGACGAAATTAGTTTACAGATTTTTCTGCATCACAATAGAGGTCATTGGTGAGAAATTTCTTTTTACTCCAACTCCCGGAATCGACCTGTTGCGATCATCCAAGAGGTTTTCAATCGAGTCTGACCCCAATGCCGGTAGAGTCTGACCCCAATGCCGGTAAGTTAAGCGACTAGCGTCATTCTGGCGAAGGCCAGAATC
>CALCSG010000478.1 GCA_937894085.1 uncultured Gammaproteobacteria bacterium | reverse complement strand
CCACTTTTTTCAGAGTTTCCCATTATGTCTTGATTTTTATGCTGAGATATTACCTTATCATCTGAGTTTGACCCAGGTGCGACATATCGTGATAATTTGTTTGACACAAATGTGATAATTTCGTGACTGTCATGTGAATCTATCATCACATACTTACCGCTCCTAAATAACAACGTTCAATGAGGAGCAATCATGAAAAAGTTTATCAGTATATTTGCAGTTTCCCTGCTATTTAATTTCAGCGCCAATGCTGACAGCGTCAAACAATATAAAGTCACCATTACCAACACCACTGCCCACCACGTATTTACACCAACATTAATCGCAACTCACCGATCCAGCTTTCATTTATTTGAAGTTGGTGGTGTGGCTAGTGATGGTCTGGTAGCCCAGGCAGAAACAGGTGACCCTTCGTTAAAGCTGTCAGAAACACAGGGGTCACATGGTGTATTTGATGCCGTGATTGGAGATTTTATTGCGGGAGGAAAAACCGCGAGCTTTGTTATTACTTCGCCTAAAAGAGCACTCCTGAGCCTGACAGCGATGCTGGCAACCACTAATGATTCATTTGTTGCTCTTAATGGTGTTATGTTACCCAAAAAATCGGCTTCTTATTACGCTCATATATATGATGCTGGTTCAGAGGCGAATAATGAAGATTGTGCTTTTGTTCCCGGGCCACCCTGTCCAGCGGATTCTGGTAATGCCAGGGCTACGGAAGGAAGTGAAGGATTTATTACTATTTCGAACGGTATTCATGGGCACGGTGATCTAAGTGCTCAGGACCTGGACTGGAATGGTCCCGGAGCAATTGTTACTATCACACGCCTTGATAATGACGATGATTAACTGTAAATCTTAATGACCTGCGCACAGTCTGAGTTACTCGGACTGTGCGTATTGTTTAGAAAGTAAAAAAACATAGACACCTATAAATTGAATGCCGGTAATGAAAAATGGTGATAATTAGTAATGGATAAATAAACTCTGATAATTTACTGCCGAATTCCAGATATTCTTCAGATAACCACTGAAAATATTCAATATACTTACTTTAAGAAAAAATGATCACTTCAGACATTCATTTACAGGCACTGATATTTTGCAAGATTGAAATTGAGCTGTTCTAACTGACGGGAAAAACTTCCGCACAGCGTTTCGGTCCATTCACCCCGCACTTACCCAGTTGCTCACAGTCCTGCCGGAGCTGATTGGCGCAACCGACTAGTAGTAATTAATCGGCATCCTGATTTTGCTAGTTTTTCATAAAAATAGAGACAAAGCCGATAATGTTAATCATTATCAATTATTCAGAGTGTCCCAATATTACTAGTGCTGTCTGAGTCCTTTTCTTGATATAAATCAAACAACCAAAGGATGCTTAAACTTTACCATGCAATTAATGTGTAATTAACCTATGTTAACCGCGATTCTTTAATATGTTGCGTATCGTTTCTGCAGATTAAAGGCTAATTAATATATCATCATGAGGGATACACAAATGAATAAGAAAAATATAATACTCCTGTTAGCCGCAGTTTCTTTTACCGGCTTTTCACAAATGTCTTATTCCGCAGAAGAGGTTTCATCGATCGCCCGTGGCGGACAACTGTATGACAAATGGTTTAAAGTAACTGGCGCTAAAAAACCCGAAAATACTCACTCTGCCTGGCCCGGGTCAAATACCAGGAAAAAAGGTAATGCGACCCATCGATGCAAATCCTGTCATGGTTGGGACTTAATGGGTAAAGATGGTGCTTATGCAGCGGGTTCTTATAAAACAGGTATTAAAGGCTTAAAAAACTTGATGGGAGCATCTAACTCAAAAGTGATTTCAGCAATGAAAGACTCCACACATGGTTATTCAGGAAAAATGAGTGAAGAGGATTTTACCGATTTGGCCAACTTTGTTACCAAAGGGCAAATTGATATGGATACAGTCATTGACCGTAAATCTAAAATGGCTCGAGGAGATATAGCTCAGGGTGAGCGTTACTACAATACAGTCTGCGCTAAATGCCATGCTAAAACGGGTAAAGAACCCAAAGATATGGCTCCTTTAGGAAAGCTTTCTAATGACAACCCCTGGGAAATTATACAAAAGATTCAAAATGGTCAACCTGATGAGAAAATGCCTGCTATGAGAGCTTTTGATCTTCAGGTCTCTGCAGATATTCTAGCTTATCTACAAACTTTACCTAAAGAGTAAAACTTTCCTGGGTTAGGAGTTTGTTGAGTTATCTCAAAAATTAGTATAAAACCATAAACACCCCTTGAAGTTTAAGGGGTGTTTTTTTCGGTATTTAAAATATGTTTTCAAAATTGAATAAAACAATCTTGTCTATTTTTGCTGCAGGTACTGTGTTTGGTATTTTATTCTGGGGTGGATACCATACTGTTATTGAACAGACAAACACTCTTGAATTCTGTATCTCCTGTCATGAAATGGAACAAACGGTTTATCAGGAATACAAAAAAAGTATTCACTATAAAAATGCTTCGGGAGTAAGGGCTACCTGTTCTGACTGTCATGTTCCCAGGGAATGGGCACCAAAAATGATTCGCAAAATCCAGGCTAGCAATGAGCTGTATCATAAGCTGATGGGAACCATTGATACACCTGAAAAATTCGAAGCTAAACGACTTGAACTTGCAGAACATGTTTGGGCTACCATGAAAAAAACTGACTCACGTGAGTGTCGAAACTGCCACTCTTTTGAATACATGGATTTTCACAAACAGCAAGATCGTTCAGCTGAAAAAATGCAGAAAGTTGTGAATGAAAATACGGGTGAAACCTGTATTGATTGCCATAAATTTATCGCGCACAAAAAACCAGCAGGGTATGAAGACGAGGATGACTAAAAATAGATAGTAATCAAGTATTCCCATGCCACAATCCAGCTTTAATGTACTAGAAAACTCGGGCACCCATTAGGCAAAATGCAATCGAAAGTACAAAAAATGTTAATTAATTAGGTGTCCTGGTTTATGCCAGAAAAAACACCTCTGAACAACATCATTGAGAACCCCATGTATTTATGCTTAGACTTTGATGGAGTGATAGCTGATGGTGCTGATGAATGTTTGATTGTTTCATGGTTAAGCTGGCATGAACGATCCATTCCGAACAAACCTGAACAGTTGCTTGATTCGATTTCAGCTGATTTTCGTCTTCATTTTAAAAAGCTTCGTTGTTACGTGCGCCATGATGAACACTTTATTGCTCCCTACATTATTCCTGTTACAAACAACATACATAGCCAGCAGGAATTTGATTCCAGTTTTGCAGGATTTGATCTAGCTCTGGTTAAAGATTTCTCACAGCGGTTTGTTCAAACAAGGAGTAATTTGCGTAATAGTAGAGCCGATGCGTGGCTTGCACTGCACTCACTCTACCCGGGTATAAAAAATATTTTTAAATCAGCACATAAAATATTCATCGTCTCAGGAAAAGATACTGAATCAATTATTGCAATATGTAAGGACAATAATATAAATATCGATAAAAACCAGGTCTTTGGAGGTTTAAGCAATAAAACTGAAATATTAAAGATCCTTTTTACACAGTCAAAAGATAACAAATGCAAGATGATTTTCTGTGATGATAATTTACCCAATGTTATCGAGTCGAGGAATTTAGGCGTTAAAACATATTGGGCCGGTTGGGGTTACCATACTGAAGAACATTTACAAATCGCCTATAAAGAAGCGATCGAACCCACAAGCTTGAGTCAATTTCTGTCAAAAATTGTTGATACTGAAAAGCTTTAGTGTGTGAAGCAATAATCCGGCAAACATTCAAACTTTAGATTTATGCATAAATCTTCAAAGGCTCTGCTCTATCCAATTATCCCGGGAAGTTATAGAACCATGATAAGTACATTAGAATAAATCCTTAAAGAGTTTGACCAGTAAATCTAAACCACTGGGTTTAACCTTTTTATGGTATTCCTTCCGCAGCTGATCAACCTGCTTAAACTCTTCTTTCAGAGTAGCAAGGTTGGCTTCGGTTGCTGCAGGCAACGAGCTGACTTTCGCATGGACTTTTTCCAGGCCCTCCAGAGATAGCTTTGCTCGCTCAGAAGAAAAATCATAGTCCCTGGCTGTTTGCAGCTCGGTCAGGAACAATTTAACTTTCTGATTAAACTGTTCTGGCAAGGTGGCGTCAATCGCCTGCTTGTAGTGCAGGCGCATCTCTTTCATTGTTACTTTAAGTTCGCCTGCTGTAACCGGGTTTGCCAGTAACATGCCAAGCATAATTAAGGTTAATAGTTTTGTTAACGGAGTAATCATCAATATATCTAATACCGCAGCTTCCCGTACAATGGGAGCCGCTCAAGCCAGAAGGAACCACAGGGTTTTCAGTACAAAAGCCTGGGGACATATGCAGGGACAGGTTTAGCTTCAAGCCCGGAAAGGAGAAAAGTCAGGAAGACAGGTTATAAATCATCGAAATATAACAATCAAACTTTTACAACAGTCTTCCTGATCCACTTTAATAAATTATCATAAGTGCAATCGCTGGACTCCAGTAAGCCTATCAAAAATTTATAGGCTTCTTTTGCTTCAACCTGAAACTTATAACCATTCATTCGCAAGAAAACATCAGCAGCAAAAAAGGCGACCCGCTCATTACCATCGATAAAAGGGTGGTTCATTATCAGTGATTCAAACAAAGCCGCAGACATTTCTGAAAGATCATTGTAATAACCTGTCTTAGGTCGGTATAAAGCACTTTCTAATAAACCCAGATCCCTGACCCCTGATTTACCACCGAAACGTTCAATTAGTAACTTATGGATTTGCAGAACTTCATCACGAGTAAGAAATAGTGCGGTATTATTTTGCAAGCAGTATTCCTAACTCTTCATTTTCCTGCATCGATGCTTCAAGATGAGTTAATACCTCAGGTCTCACGCGCCTACGCTGAACATAATCCCTTATAGCTTCAGTTAAAAGCCCGGAAACATTTTGATGTGATTCCTGAGCAATCAGTTTCAACTCATTCCAGACGTCTTCATCAACTTTCGAACTGATTTTAATGTTTTGCATATCAAAACTATGATTGACATAGTTTGACATGTCAAGTTTATCTTATTTATTAAAAACATAGGCACCCAATGCCGTTAAGTTAAGGTTTTTTTGTCGTCATGCCCGCGTACGACTGCATGGATGCAGAAGGTAGAGCGAAGCAGGAAGCCAGAGCCGAGGCGGGTATCCATTTTAAAGGCCCGCAGGCTCGTTGTGATGGATTCTGGCCTTCGCCAGAATGACGCGAGTCGCTTAACTTAACGGCATTGCATAGGCACCCATAAATTGAATGCAGGGAATGAAAGATGGTGAAAGTAAGTAATGGATGCCTATAAATTTGCAAAGTATCTAGCTGGAAAGTAATTGATGGCGGAACAGCCTGATTGCATATCGCTGCTATACTCAGGGTTTATTTATCAAGTTATATATTGAAATGCATAATCTGCAACATTTACTGGAAAACTCCAGTGAACTACCATCCCTGCCCGAAATTTATATCAAGGTCACCGAGCTTCTTGAATCAGATAATGCCGATGCGCAGCAAATTGGGGAGGCTGTTCAAACCGACCCTTCACTGACCGTTAGAGTTTTGAAAATGATCAATAGTGCCTATTATGGGATGTCCACCGAGATTACCTCGATATCTCAGGCAGTTTCCCTGCTTGGACGTCGGCAATTACAGCAGATATTAATGGGCTCTGTGCTGGCAGGGGTATTCAGTGATATAGAAAGCACAAGCTTTTCTATGCATGATTTCTGGCAACACAGTATCAAAACGGCCATCATTGCCAGACACCTGGCTATGCAAAATGTGAATATCATTGATCACGAGGCATTTTTCACTGCCGGGCTTTTGCACGATATAGGTCGACTGGTTCTTGCCCAGGCAGCTCCTGATTCATTGGCAGATATTGATGATTTTGTAAAAACTGAGGGTGTCAATGTTGTTCGAGCCGAGGCCGATATACTGGGTGTAACGCATATCGATGTTGCTTTAGCGCTGATGAACATATGGGATATGCCCAGTTTACTTACTCAATGTGTGGTAAAGCACCATGATATCGATCATGTTGGCCCATTTGCAATGGATACCAGTATGGTTTATCTGGCTAATCAACTCAGCCAGCTTCCTCTGGTCCATGAAGCAGAAGAAATGGAGGGCATATTATTAACTATACCTAACTGGCAGGTAACCGGGTGTACACAGGACCAAATCTATATTGCCTGTTGTTTAGCCGATGAACAGTGGTTCGAAGTTATGTCATCGCTAGGCATGGCCAGGCAGGATGAAGTTGATGAGAGGTTTAGATGTTAACCCTGCATAACGATTGGTGTGCTTAATAAAAGGGGTCAGCACTAATATCGGTAAGTTAAGCGACAAGCGTCATTCTGGCGAAGGCCAGAATCTATCACAACGAACCTGCGGGCCTTTAAAATGGATACCCGGCTACGCGGGCATGACGACATAAAACCTTAACTTACCGGCATTGGGGTCAGTACCTTTGATACCACACAGTCTCAGCATAATCGAAAAACTAAAACAAATTACAGAGCACAATAACAGTGGATCTATTCGTTAGAATCAACAAACAAAACCTAAACAACAGATAGACTAGCTACTAACAATAAAAATTCACTGTGTAAAATATACATACATTTAACCCATATAATGGATAGTTAGGGGACAAGTCGTTCCATGCCACACCATGCCAGCTTTAATAACCGAAAATAAGGTAAAAGTAATGTACTCCTACATCATTGACTCTGGTTATTGCTGGGGTAGGCATTGTCAAAATCAAAATAAAGACCCCGTCGGCGACTACCGGACTCATGATATTTACTACAATCGGTAGTTCTGATTTTCAGCTATATTACTGAATACCAGTTGTCTGAAAAAATGATGGAAATACCAACTTTCTCTGTAGAGATTTAAGTTACACCAGTTGTATTTATTGTGGCGGTACTTTATTAATGTTGAAATTTTTTCGCTGTGTTTCTGCTAACGCTTTAGCCATTAAATATTCGTCACGTGACAGCATGGATGATGCAGCATTACGAAAACGTTCGCCTTCCTTTTCACCGCTTAAATGTGCAAGTTCAAACCAGACGTAAGCCTGTTGGTAGTCTTTAGTTGTTCCGAGACCATACAGGTACATGCTGCCCAGTTTCCCGTAAGCGCGTTTATCTTTATTCAGTGCCGCAGCATGAAATTCTTTGAATGCTGTAACTCTATCTCCTTTTGAATTGGCCTTTTCGCCGGCAATATAGTCAGCCTGCGAGGTGCTGAAAATTATCGTTAAAAAGATGAATAGCGTTATTAGTCGAGTTGATTTATATAAATTACGATACAACATGGTTTACCGTTAAGATAGTAGTTTCAATATGGGATTGTATCCAGATTAGTCATGCCGGGCAAATCACTATGACTGATGATTTCTTTAGCTGAAACTCCAGAATAACCAGCAAAGTATCAAGCTGGAAAGTAATTGATAGCTGCACAGTCTGATGGCATATCGCTTCGATACTCAGGATTTATTAATCAAGTTATATATAAATACATAATTTGCAACATTTACTGGAAAACTCCAGTGAACTTACAGCCTTACCTCAAATTTATATCAGGGTCACCGAACGTCCTGAATCAGATAATGCCAATGCGCAGCAAATTAATGTTTATTTCTTGTTGCTTTGGCCTCGGATTGGGATTATATTCCCATAGACTATTTGTGGTTTTCTTAGAATTTATTGAACACCTGGAGCCTGGACATCTACTATGAGCAATGTCTTGTTAAATTCCCCCCTCCTTCGACGTAATTATCTCTCTTTATTCATTATATTTATATCACTGACGCTAAGTGCCTGTGGTGGTTCTTCAGAAAACTCACCTGATAATAATGAATCTCCCAACGCTGTGGCTAATGGCCCTTATACAGCTATTACGAATAATGCGGTTCAATTTAGCAGTGCTGGATCAGATGATCCCGATGGAGAAATTGATAGTTACTCATGGAATTTTGGTGATGGTAGTAGTAGTGATAAAGCAAATCCCAGTCACAGTTATGCCAGTGCCGACAGTTACACGGTTACATTGACTGTAACAGATAATGATGGTGACTCAGATAGTGACTCAGCTAGTGTGAGCATAACAGACCCAACGTCTGGTAATCAGAACCCAACGGCTGAGGCAAATGGCCCATACTCTGGAACAAGCGGAATCGCAGTTAGTTTAAGCAGTGCTGGATCGGATGATATAGATGGCTCTATTGCTTCTTTTGCCTGGGATTTTGGTGATGGCAATAGTAGTACGGAAGAAAATCCTGCCCATATTTATGTTTCAGCTGGCAATTACAATGTTAGTTTGACGGTAACTGATGACGATGGTGCGAGCGACCAGGACTTAACTACAGTTGCAATTTCAAATCCTGGTACAGGTAATTTGACACCAGTTGCTAATGCAAATGGTCCTTACATTAGTACCACCGGCATTGTTGTTATCTTCAGTAGTGCCGGTTCTGCTGACTCCGATGGCAGTATTACCTCGTATAGCTGGATGTTTGGAGATGGTTCCAGTAGCTCGGCCGCAAATCCGACTCATACGTATTCAGCAGCAGGCAGCTATAACATTAGTTTGACCGTCACTGATAACGATGGGGCAAGTAGTCCAGCATCCACTACTACAGCAACTATTTCTGATCCAGTAAATGTTGCACCAACTGCTAATGTCAACGGAGCTTACAGTGGTCTCACTGGTCAGATAATTAGCTTCAGTAGTGCCGGTTCTGCTGACTCCGATGGCAGTATTACCTCGTATAGCTGGATGTTTGGAGATGGTTCCAGTAGCTCGGCCGCAAATCCGACTCATACGTATTCAGCAGCAGGCAGCTATAACATTAGTTTGACCGTCACTGATAACGATGGGGCAAGTAGTCCTGCTTCAACGACTATAGCCACTATTACTGATCAAAATGTTACCCCCATCGCAAATGCGAATGGGCCTTATAGCGGTCTGACCAGTCAGTCGGTGAGTTTCAGT
>CALCSG010000477.1 GCA_937894085.1 uncultured Gammaproteobacteria bacterium | reverse complement strand
GATTTTGGATAACTGAAATTACATGAACATACTGGTTATAGAAGACGATCAGGCAATACGGGACATGATCTGTCTTTCACTGTCACAGGCAAACTATTACACGTCAGGATGTGAAGATGTTAAATGTGCCAAAAAATCAATTAAAGAATTTAAGCCGGATTGCCTGATAATTGACTGGATGTTACCCGACAGTTCTGGCATTGAGCTGATTCGCTGGTTACGTCGCAAGGATAAATATAAAAATATTCCGACTTTGATGTTAACTGCCAGGGCCGAAGAATCCGATAAAATAACCGGACTGGATTCTGGTGCCGATGATTACATGACGAAACCGCTTTCTTTGCGAGAATTACAATCACGAATTAAAGCCCTGTTAAGACGTCCGTTCAGCTATACCGATACTGCTCACCTGCTGCAATCCGGGCCAATAACTATCAACACAGATAACCATGATGTTCACATTAGCAATGATCCGGTAGAGCTGACTAAAACCGAATACCTGTTACTTAAATTTTTCATGGTTAATGAAAACAAGGTATTATCACGTGATCAACTATTAAACGGAGTATGGGGCATAAATGCCTATCTGGGAGATAGAACAGTAGACGTACATATTCTACGCTTACGAAAAGTATTGAAAAATTTTAAACTGCAGAAAATGATAAAAACCGTTCGCGGATCCGGTTATAAATTCAGTTCTAAAAAATTAGATTAATAGCACAATGAAAAAAATATGGCAGACGGAAAAATTTGGATTAATTTTTACGGCTGGCTGGATTTTGCTGACAGGCAACATATTCCAGAACTGGGTTGTCGCGATTACCATACCGCTTGTTGCTTATATAATCTGGCTCTATTTCCGCTTATACAAACTGGAAAGATGGCTTTTTCATGGCACTAAGACGGGGCAGGTATTCGATGATAACGGTTTTATAGGGTTAATTATTCGCCACCTGTACCTACAAAAAAAAGTCCATAATAAACGAAAAAAACGTACCAAAGAAATACTGAGCCGATTAAACACCAATATTTCAGCATTGCCCGATGCCACTGTTTTACTAAACCAGCAACTTGAAATCGAATGGGCAAATGTACCTGCCTCCTACCTGCTTGGCATTAACCGCCTCGATATTGGTCAGCGCATTGACAATCTTTTCCGCCATCCTGAATTCCAGAGTTACCTGCTTTATCCTGATAACAAAGAGAGTCTTGAAATTCAGTCTCCACTGGATCAAAGCATTACCCTGCAAATAAAGGCTGTTAGCTTTGGAAAAAATCAGCGTCTCATGATTGTGCGTAATATCAGTGACCAGAAAAAGTTGCAGGAAGCCCTGAAAAATTTTGTAGCAAATGCCTCACACGAATTAAAGACACCTTTAACATCAATAATCGGTTACCTGGAAATGCTGGAAATGGAAAAAGGATTATCAGATATCGGAAAAAAATCGATCTCAGTGCTGCAACAGCAATCTCAGCGAATGAAACATTTAATCCAGGATTTATTGATGTTATCCCGCGTTGAAAGTTATCAACTGCAACCGGAAGAAGGAGAAAGAGTTTCAATTACTGATTGCATGACAAATGTCATGACCTCTATAGGCAAAGCCTGTAACAAGGAAGCCATCAAATGTGAAACACCTGCAGGTTTTTATATACTGGGAGTTAAAACTGAAATTGAAGGGATCTGCATAAATTTAATAGAAAATGCTATAAAACATTCACCAAAGAAAACTCCCGTAAAAATAATCTGGAATTTGAATAAACAGGGAGAGTATGTGTTCAGCGTAACGGATAAAGGTTCCGGTATCAGTGAACAGGATTTACCTTATATCACCGATCGTTATTATCGTGGCAGTGATACCACCAAAAATCAGGTGTCGGGTTCAGGGCTAGGGTTAGCTATCGTGCAACAGGCTGCACATAAACACGGTGCAAGCTTACATATAGAAAGTAAACTTAATCAGGGAAGCACATTCAGCGTAACTTTCCCCAGTTACCGGACGATTGAAAGCGTAGATAAAGTAAGTAACGTTTATACTTTATAACGGTAGCAATAATTTAGCGTAAAATCATTATGATTAAATAATAAATCTACTTTACATTATTACTGGTAATTCAGGACTACCCTGCAAAATGTCTTAATACCGGCTTCTCAGCTGGAATTCAGGTTGTCAGAGAATAACTTTCCGAAAGTAAATATAAAAAGAGCCGTCATACTCTCATTCCCAGTTAGGATTGTTATCGGAAATGGTGCTTGAACGACATATATTAACCATTTTTTATATTGAGTTATGCAGAAACCTTCTAAATCTGTTAATCTAGTCACCTGTCGAATTAGGATTTACTTCCTGCAATTTAGCCATTTGTAACAGATTTATCTTCAAAAATCGAAGAAAAATCTGACTTAGCATGCCCTTCTGTTAAAAAATGACTTGCCTTGCTAAGGTTAACTAAATCTGACAGGTACCTGATTTGAATAATTTACCGATAACTTTGTTAAGGATCACCATTTTATGCAAGAGAAAATTACCATCGTAGTTGATTATATAAACAAAGTTAAGACTCGCTGCACTTACAATGCTGCAGCCAAAGCGCTGGGCATTACACCGACAACATTAAAGAAACTTCTTGGTGAACGCAGGCCCGAAATTTCCTGGTTTGTTAGCACTGTAACGGGAGAGCCAGCAGGCTATTCGGATAACATCAAACATCCAGAGCTTTATCGTACACAACGTATAATTAAGTCTGCTGAAGTTTTAACCCGGAATCTTGATTTGTAAATCTGCCAGACTCCTCAGGTAATGACATTAATAAACTAATCTTTTATCACTTTAAACAATAACGGAAAGACAAACTAATAATCTACATATTTGTTAGTCTGCAGGTAACCCCGTTTAGAATAAAAAGAGAATATTTTGGATGTGACCTGTTCATGCAGTGTGTTGATATTTTTGAGGCTCTCGATCACGAAATCGTTGCCTTTTTTGCTGTACAAAACGCAGACAACACAAATTGTCTCTACGACTACGCGAATCAGCAGCAAATTCAATACCTTACTAATAAACCTAATAACAGCACATTCAGAAACTGGAAAATCAGGGAGCCTCTTGTTGGTCCAGCATTGAATACGATAGTCACATCCCGTTAGGGTTAAAATAATCAATGTACACCCGACCATGCTTCCTCATCGTCGAGGATCAACACCTTTAAGCCACCTTAATTGTGCAATTTCCTCAGCATGCCGGGGTGACTTTCCAAAAGTTAACAAATCAATTTGATGCAGCAGATATACTCTTACGATCACACATCCCCCTTGATGAAAAGGAAAGCCTGGAATCCCTGATAGTCAAATTTCACTTTAAAATCCGGCTAATATTACTTCTTTCCGTTCATATACAACGAAATTGCTGACAACACACGACTCACTCACCCCTTTTAAATTTTTTCAAAATAAAAGAGGGTCTCGCCAGATGTAGAGCACGTAAAGAAAACTAGCTTTTCCAACAAGTCCCGAATGATCTTAATCCCGGCAGACTTTGCGCACTAACGAGGAAATTTTATTGCTGATAGCAAATACCGGAAACTAATTGAACTTTAAAGCGCAGGATTTTCATTAACCGGCTCAAAAACAATCATCGAGCGGAATTTATGAGCAAACTCAGCAAGACCCTGCTCATTTATTTTCAACACAAAGCGTTCTTTTGTTAGCGTATCAGTAGAAGGCGTACAATCCAATTCTACTTCATATTTGGCCTTCGCAGCCCAGAAACAATGCCAGTTAGCGCTGTCTAATTTTGTTGATATAAATTCAGCTTTACCATCAAAGGCAACCACCAGTCTGGATATACCATATTCATTATCAGTAGCTGTCTTCCATACACCCGTTGCGGGATGGGGACTACAGGCAGAAAGGAGTAAAATCAAAATAAAGGTAAAGGATGCCGTAAAATAATTCATGTCATTTTTGGTTTTTGTTATAGTAGTGCATCAGAATACCATGCACTGGATTTTCATTTTTAATATTCATAAGTATAACTGATTCAGCGTAATTTACTCGTGTGAAACATCGCACTTCAACGCTTCATTTTGTATACCAAATTGCTGACGATAATGTTCCATAGTCATATCCATCTGTTTTTTAAACAACCGTCTAAAACTACTTTCATCCTGATACCCTACTTCGTAGACGATCTTGGTCGATGGTAACTGGGTTAATTCCAGAAAGTTACAGGCACGACTGATTCGAGTTTGTTGTAAATACTGTGATGGAGAACAATTAAGCACTTTGGCAAAACGGCGTTTAAGCTGTCTATCACTGATATTTAACCTTTCTGATAACAGCGTTAAGTTAATCTCTTCACTACAGTTTCGATCAATAAAACGCTGTGCACGCTGTACCAGCTCATCAGTATGTTTTGCCGTCTGTATACTGCTTCGATATGCCAGCGGGGATGGCGCGTTTAGATTCATCATCAATAGCTTGGCGGTATCCACCGCTATACGATGCCCCGCATAACGTTCCACTAAATACATAACCAGGTGTTCATACGACTGGCCACCACCATTTGCGCAAATAATATTGCCATAATCTGCAATCGTTTTACGGGTATCGATTTTTAACCCCGGAAACATGCGTAAAAAATGATTCTCATTGTTCCAGTGCATCAGAGCTGGGCGATTTCTCATTAAGCCAGCCTGAGCCAGCAGAAATGATCCGCTACAGATACTCAATAACAAACCGCCCTGATCATAATGCCGGTTAATCACCGGAATAAGTGGACGAGTCAGGAACATTGCCTTTTCTACTTTTTTATAATTTGAAGAAGACTGAAACGCCGGTGGAAGTATCCACACATCGGGTGGGTTATCAAGTTGGAGATATTGTTCGAGACTAAAATCCGGCTGAATTTTTAAACCATTTATAGGGGTTACCGGTTGCCCATCCAGTGAAACCGTATCCCATTCAA
>CALCSG010000476.1 GCA_937894085.1 uncultured Gammaproteobacteria bacterium | reverse complement strand
AAGCCCTGTCCCAGTGTTAACAAGAATATTTTCTCCAGAATCATCAATCTCTACTTTATAAATTTTGCCGGTATAGGGTTCCTCCTTAACAGAATTTTCTCTGCCTACTAATAAAACCTGGGTCTGATCACACCCTTTAAGTCCTACTTGAAAGTCTAGTAAAAGCCACTTCAGACTTCCATCAGGCCAGTGAGCCAGTGGCTTTAAATTTGATAAAATACTTCCCCCAAACTGATCCTGTAATCTCAGTTCAGATGTTTGATACACCGACCCAATGGGTATGGGGACACCTAGAGAAACAGGCTCAGATATAATATCAAAGTCCTTGCTATTACTTAACAGGATAGGAATAGGGTCAAACATTAATTACTAAATGAGCTCAGCTTTCAAAATGGATAATATAATATAGCAAGGGTTTAAGTCTTACGATGGGCCCGGATTAATAACCAGAAAAGAACCAATAACTAAAACATCAAGATGACCATCTAAAAACGCACGAACTGCATCATGCGGGCTATTAACAATAGGTTCTTCATGCATATTAAAACTGGTATTAATTAAACTCGAAATACCACTCAATTTTTCATACTCTTTGACAATATCGTAGTAACCTGGATTTACTTCACGTTTTATTAATTGCGGTCTTGCAGTACCATCTATATGTACAGCGGCTGGACAATCTTTTTTCATTTGATCTGTACAGTCAAAAGTTATCGTCATAAATTCGGCTGTATGTTCAGCACCTTTAATATTAAAGAAATACTTTTCTCTAGCTTCATAAAGAGTAACAGGTGCAAATGGCATAAACTCAGTCCTCCCCAAACGTTTATTTAGCCATTGGTTAACTTCCGGCTCCTGAGCATGATACATAATAGAACGATTACCAAGTGCTCTTGGTCCATACTCCATTCGGCCATCAAAACGAGCAACTACAGAACCATTAAAAATTAGCCTGGCAACTTCTTCAGCTAAATTATTGGGCTTAGTATAATTTAATCCATTTAACTTAAGCTCTTTTTCTATTTCATTATCAGAATAATCCGGACCAAAATATGCATTACTGATCGATTCCAGAGTCTCGCCATTCCACGATTGATACATTGCCGCCCCACTACCGCAACCTCCATCGCCCATATTTGGGTAGATAAAAATATGTTTAACTTCAGCTATTTCAAAAATACGTTGATTCAATTTTACATTTGCCGTAACTCCACCTGAGAGCACGACAGTATCAATCCCAGTCTTTTTAACCCAATATGCAATGTATTTAGCGGCTACTACTTCCAGAACATGTTGGTAGGCAGCAGCAACATCAATTTTTGAGAAATGAGAAGCTAAATATCGAGACAGGTATACATTATTAGAACCAAAAATACGAAAATCCCCGTCAGTTTGATCGATATGGCTTAATAATATTTCACTAAGAACCTTCGGATCACCGTAAGATGCAAGACCCACTATTTTACCTTCATGGCGACTAGGTTTAAATCCAAGGCTGGATGTTACATGTTCATACATGGTACCGAGAGAGTTAGGATATTTAATTCCATGTAATCGTTTAATTTTACCATTAGAGGCTTCGCTTATAGAACCAGCCAGGCCAGTTCCATATCCATCCAGTGTGATGCACAAAGCCCGCTCATAACCGCTCGCAATAAAACTATTTGCAGCATGAGTCATATGATGATCCATGCGCTTTAATTTATTACCCAATCCGAACTTTTGCAGTCCAATATCAAGATCTTTTTGCCAATGTTGGAGTGATGCAACCGCCGTGTTTCTCCATTCTTTAGAACCACGCTTGGCTGCTGCACGAGAAGCTATTGAATTTGTCCCGGTTAGCCCATAAAAGGTATCATGTAATACACTTTTCACCATTTTTTCATTAGGGTTTTTCAACCCATGAATCGCTTCGTTATAATCGTGTTTTTTAGCTTTAGCTTCTGCGAGTAAACGCGAAAGATTTGACGGTTTAAAATCATTAATAAACTTCTTTTCAATCTCCATATTTTTATCAATGATCTTTTGCTCATCCTGCCAGTCAGTAAAAGCATAAGCTACCTGATCTATTTCCTTAATCGAGGTTTTAGTATATTCCAGTGCATTTTCAAGAGCTTTATAAGGAAATCCATCCTGTTGCTTAACTCTGGTAAAACGTTCCTCACCTGCAGCATAGAGTATTTTACCATCTTCTACGATAGAAACAGTTGCATCCTTATCAAGAGGTGATATACCTAAAATCTTCATTTAAATTCGCTCCAATTGGCTTTTTAATATTGTTGGTGTAGTTGCCACACCTTTCATTTTGTTTAAGAAAAAATCAAAATATTGATGAAATGATTCAAGAAATTTTTTCAGTTCCCGATCATTATTTACATAGGGAGCCAACAATTGACATACGAAATCATCTATATGAAAAAGGTATGACACACACAACG
>CALCSG010000475.1 GCA_937894085.1 uncultured Gammaproteobacteria bacterium | reverse complement strand
ATTGATAGAGAATCTTTACCGACCGGAATAGTAATACCCAGTTGCGGACAGACTTCCATGCCCACCGTTTTTACTGTATCGAATAAACGCGCATCTTCACCCTCATGTCCGGCCGCAGCCATCCAGTTAGCCGACAGTACAACTCGTGATAAATCCCTGGTGTAACTCGCTGCCAGATTGGTCAGCGCTTCACCTATCGCCATGCTTCCGGAAGCCGGCGCATCCAGCAGGGCTAGCGGTGTTCTTTCGCCCATGCTCATACCTTCACCGGTATAGCTGTCGAAATCTGTCAGGGTAACGGCCACATCAGCTACCGGAACCTGCCACGGCCCGACCATTTGATCGCGTGAGACCAGGCCACCGACTGAACGGTCACCGATAGTGATCAGGAAAGTTTTATCCGCAACCGCTGGTGCCTGCAATACCCGATGAACAGCTTCCTTAATATCAATTGTGGAAGTATCAAATGCATCCTGAATGACTTCCTGGTGCTGTACATCACGATGCATTTTTGGTGGTTTACCAAGCAATATATCGAGTGGCATATCCACCGGATTATTGCCAAACACATCATCGGAAACGATTAACTGCTTTTCGTTGGTGGCCTTACCGAGGACCGCATAAGGACATCTTTCGCGTTCACATAATGCAATAAAATCTGCCAGTCGTTCATCTGCAACGGCCAGCACGTAACGTTCCTGACTTTCGTTACACCAGATTTCCCGCGGAGACATACCCGGTTCATCATTAGGAATTTTACGCAAATCGAGTTGCGCACCCATGCCGCAATCGTTCACCAGTTCAGGCAACGCATTCGATAAACCACCCGCGCCCACATCATGCAGAGAAATAATCGGGTTATTTTCAGATTGCGCAAAACAACGGTCGATCACTTCCTGCACCCGGCGTTCCATTTCAGGGTTGCCACGTTGCACAGAAGCAAAATCGAGGTTTTCAGAACTACTGCCACTGGTCATAGAAGAAGCTGCACCGCCACCCAGACCAATCAACATGGCAGGGCCGCCCAGCACAATAATATTGCTGCCTGCAGGAATTTCGAGTTTATCGATATGCTCGGGTTTAATTGATCCAACACCACCAGCCAGCATGATGGGTTTATGATAACCACGAACTTCGCCGCCATCTTTCGTTTTAATAAACTGCTGATAAGTACGGAAATAACCGCAAATATTGGGTCGACCAAATTCATTATTGAAAGCCGCCGCACCCAATGGCCCATCCAGCATTATATTAAGCGCCGAAACGATACGATCGGGTTTGCCGTAATCCTGTTCCCAGGGTTGCACCAACTCGGGTATATTCAAATTAGAGACAGAAAAACCACCTAAACCAGCCTTAGGTTTAGAGCCCCTGCCGGTAGCGCCTTCATCACGAATTTCACCACCAGAACCGGTGGCAGCGCCCGGAAATGGTGAAATAGCTGTCGGATGATTATGCGTTTCAACTTTCATCAGAATATCCAGACGCGTCGCATCAATCCCGTAAACAGCTGACTCAACATCAGGAGCAAATCTGTTAGCTGGAAATCCTTCGATAACCGCAGAGTTATCATGATAGGCCGACAAAACACCGGCAGAATGCATTTTGTACGTATTTTTAATCATGCCGAATAACGATTCATCCTGATCCTCGCCATCGATAGTCCAGTCCGCATTAAAAACTTTATGGCGACAATGTTCAGAATTGGCCTGCGCAAACATCATCAGCTCCACATCGGTCGGATTACGTTGCAGACCGTTATAACTTTCAACAAGGTAATCGATTTCATCATCCGATAAGGCCAGACCCAGCTCAGTATTGGCTGATTCCAGCTGGGGTTTGCCACCTGTTAAAATATCAACAACGGTTAAAGGTTTAGGTTGGTGATGACCGAATAACGCTTCACACTCATTTTGAGTATTAAAAACCTGTTCAACCATTTTATCGTGTAACAACTGTTTAACCTGATCGATGGCTTGTGACGATGAAGAAACCCGGCTGTCAAACTGAACCTGAAACTCTATGCCCCGTTCAATTCGTACGACATTCTGTAAACCGCAAATATGCGCGATATCGGTCGCCTTGGTTGACCAGGGTGAAATGGTTCCGACTCGCGGCACCGCGTAAAAAGTCTCTCCGTCAAGCTCCCTGTCCTGCATTTTAGGGCCATATTGTAAAAGATTATTAACAATAGAAAGCTGATCATCGGTCAGCTCGCTTTGCGTTTCGATAAAATGAACAAAATGGCTGGAAATTTGACTAACACCGTAAGGTTTAACGGTATTCAGAAGTTTCTGAATTCTAAAATCAGATAAAGCAGGACTACCTTTTATACAGATCATGGGCTTAGATATTAAGTGTAATGAATGGCAAGAGTGAGTTGACTAACATTGGCGAGCAGAATAATAACGGAAAGCGCTATTCATCAGCAACATTATCCGGAACTAAATAATAACTAAGCTGTCAAACTCGCCAAATACGGTAGTGTAATTTGAAATAAATGGATTATACTATCGCATGAAGTTAGTTGGGCTTAGGATTACGTCGTTGATTTACCCAAAGTTTAACTGACTCATTACAGGGGACGACCCGGCTTCGACGTTGGTTACAAACCCTGAGGTGCATGTCGAGAATGTAGGAAATCTCGTTAAATCGTCTACAAATATATAGTTGCAAACGACGACAACTACGCACTAGCCGCTTAATAACCGGTAACTGCTGTCTGACTGGAGCCGTGTCTATGCGTCCAGGTTCCTTCACTTTCGGGTGATAGAACATTCAGGCATCGCTCTCATAGGATCGTGATGGAAGCTCGTTCGGGGCCGAAGCACTAAACAAGTACCGAAATCGCTGTTTGTTTTCTTTGTCTGACGGGTAGCAGACAGCTAAACTAAAGTTCAGAATAAACATGTAGAGCCGATGGCAGAGGACTGGCGGACGGGGGTTCGATTCCCCCCGTCTCCACCAATTACAAGCCTTAACTAGTTGATAGTTAGGGCTTTTTTATGCCCGTCTATTTTTCGGTGTACGGATTGGTGTACGGGTTAACCTCCAAAAACATAAAAAACCTTTTCTATCTATCCTTGAATTGAAGTCACTGATCGAATAATGTTGATTCAATCACAGGAACAGGAGAAGCAATGATGCTCACCCCCACAAAAGAAGACTTTCAAGCGAATGTAAAAAGGCTGGATATAGTCATTGAGCTAGCTAGATTTATTTCGAATAATAAACAGTCCAATTATCTAAATAAACAGAATGATAAAAATAAGATAAAGGCATTCATTCCAAATATAATCCAAAAAGAAAACTATGGTGGAACTGAATGAAATCTATCGAGCTTAAGTTTGGTGAATCCTTAATGATTGGTGATGATATAAAAATTACGCTACTTAAAGGCAGTAAAGGCCAGCAATACAATATTGGAATTGATGCACCTAAGCATATTCCTGTTCACCGTGAAGAAGTCTATAAGCAGATTCAAGATGAAAAGAATAACCCTTAACCTTCATGACATTGTAATATGAATAGCAAAGTAACATTGGCAGTAAAATTTATTTTGGCCTGTGCTCTATGTTTGGGTACGATTGCAGGAATTGTGTTCTTAATAAATTAAAGTCTGTCTGACATGGTCATAAAAACCTCACTGCTATTGGCTCTTCCATTAGTTGCTGGTATAGCAAATGCTGACTCTCTCAACTGTCCCTGCAAAGTCGTTAATGTTTT
>CALCSG010000474.1 GCA_937894085.1 uncultured Gammaproteobacteria bacterium | reverse complement strand
ATCGTTCGCTAGATCTGGAATTAACTGCGTTGCACTTCAGAGTTGAATCCGCCAAGTAAATTGATAGTAACTTTTTGAAGTTTCTAAAATGTTAGTTTAAGGTTCAATTTTTTATATATTTAATTTGAAAAATTAAAAAATACTAACTAATTAAATAGAAACCCTTTTATCCTCAATTCATCCCAGTGATCTTATTTGGATAGCAATAGCTTGATCTCCGGTTTAGACACCCGGGTCATCAAGTTGACCCGGGTATCTCCAATTTTCAGAAAGGCTTATTACTTATCGTCGCAATCTCTCAGTTTTTTGCTATCTTTCCAGCCACGCTGATCTTTAAAGGTACGCCAGCCACTGATCATGCTACTGACCATGCTCTGGCGAGACATGATATCTTCACGGATCGCCACATACACATGCACAATGACAAAGCAGATGATGTACCACATCACCAGGTGGTGAAAGGTATGCACATCCTGACTCTGTCCGAACAGCGGAATAATCCATGAACTGAACATTGTATATTGCCAGCTATCATAACCGCTACCTTCACCATACAACGCAAAGCCGGTGAAAATCATAAAGACGATACCCCACACAAACATCCAGTGCATAAAGAAGATGGCGAGTGGGTTATGACCCATATACGCCTTCGGCTCTTTAACCATAAACAGATACCATTTAATTTCGTGCCAGAGACCTTCCCAGTAAGATTTTTTGAGAATATTGTGCAGAAAAATTTCTCGCGCATGGCTGTTACCGACAAGCGCCCAGTAAAGACGACCTGCCATCCCGAAAGCCAGAATATAAGCGGCGGCGAAATGCACAAAACGGATATAACCCATCAGATAGTGGTCGCTTGCTTCGCCCGACAATGTCGGTAAAGGAGAACCGATAAAGTAACCGGTAACTGACAGTACGGTAATGGCCAGAGCATTGATCCAGTGCCAGATGCGTACTGGTGCTTCATACACATAAACCGCCGGTTCACTATGTTGCTTGGTTGCCAAAGTAGTCATCTTCCACCCCCGTTAAGAACCGATAGGTCCAGTTGTTACCGTTGTCAGTTCTTCACCTTCTTCTGTCATGACATGCGTAGAACAGGCCAGGCAGGGATCAAAACTATGAAGGTTACGCAGAATTTCAACCGGCTCATGTGGCACTTCGACTTTGGTGTTCATCATCGAAGCTTCAAACGCGCCAATATTTCCCGCTTCATCGCGTGGTGAGCCATTCCAGGTTGTCGGCACGACACACTGGTAATTTTCAATCCTGGTATCCTTTATTTTTATCCAGTGAGCAAGGGCGCCACGAGGTGCTTCGGTAAAGCCAACACCTTTAGCTTCTTTCGGCCAGTCAGCAGGATCCCACATTTCACCTCCGTGAGTTGCTGTGTCACCATTTTTGATATTAGTCATCATCTTTTCGAAAAAATACAACTGTTTATCAGCGGCCCATTGAGATTCAAGTGCACGAGCAGCAGTTCGCCCCAGGGTTGAAAATAGAGCGGTAACAGGTACATCGAGTGTCTTCAGCACCATATTTATCTGTTCTGTTATTTCCTTATCACCTTTGGCGAAACCAATGACATATCGAGCCAGTGGCCCCACTTCCATCGCATGTCCACGCCAGCGTGGGGCTTTAATCCAGGAGTAGCTGGCAGATTCGTCCAGTTCTTCAATATTATGCTTACTACCTTTGGCAGAGCTGACATCGAAATCTGGCTCTGTAATACCATCCCAGGGATGCAGGCCTTTCACTCCCTCAGGGTATTTATACCAGGAGTGGGGTACCTGTTCCTGAATTTGCTCAGGATCAGTCAGGTCAATCTCATGTACTTCCTTTAAGTTACCATTGATTATGGCTCCACTGGGCATCATCAGGTTTGCGGCAGAATAATCATTCGCCTTATCCGGGATGTCACCGTAAGCCATGACGTTTTGACCAGATAAGCCACCGCCATATAACCAGCCTTTATAGAACTGACCAATAGCAAGAATGTCGGGGATATAGACATTTTTAATAAATGTCTGGGTATCTTTTAGTATTTGATGAACCTGATTTAAATTCACCATATTCAGCCCACCTACTGCTCCGGTACCATCCACATTAATGGGACAGGGTACTCCACCGACCGTCCAGTTAGGATGAGTGTCCTTTCCACCAAAAATGGTACGTGTTTTCATAATCTCTTTCTGGAAATCCAGAGCTTCAAGGTAATGAGTAACCGCCATCAAATCCGCCTCGGGAGGAAGCAGGTAGGCAGGATTTGTCCAGTAGCCATTTTTGAATGGACCCAGCTGCCCCGACTCAACAAACTTTTTCAATCTATTCTGTATATCACGAAAATAACCTGGTGATGAGTTAGGGTGATGTGGAGACACCTGTTGCTGCAGTGCCGAAGTTGCTCTCGGGTCAGCCTTAAGGGCATTCACCGGATTGACCCAGTCCAGAGCATGCAGGTGATAAAAATGCACCAGATGATCATGAACCTGTAATGACAGCTGCATGATGTTACGAATACTGTTGGCATTTTCCGGGATATTGATACCCAGGGCATTCTCCACAGAGCGTACAGAAGTCAGTGCATGAGTACCGGTGCAGACACCGCAGATACGCTGCACAAATGCCCAGGCATCGCGCGGATCACGTCCCTTTAAAATCACTTCCAGGCCGCGCCAGATGGTGCCACTGGATACCGCATTGGTTATTATATTATTCGAGTCGATATTAACTTCTGCACGCATATGACCTTCGATGCGGGTCACCGGATCGACGACGTGTCTAGTTCCTGAGTTATCTAATGTATAGCCGTTCGGGGTTTGTATAATGCTCATTATTCCTGGTCTCCTTTTTGCTGGGTTCTTTTAAGTGCTGAGACTGCGGCATGTGCTGCTACTGCACCACCTACAACGGTTGCGGCTGCGATACCAACCTCATCTGCATTAGACTCAATACCAAACTGATGAATACTGCTCAGACGGTTATAAAAACCGCCCTTATCCCAGAATCCATCTTCAGAGCATCCGATACAGGGGTGACCCGCCTGAATCGGGAAGGAAAGCCCGCCATTCCAGCGTATGGTTGAACAGGCATTATAGGTAGTTGGTCCTTTACAGCCCATTTTGTACAGACAGTAACCTTTACGAGCGGCATCATCGTCCCATTTTTCCACAAACTGGCCGGCATCAAAGTGAGGTCGGCGATAGCATTTATCATGAATGCGCTGACTATAAAACATCTTCGGGCGTCCCTGACGATCCAGAGAAGGCAGGCGCTCAAAGGTCAGGATATAAGTGATGACTGCAGTCATAACTTCTGCAATGGGTGGACAACCCGGAACTTTTATAATGGGGGCATTGCCAATATCCGATACCTTATGTATCGGAGTTGCGCCGGTTGGGTTAGGTGCTGCAGCCTGCACACAGCCCCATGAAGCACAGGAACCCCAGGAAATAATAGCCTTGGCATTTTTGGCCGCATGACGCAATTGCTCGGTATAGGGTTTTCCGGCAATGATGCAGGACATCCCGCCAGTGTGCTCCTGCTCTAAACCCGGGTTACCCTCACAGGCCAGAATATATTCACCTTTATGCTTTTCAATCGTTTCATCAATAATAGCCTCCGCTTCATGACCGGCAGCAGCCATGATGGTGTCATCATAATCCAGCGAAATCATTGACAGAATAACGTCTTTGGCAAGCGGGTGTGCTGAACGTATAAAAGACTCGGAACAGCAGGTGCATTCCAGACCGTGCAACCATAACACCGGTATACGTGGTTTATTTTCCATCGCATGGGCGATTTTACCCGCGTAAATCGGCGACAACCCCATAGCCGCCGCCGTCAGGCTACAGAACTTTAAAAAGCTCCGACGGGTAATACCCTGTCGGCGCATTACATCATAAAAAGTTTCAGTCATTGTTTTCATCCCCCGGACAAATGTTTTTTGTAAGTAACCGACTTACAGCAATAACTGTTCCCGCAACAAATTTATTAACATAGATCAATAAGTTAAAGAGACCACCCGGTTTTGACTGCCATTCAAAGCGGATATCTGGTTTACATTATTTCGCAGAATAGTGGTTATCAAGTTTGCAGTCTGTTCCTGGCAATAATTATATTTTTATGGAAAGTATGTTTACATTTTATGATTATTATGAAATCCTAGTATGCAATTATTGAATTTACCTGATGAAAATGAACAAAAAAACACTTATTCTAGGTATAGGCAACATCCTTTGGGCCGATGAAGGGTTTGGTGTTCGGGCAGTAGAACACCTCAATCAACACTATCAGTTCAGTGAAAACGTCACATTGATGGATGGTGGCACTCAGGGTATTTACCTGGTGCAATTCGTTGAACAGACCGACATCCTGGTTATTTTCGATGCCATTGACTATGGCCTTGACCCCGGTGAGATGAAATTGATCGAAGGCGATGATGTGCCTAAATTCATGGGGGCTAAAAAGATGAGCCTGCATCAGACCGGTTTTCAGGAAGTGCTGATGATGGCAGAGATGCTTGGGCGATACCCGAAACATCTATTACTGATTGGCGTACAGCCGGTGCAACTTGAAGATTTTGGCGGCAGCCTGCAAAACAAAACTCGTCAGCAAATCGAACCCGCCATTACTGCCGCACTGGACTGGTTAAAACAGTTTGATATCCATGCGACAAAAAGGCTGACGCCACTCGGTAAAGAACATCTACTGGCCGGGCAGGAAGTCAATATGAGCACTTACGAAAATGACCGTCCCTCTACACAACTGGCCAGCCGCATTGGAGATGACCGGGTGCTGCATTCAAAAGCATTTAATATTGAATACAAGCCCTACCCGCTTGAGCCTGAAGCTGTCATCAGCTGTGAAGTTGACCATAGAGGAAAATATTAATGTGTATCGGTCTACCCATGCAAATCAGGGAAATCGGTTTTGGCTATGCTATTTGCGAAGGCATGGGCATACAAAGAGAGGTCGACACCCTGCTGATTGGTGACCAGCCGCCAGGTACCTGGGTGCTGGTTTTTCTGAACAGTGCCCGTGAAGTACTGAGTGAAGATAATGCCATCAAAATAGCGGATGCGGTACAGGCGGTCAATATGATTATGGCTAACGATAGCAGCCTGTCAACAAACGGCATGAACACGCAATCGATTGATGCGCTGTTTGCCGATCTTATTGACCGTGAACCACCAAAACCACCGTCGCTAATCGCGCTTGAACTATCCCGACAAACGCAAAACCCAAAGACACCAGAACGAGAAAAATGATATGCCCTCAGCTTTAATTAAAAACATGATAGAGCAGTATAACTACCCTGTTCTGGATATGCAGAACTTCGATGATTTCATCCAGTCACAGCAGGAATGTGTATTGTTTTTTACAGAAAACCCCACCCGTTTTCCGGAAAGTGATGATGTCTGCATGATTCTACCTGAACTGGTCAGGGAATATGGTGGCCGCTTTCAGGCCGCCGTCATCGATCAGTCTGCACAACGCAAATTACAGGGACGCTATGCCTTTAGTGAGTGGCCATCACTGGTTTTCTTACGTAAAGGCCAGTTCCTGGGCGTTATCAGTCGAGTCCAGGACTGGAATGATTATATTCTGAAAATAAATGAACTGTTAACTTCACAACCAAAGCCGGCACCAGGCATCGGCGTAATTGTAGAACAAAACACGTCTGTCAGCGGCTGTGGCCAATAGGTACCCCTTATGAAAGAAATAAACATACCGATAGAAATCCCTGCCGTTGTCGGCCCCGGTTCACAACCAGTCGACAGCGACGGCTCGGTGATGGATTTCATGGATCTACCATCCGGAATGACTACGTTTGTCTCACCCGTCATTCCAGAACCTGATGAAATAGAAGGCATGGAAACAGCCATTGCATTTGCTGATAAAATAAAACAGGAACTATCCAGCTATAAAATAGGTGACAAAAACAGGGTCTATGAACTGAATGAACTGGATGCCGCCAATCGTCAGTTTATGGATCAGTTACTAGGCGATGGCGAAGTCAGCATACAATGTGGTGGAGATTTGAATGCACAGATTCAGGAATCCGTACTTGCTGGCTTATGGCGAGTACATTATCTGGATGCACAGCAAAATATTATCAGAGACACCATGGAAGTTGGGGCCATACCGGCTCTGGTCAGTGACATGACATTCGCCAATGCACAGCAGTATATTGACATTGAGGCTCTCAAAATACCTGAAACTGTTTATAACGCTCCCCCTTTACTGGCGGAACTTGGCGATAGACTCCCTGAATACAAAGCAGGCTCAGAACCCTATATCATCAACCTCTCGCTTTTGCCACACACAGAAGATGATATCGAATACCTGTCCAGCTCTCTGGGCATAGGGCCGAATGTGATCCTGTCACGCGGATATGGAAATTGCCGGATCAGTAGCACCGCCACGCGTAATATCTGGTGGGTGCAGTATTTTAATTCTCAGGATACCCTGATCCTCAACACACTTGAAATCAGTGATGTACCTGCCGTAGCCTGTGCCTCGCAGGAAGATATCGATGACAGCGCTGATCGACTGTCCGAAATACTATCCATTTACCAGTAGGTATTGATGATGCAAGATCAACACATTCCCGGCTCGTTTGGTGGAGACCTCAGTAAAATTAAAGATGAAACACGCCTGGAATGTAAAATTTGCTGGTATGTGTATGACCCCGAAAAAGGTGATGACTACTGGCAGATTGTGCCGGGCACTCCATTTTCAGCATTACCCGAACACTGGACCTGCCCGGAATGTGACGGCATGAAAAATGATTTTATGGTGATAAAATGATCATGCCTGCTGTCAATCCTGATTTACAGGATTCAATTTTACATGCAGCATCGATACAGCTGAAAGCCGACCTGCTGGAACATACATTCAATACCATTCAGCAACAACGCATGGCTGACGTACCCATAGTGAATGACGTTATAAAGGTGCATGCTATCGGCTTTCAACCCTGGCAAAAATCATATATAGGTGTTTTGGTGACACCCTGGTTTATGAACCTCATATTACTACCGGGTAAAACACAGAACTGGGATGACCTACAGGAATTAAGCAAACAAACGCATTGTTTTCCGTCGGGTAAATACACCTTTTTAACCGGTTATGAAGACACTATTGGAAAATACCAGATGTGTTCATTGTTCTCACCAATGTTTGAATTTGCCGACGATAGTGCAGCTGTCGAAACCGCACAGATTGTCATCCGGGAATTAATGAATGATGACAATATTGAGCAGGGCGATATCGATTCAGCGCAGATAGAGGGCATCTGGGACGGCAGCGTGCAGCATCCCGATAACACCCCTGGCGAGAGTGACATACAAACTGACGCACAGGCACTCAGCGACCAGCAAAAACAGGCCATACTCGAACAACCCAGTCTCACCCAGAAACTGGAGCAACCCATTAGCAGACGTGATCTATTGCGAGGCACCCTGCTTCGCGGTGATAAAAAACCATGAAGACAGAATCTGTGAATGCGATTGAAGGGAAAATTTCAATAATACTGCGACGCAATGAAAACGCACCCGCATGCGTTGAAGTGACTTCCAGTCGTCCGGTACATGCAGCAAAATTTTTAATCGGCAAAACGCCAGAACAGGCACTGTCTATCATTCCAATGCTATTCAGCATCTGTGGAGTCGCTCAATCCTGTGCAGCAATATCCTGCATCGAGCAACAGCTACAACTGGAAAATGCCCCCGGCATACATCATGCACGTGATCTGCTGGTACTTGCTGAAACTGCCAGGGAGCATCTGCTGCGTATTTTTCTGGACTGGCCCCGGCTGTTCGAACTGGAAGTGAATCAGCAAAAATTACCTTTTCTGAGCAGCCTGGTAAATGATTTTAAATCGGCGTTATTCGAGCAGGGCCAGGCTTTCTCACTGGATAGCAATATGCATGACGATATCTCAGTAGCTGAAGCATTAATTGACCAGCTGGATTGTTATTTGCAGGATCAGGTTTTTTGCATCCCGCTGCAACAATGGTTAGAGTTCAAAACTGTTGACAGTCTACACAACTGGTCAAAGCTAACTGACTGCCTGGCCGCACATTCCATACTGACTATCTGTGAACATGGCTGGACGACACAGGGTTTCTGCCAGTTAGGGCAACTGCCGGAATTGAATCAGCAGCAACTGCTCGACCGGTTCAACGCGGAAAATGCCAGTCAGTTCATACAACAGCCTGACTGGCAGGGAAAGCAATATGAAACCACGTCACTCAGTCGCCAGTTTAATCATCCATTGATTGCCTGTTTACATCGTGAATTTGATACCAGTCTGATTACCCGCTGGGTAGCAAGACTGGTTGAACTGGCGCAAATACCACAGCAAATGCGAGCATTACTGCAAACCATTAACAACACTGATAACACCCAGGATGCACATAGCGGACAATCAGCAATCTCACAGGTCGAAGCGGCCAGGGGACGCCTGATTCACCACGTTAAAATCGAACAGCAACTGATCACCAATTACCAGATTCTGGCGCCCACCGAGTGGAATTTTCATCCTCAGGGTCTGATTGCACAAAGCCTTGTCAACATCAAGGCCAAAGACGAGCAGGAACTGAAGCAGTTAATACGCATAATGATTAACGCAATCGACCCCTGCGTCGGTTATCATCTGGACATAATCTGATGCATGAAATGTCACTTTGTGAAGGCGTTTTACAGGTACTGCAAAAGGAAGCGCAAACGCAGCATTTCAGTAAAGTTAAAACCGTCTGGCTGGAGATTGGAGATCTCTCCAGTGTCGAACCTGAAGCGATGATTTTTTGCTTCGAGGTTGTTGTGCGTAACAGTCTGGCCGATGGAGCCAAACTTAAAATAGTTAATGTACCCGGCACTGCCTGGTGTATGCAATGCTCGCAGTCAGTCAGCATAAAACAGCGTTTTGATGAATGCCCGGATTGTGGCAGCCATCAATTACAGGTCACGGCTGGTGACGAAATGAAAATCAAAGAACTTGAGGCGGAATAATGTGTTTAGCATTACCGGCAAAAATTGTGGCCATTGACCATGCATTAGCGATGGCTACTGCCGCTGTTGGTGAAGTCAAAAAAGATATTTCTATCGCTCTGCTGGAAGATGTTCAGGTGGGTGACTTTGTACTCATTCACGTGGGTTACGCGCTTAACAAAATCAGTCCGCAAGAAGCAGAGAAAACTCTGCAACTATTCGCCGAAGCCGGCTTAACCCAGGAGCTGCAACCGTGAAATACGTAGAAGAGTTCCGCGATCACGACCTGGCTCAAAACCTGTCCAGATCTATTGCCCGGGAGGTCGAACCAGCTCGTCAATATAACCTGATGGAGTTTTGCGGGGGCCATACCCATGCCATATTTCGTTATGGCGTACAGGATTTGATGCCTGCAAATGTAAAATTTGTACACGGACCAGGCTGTCCGGTTTGCGTGTTACCCATCGGTCGCATCGATAATGCCATTCAACTGGCTCAACAGCATGATGTCATTCTATGTACTTATGGTGACCTGATGCGGGTACCCGCCAGTGGACGTAAAAGCCTGCTTAAAATCAAGGCGAAAGGTGCCGATATTCGCATGGTTTACTCCACCCAGGATGCGCTGAAAATTGCCCGTGACAACCCACAGCGAGAGGTCGTATTCTTTGCTATCGGGTTTGAGACCACTACCCCACCCACTGCCGTGGCTATCCAGCAGGCGCAACGTGAAGGCTTAAAAAACTTCAGTGTATTCTGCAACCATGTACTCACTCCTGCCGCTATCCAGAACATACTGGAGTCCCCTGAAGTACGTGAATTAGGCTCTGTATTGATTGACGGTTTTTTCGGCCCCTCACATGTCAGCTCCATTATCGGCAGCCAGCCTTATGAGTTTTTTGCCGAAGAGTTCCAGAAGCCCGTTGTTATAGCCGGATTCGAGCCACTCGATGTTATGCAGTCGGCTTTGATGCTAATACGCCAGATAAACCAGAATCGGCATGAAGTGGAAAATGAATATACCCGTGTAGTAACTCGTGAAGGCAACCTCAAAGCACAGCAACTGGTTTCCGAAGTACTGGAACTGCGTCGCAGCTTTGAATGGCGCGGACTGGGACTGGTGCCATACAGTGCCCTGAAAATCAAGCAAAGCTATGCACAGTTCGATGCGGAAAAACGTTTCAATGTACCCGATATTCAGGCTTCTGACGTTAAGGGCTGCGAGTGCCCACGAATCCTCCGCGGGCTTAAAAAGCCCACCGACTGCAAACTATTTGGCACTGTGTGTACACCTGAAAACCCGATGGGTTCCTGCATGGTTTCATCCGAGGGCGCCTGTGCTGCGTACTGGAGCTATGGTCGATTCCGTCAGACAGAGCAACAACCTGAACCTTCAATACAGGAGGCGGTGTTATGAATCCAAATACTAACAGACGATTCCCGACACGTCTTGATATCCGTAAAGGTAGTGTCGATATGACTCACGGTAGCGGTGGTCGCGCTATGGCACAATTGATTGACGAAATATTTGTTAAACATTTCAATAATGAACTGTTGTGTCAGGGCAATGATCAGGCCGCCTTTGAGGTTAGCGGGGGGCGCATGGTGATGAGTACCGATGGCCATGTCATCTCACCACTGTTTTTCCCCGGCGGAGATATTGGCTCATTATCGGTACATGGCACCATTAATGATGTTGCGATGTCCGGTGCCATCCCGCTTTACCTGTCTGCCGGATTTATCCTTGAAGAAGGTTTTCCGTTAGCCGACCTGGAAAAAATCGTAATCAGTATGGCACAGGCCGCCAGCGATGCCGGAGTACCTGTGATAACGGGTGACACTAAAGTCGTCGACAAGGGTTCTGCCGACGGTGTTTTTATCACCACCACTGGAATCGGGCGTATACCCGACGGAGTCAATATTTCTGGTGAGCTGGCTCGACCCGGCGATGCTATTCTGGTTAGTGGTAGCATTGGCGACCATGGCATTGCCATCATGTCCAGCCGTGAAAACCTGGAGTTTGAGACCACTATTGAATCTGACTCCGCCGCCCTGCATGGGCTAATTGCCGATATGGTTAGCGCAGTACCCGCTATTCACTGTTTGCGTGACCCGACCCGTGGCGGTCTGGCGACCACATTGAACGAACTGGCACAGCAGTCACAGGTGGGCATGAATTTAAAGGAAAGCAGTATCCCTGTTAAACCCGCTGTCAGTGCCGCCTGTGAATTGCTCGGACTTGATCCGTTGTATGTAGCTAATGAAGGCAAGCTAATCTGCATCTGTGCCCAACAGGATGCGCAGCGCCTGCTACAGGTCATGCAGGCTCACCCATTAGGACAGCAGGCAGCAATCATCGGTGAAGTCATTCAAAACGAGCATGGTTTCATACAGATGGAAACCAGTTTTGGTGGTAGCCGGATTGTCGACTGGCTGACTGGCGAACAATTGCCGAGAATTTGTTAGGGTCTGTTGTCACTATGCGTATTCTTTTTCTCACCCATGCCTTTAACAGCCTGTCACAACGGCTGTTTGTCGAGCTAAAAAAGCTCGGGCATGTGGTGTCGGTAGAGTTTGATATTAATGATACGGTAGCTTCCCAGGCAGTCGAGCTGTTCCAGCCCGAATTAATTATTGCCCCCTTTTTGAAACGTGCTATTGCCGAAGATATCTGGCGCAAGCATAACTGCCTGATTGTACATCCCGGTATTCGCGGTGACCGCGGCCCTTCTGCCCTGGACTGGGCGATTGTTAACAATGAAACGCATTGGGGTGTGACAATCTTACAGGCTAATAGTGAGATGGATGCGGGTGATATCTGGGCTACAGGTGAATTTACAATGCGTCGTGCAAGCAAGGCCAGCTTATATCATCTTGAAGTCACTGAAGCGGTGGTCGAAGCCGTGCTGCTCGCCGTGTCTCGCTTTCAAGGCGGAACATTTACACCCGAGCCGGTGGATTATGCAAACCCCGCTATTCAGGGCAGACTGCAACCGCTGATGCTGCAGCCTACCAGAGCCATTGACTGGCAGCAGGATAATACCGCTATTATCCTGCGCAAAATTCGTAGCGCCGATGGTTTTCCCGGTGTGGCAGATGAACTGTATGGACGTAAACTGTTTATTTATGATGCTCAGCCAGAACACAGTTTACGCGGCAAAGCAGGTGAAATTATCGCTCGTTGTGGTGGCAGTATTTGTCGAGCGACGATTGATGGTGCCATCTGGATAGGTCATCTGCGTGATAAATCTGCCAGCCACCCCTTTAAATTGCCTGCCTGTATGGTGCTGGAAACAGAAATCGCCGACCTGCCGGAAATTATTGCCGATAAAGATACTGGCTATCAGGATATCTGGTATGAGCAGGAAGCAGATGTCGGTTACCTGCATTTCCCATTTTATAACGGTGCGATGAGCACACAACAGTGCCAGCGTTTATTACAGGCCTACCAACAGGCATGCCGCCAGAACACAAAAGTCATTGTGCTGATGGGTGGCCCGGACTACTGGTCTAATGGTATGCATCTGAACCTGATCGAGGCCAGTGATAGTCCGGCCGATGAATCCTGGTGTAATATCAATGCCATTGATGATCTGGCGATGGAAATCATTAACACCGAATCTCAGCTGACCATTGCGGCCCTGCAGGGTAATGCGGGAGCCGGCGGTGTGTTTCTGGCTCGTGCTGCGGATGCTGTCTGGGCTCGTGAGGGCATCATATTAAACCCTCATTACAAGGATATGGGAAACCTGTATGGCTCAGAATACTGGACCTACCTGTTACCACATTACACAACTGAAGAGAATGCCAGGCATATTACTCAGGCTCGTTTACCTATGGGCACAGACGAAGCACTGGCAGTGGGTCTGGTGGATGCTGTGTTTACTAATAATTTCAGCGAATTTATACAGACCATCAAACAGCAGGCGCTGGAGATGGCCACCGATAGTGGTTACGCCAGGCGCCTGCAACAGAAAAAAAGACAACGCCAGATCGATGAAAAACAAAAGCCACTGGCCGAATACAGACAACAGGAACTGGCGAGAATGAAACAGAATTTTTATGGTTTTGACCCGAGTTACCACATTGCCCGTTACAACTTTGTGTATAAAGTGCCAAAATCACGCACGCCAATGACTATTGCCCTGCATCGACGAAAAAATGCAGATTTACAAATTGACTGATGACCAATGTCATCACGACAAACAACATTTTATGAAACAACAGGAGTAGACCAATGTGTACAGTATGCGGTTGTGGTGAAGGCGAATCCCGAATTGAAGGTGAACCCCATCACCACTCACACGAAGAAGGCCATAGTCATGAGCATTCACACGACCATGATCATGATCACACACATGTAGATCATTCTGAGCATGACCATCATCACTATGGTCATGGTCCGGCACATGCCCATGCACCCGGTATGAGTCAGTCGCGTATGGTTAAAATCGAACAGGATATTCTGGGTAAAAACAATGAATATGCGAATGCCAACCGGGGTCTGTTTACCAGCAGGGGCATACTCACGTTAAATCTTGTTTCCAGCCCGGGATCAGGTAAAACGACGCTGTTAACACGTACCCTGAGCGACCTCAAAGACGAAATTCCTCTGGCAGTTATCGAAGGTGATCAGGAAACCAGTCACGATGCAGATCGTATCAGAGCAACCGGTGTACCCGCTTTGCAAATCAACACCGGTAAAGGCTGCCATCTGGATGCACACCAGATAGGGCATGCCATCGAGCATCTAAAACCAGAAGAAACTTCGGTATTGTTCATCGAAAATGTCGGCAACCTGGTTTGTCCGGCAGCCTTCGACCTCGGTGAAGCCCACAAGGTAGCCATCCTGTCTATCACCGAAGGCGAAGACAAACCGATCAAATACCCGGATATGTTCCATGCCGCTGACCTTTTGTTACTCAATAAAATTGACCTGCTGCCCTATCTACAGTTCGATATCGACAAGTGCATAAAGTATGCCCGACAGGTCAACCCCGGAATCCAGATTTTGCAGGTCTCCGCGATTAGTGGAGAAGGTATGGAAGACTGGTACCAGTGGATTCGGCTGGCACGTCAAAGTAAGTTAATCGGCTATCAACCTCAGCAAGCTGAGCCAGTCGTCGTTGAAGTCGCCTGATGAGTACTCTACCCAGCATTCTTGTAGTGGATGACGAACCTCGTTCACTGGAATCCATTGATCGGATTTTAAATGAACAGTTTGATATCCATACAGCTGAAAATGCAGAGGCAGCTTTAAAGATACTGCAGCGGGAATGGATACAGATTTTACTGTGTGACCAGCGCATGCCCGGTATGACCGGTATTGAATTCTGCACCAGAGTTCGTGAAGAATATCCCAATATTATTCGCATTATTATTTCCGGGTTTACCGATTCAAGCGATATTATCCAGGCGATCAACGAAGGGGGTATTTATCAATTTATCACCAAACCATGGCATCCTAATGAATTAATCAGCAAGCTCACTAACGCTGTTGACCTGTTTCGTTTACAGCGTGAAAATGAACTGCTCTCAGTCGAGTTAAAACTAAGGCCCGATACCATTGAACAGCTTATGATTGAAAAACGTCGCAGCCTGAAAGCACGTTATGACTGGGATCAGGGCATAGTTCGAAGCCCTGAAAGTTGCATGAATAATGTCTGCAACCTGGTGCGTAACGTAGCTCCCTATGATGTCAATGTTTTGCTCACAGGAGAATCAGGTACCGGCAAGGAATTGTGCGCCAGAGCATTACACTACAACAGTCTCCGACAGGATAAACCCTTTGTCGCAGAAAACTGTGGAGCTTTACCGGATGAATTACTGGAAAGCGAGCTATTTGGACATAAAAGCGGTGCTTTTACCGGAGCCACAGCAGATCGAATTGGCCTGTTTGAAATGGCCAATGGCGGTACTATTTTTCTGGATGAAATCGGCGATACTTCACCTGCATTTCAGGTCAAGTTACTGCGAGTTTTACAGGAAGGAGAAATAAGGCCTCTGGGCAGCAATACCCGAAGAAAAGTTGATGTACGGGTAATATGTGCCACCAACCGTGATCTGGATGAAGATATACAGACCGAAAAATTTCGCCAGGATCTGTTTTACCGGCTGGCCACTTTTGAAATATCCATTCCGCCACTTCGCGAGCGCAGGAATGATATAACCCCCCTGGCCATTAACCTGTTAAATCAGGCCATGGATCAATTGGGAAAAAAAGTAAAAGGTATCAGCGAAGAAGCGTTGAAATGCTTTGAAGCTTATCAATGGCCCGGCAATGTGCGTGAAATGCAGAATGAAATCAAACGTATGCTGGTACTGGGACAAAAAGATATTCTTGGTTC
Source organism: uncultured Gammaproteobacteria bacterium (assembly GCA_937894085.1). Lineage (GTDB taxonomy): Bacteria > Pseudomonadota > Gammaproteobacteria > JACNJF01. Next base: position 19,573 of record CALCSG010000474.1, on the reverse strand, counting down.
TGAACTGGTATCACCTCATATACTGCATGCCACTCCAGCAGAATCACAGGCGGATATGGAGTTACTCACCGGTATAGAAGGTACATTAAAAGAACGTGTCGAATCGCTTGAAGCCAGAATTTTAAAAGAGACGTTAATCCGCTTACGCTGGAACAAAACTCAGACGGCTCAGGAACTGGGACTGTCACGCGTCGGTTTACGTAACAAAATGGAACGTTATGGTCTGGAAAAAAACTCTAAAATTGAGACCATCACCGATGCCGCATGATGAATTCTGAGACTCAATCTTCATCCACCCGATTGACCGATCAGGCCGGAATATCGGCCGAACTGCAACAACAGGCCAGCCAGGCTGAAGATCACGCATGGATAGAAGTCATCCAGCGCATGGATGAAATTTATGCCGATCTTGTGCATTATCAGGTAGAGCTGGAAGAAAAAAATTCCGCACTGGAAGATGCACAGAGTTTTATTCAAAGTGTGGTATCTGCGATGACAGAAATTCTCATCGTGTGTGATATCAATGGAAAAATTCAGCAGGTAAACCAGGCCCTTATAGATACTATCGGGCTGCAAAAGGAACAACTGATTCATCAACCTTTATCCAGTTTATTCAGTGAACAATATCTGCCTATGGTAGCCGAATTTCCTGAGCATATTCGCTCCGGAACTTTAATTGACTGCGAAGTGGATTTAGTCAATACCGATCAACAGCCAGTTCCCCTTGCAGTTAACTGTAATGCCCGCTTTGATCATAATAACAAGCTCTGCGGCCTGGTTATTACCGGCAAGCCTCTGGGTGAATTACGTAAGGCTTATCAGTCTTTACAAATTGCACATGAGGAGTTGAAAACGGCACAGCAGCAACTCATTCAATCTGAAAAAATGGCATCACTGGGTCGTCTGGTTGCTGGAGTTGCACACGAGCTGAACAATCCGATCAGCTTTCTGTACGCGAATATGTTTGCACTCAAAGGCTATCAGTCGAATTTTACCACTTATATCGATGCCATCCATGCGGATGCCGATACAGACACGCGCAAGCGTCTACGTAAAGAGTTACGTATCGATAAAATGATGGCTGATATATCGCCTCTAATCGCAGGCTCAATGGAGGGTGCCGAACGGGTCAGTCAAATTGTTGCCAATCTCAGCCAGTATTCCACTCCACAGGATCAGAGCATTCAATCAGTTGACTTAATCCAGGTAATCATCCGCGCCATCAGCTGGGTGTTACAGGCTTCACCAGTTAAAGTTAAGGTTATTCATGACTATCCTGACAAACTAATTATCAACAATAATGAAGGTCATATTCATCAAATACTCATTAACCTGCTACAAAATGCTCTGGATGCGCTACAGCAAATTGATAAGCCATTATTGACTATTCGCCTGATTCAGCAGCAGAAATTTGTGCATATTCATATCATTGATAATGGCTACGGTATCAGTGATAAAGATCTACCCAGGGTATTTGATCCTTTTTTCACCACCAAAGCGGTTGGTGCTGGTACCGGACTGGGTTTGTCCATCAGCTACGGACTGGCAACCAAGCAATGCATGGGAAACCTGCGGGTCGAACAACATACAGATGGTGGTGCAGAGTTTATCCTCAGTCTACCTTCAGGAGAGCAACCGATATGAAACCGTTCAATGTATTGTGGCTACAATCCGGAGGCTGTGGAGGTTGCAGCATGTCCGTATTGAATGCAGAATCACCTGATTTTTACAGCAGCCTTACACAGAATAATATCAATTTACTCTGGCACCCTTCATTTAGTGAAGCAAGTACCGATGAGTTTCTACAGTTGCTTGATGGTATTGAAAACAAACAGATACAACTTGATGCACTCTGCCTGGAAGGCTCGGTGATGATGGGTCCAAATGGTAGCGGGCGATTTCATATGTTAAGCGGAACCGGTAGACCCATGTTCCGCGTTCTGGAAAGCCTGGCTAAAGTTGCTCACTTTACTATCGGCATTGGAAGTTGTGCCGCCTTTGGCGGTATCACCATGGCCGGTTCTAACCCGGGTGAAGCCACCGGCCTGCAATACGAAGGTAAGGAATCCGGCGGCTTGCTCGGCACTAACTGGATCAGCCCCGACAAATTACCGGTCATCAACATTGCCGGTTGCCCTACTCATCCAAACTGGGTCATTGAAACATTGATTCAATTAGCCATGGGTGAACTTAACACTGAACACCTTGATAGTTTTAACCGGCCTCGAAGCTACACGGATCACCTGGTTCATCACGGCTGTCCACGTAATGAATTTTATGAATACAAGGCCAGTGCCGTGCAGCCCTCTGACCAGGGCTGCATGATGGAGCACATGGGTTGTCTCGGTACTCAGGCACGAGCTGATTGCAATACACGATTATGGAATGGTGAAGGCTCCTGTCTGCGAGGCGGTTACGCCTGTATTAACTGTACCGCTGCTGAATTTGAAGAACCCGGGCATTGTTTTACAGAAACACCAAAAATTGCAGGAATTCCTGTAGGTTTACCCACAGACATGCCCAAGGCCTGGTTTATTGCACTGGCTTCTCTGGCAAAAGCGGCCACTCCCAAACGTTTAAAAGTCAATGCTGTTTCAGATCAGATAAAAATTTCACCCGGCCAGCACGAAACGGAAAAAAAATCATGACGCGACGTATACTCGGACCTTTCAATCGAGTCGAAGGTGACCTTGAAGTTCAACTTGAAGTTGAAGAAAACCTGATCAGCAAGGCATGGGTCAACTCTCCTTTATTTCGTGGTTATGAACAGATATTACAGGGTAAGGATCCGCGTGACGCACTGGTCTACACACCCAGGATCTGCGGTATCTGTTCTGTTTCACAATCTGTAGCAGCGGCACAGGCCATCGCTTCAGCGCAGGGTATTAGTGCCGAACAAAATGGACGCCTGGCCACTAATCTGATTCTCGCCACTGAGAATCTGGCCGATCATCTTACCCACTTTTACCTGTTTTTCATGCCTGATTTTGCGCGTGACTGTTACCAGCATACAAGCGGGTTTAAAGATACGGCGCTACGCTTTAAGGCACTGACCGGTACTGCCGCAAAAGACGTGTTGCCAGCGCGAGCCGCATTCCTCCATATTACCGGCTTGCTAGCCGGTAAATGGCCTCACTCACTGGCCATTCAACCCGGTGGAACGACTCGCCCCATCGAGGCACAGGAACGGGTACGACTGATAACCACGATCAGCTCATTCCGTTATTTTTTACAGCAGACGCTGTTTGCTGCAGAACTCGAACAGGTCTGCGAACTGGATAGTGAGGCGGCTTTACAACAGTTTATCGGGCAAAACCCCGATTCTGATTTTGCCCGATTTATCCGGCTTGCTGATAATCTTAATCTTAATGAGCTGGGAAAAGCGACAGACCAGTTTATGAGTTATGGCGCGTATCAGGATACCGATACACATTTATTCAAATCAGGAGTGTGGCTCAATCAGCAGCATCAGCAACTCAACCCGGATGATATCCGCGAAGATATTGCACATAGCTGGTTAAACGCTAACAGCACACCCAAACACCCCTTTCAGGGAAGCACTATCCCGGACACCGATGAAAGCAGTGGTTACAGCTGGTGTAAAGCCCCCCGGCTGAATAGTCAGGTCATGGAGGTCGGGGCCATTGCCAGACAGATGGTAGAGGGTCATCCACTCATTCGAAACCTGGTCGGCCAGTCTGGAGCCAATGTGCGTAACCGGGTCATTGCCCGCTTACTGGAGCTGGCCCTGGTGGTTCCTGCCATGGAGCAATGGGCGAGACAGATTCAGGTCAGGGAACCTTTCTGCAAAAGCGCTGCTATCCCTCAGCAGGCCCAGGGAGCTGGAATGATTGAAGCCGCCAGAGGCAGTCTTGGTCACTGGCTCAGAATCGACAATGGACACATTCTCAATTATCAGATTATTGCTCCAACAACGTGGAATTTTTCACCCAGAGATGCACAGGACCAGCCGGGAGCACTGGAGCTTGCACTACAGGGCACCGTACTAGGCGATGAGCTTGAAAAAAGTATCAAAATTCAACATATCATCCGCTCATTCGACCCCTGTATGGTATGTACCGTGCATTAATTCATGCTCACTCAATCAACTAGCATGCATCAGCAACGAATCCGCATTTGCGGACTGGTTCAGGGGGTCGGTTTTCGCCCTGTTGTGTGGCAACTGGCGAAGGAATTCAGCATACAGGGAGAAGTAAGAAACGATGGATCAGGTGTACAGATCATAGCCCAGTCCAGTGCAGAAAAAATTCAGCAAATGCTGGCAAAGCTACGCAATAATCCTCCGCTGTTAGCACGTATAGACAGCATACAGTGTGAAGTGATAGAAGCTGTCTCGTACTTTGAGCAGTTTTCCATCGTGCAGAGTGTTGCCAGCGAAATTCACACCGGCATGGTGGCAGATGCTGCGACCTGTGCCGCTTGCCTGCAAGATATTAATGATCCACAAAATCGACGCAATGCTTATGCCTTTACTAATTGCACGCACTGCGGCCCGCGTCTGAGCATTGTTAAGGGACTGCCTTATGATCGCGCCAGAACCAGCATGGCAGAATTCACTCTTTGTGAGCTTTGCCAGCAGGAATACGACAATCCGGACAACCGGCGTTTTCATGCTCAACCGAATGCCTGTCCTGACTGTGGCCCTAAATTATGGTTAAGCGATAACAAAGGCGAAATCATTCCCTCTGAGCAACCGCTTATTGATGCTGCTGCACTCATAAAACAGGGAAAAATAGTGGCTATTAAAGGTATAGGAGGCTTTCAACTTGCCTGTGATGCCAGCAATGAACAGGCCGTTCAGCAACTTCGCAAGCGTAAAAACAGGCCACATAAAGCCCTCGCATTGCTGGCCGGATCAGTAACACAGATTAGCCACTATTGTGAGCTGTCAGCTACCGAAGCCAGTTTATTACAATCTCCTGCAGCGCCTATTTTATTACTGCATAAAAAAGACACTAAAAATTCACTGGCAAACAATATTGCACCGGCACAAAAAACACTTGGCTTTATGTTACCAAATAATCCACTGCAGCATTTATTGATGAAAAAACTGCAATCCCCGATCGTTTTAACATCCGGAAATAGTTTTAATCAACCTCAATGCATTGATAATCAACAGGCTGTTGAACAACTCGGTAACATTGCGGATGTATTGCTGATACATGACCGCGATATTGTCAATCGTATCGATGATTCTGTGGCACGCATACATTCTTCACAAACCCATATTTATCGTCGTGCCAGAGGTTTTGCCCCTGCCCCTGTTAATATGCCTGATAGATTTAACAACTTGAATATTCTGGCCTGTGGCAGTGAGTTAAAGAATACCTTTTGTTTACTGCGCGATGGCAAAGCCACCCTGTCACAACATATTGGCAATCTCGACAACCCACAAACATGGCATGACTACCTGTATAACCTGAAGCTATATCATCAACTTTACCAGTTCCAGCCACAGGCTATTGCGGTTGACATGCACCCGCAATATCAGTCCAGCAACTACGGTCGTCAACTGGCCGCAGAATTACAAATTCCGTTGATCGAGGTACAGCATCATCATGCACATATAGCTTCCTGCCTGGCTGAAAATAACTGGAGTATTGAAAACGGCAAGGTGATTGGTGTCGCTATGGATGGTCTCGGCTTTGGTACAGACGGCACTATCTGGGGAGGTGAATTTCTGGTTGCCGATTACCAGGGTTTTGCACGCAAGGCGCGATTAAAACCTGCACCTATGCCCGGTGGTAATCAGGCCAGCCTGGAACCCTGGCGTAATACCTTTGCTCATTTACAGACTCACTGCAACTGGGCACAGATTTTAAATCAGTACACTGATCTAAGCGTTATGCAAAAACTGGCCGGGAAGCCGCTTAAAACTATTTCACAGATGATGCAAAAAGGTTTGAATTCACCACTAAGCTCTTCCTGTGGCCGGTTATTTGATGGCGTTGCGTATGCCCTCGGAATTTGTATTGAAAGACAGAGTTATGAAGGTCAGGCTGCGATTGAACTGGAGAATTTAATAAATCCGCAGGACTGGGAAACAACTGATGGCTACGACTTTGATATCGAACAAAATGAACTGCTTGAAATTAATCCCGCTCCGATGTGGTCTGCGTTACTAAATGACCTGCAGTCATCATTGTCAGTATCAAATATTTCTGCCCGCTTTCATCTGGGTCTGGCGAAGGCTATCACCCGGGTTATCCACAAAATCAACGCCGAAACCGGTATAAAAACTGTGGCGTTAAGCGGTGGTGTTTTTCAAAACATGAGTTTACTCGGAGCCTGTCAAAAATTATTAACACAACAGTCTTTTACTGTACTTACCCAACATCAGCTTCCTGCTAACGATGGAGGAATATCACTCGGGCAGGCGGCTATAGCCGCCGCTCAATTAGAGCAGAAAAAATCACCCGGTGAGAATGATGCATTTAATTAAACGAGAAATAGTATTGTCTGCAACCTTTATGACAACAGCTATCTATTACATGCTGAAAGATAATCAGCGACAGGGCAGGCTAACATGATCAGTTTATTTGTGGTTGGATTATTACTGGGTATGCGGCATGCACTGGAAGCTGATCATGTTGCTGCTGTTGCAGCTCTAGCAAGCAGTCAAAATTCTTTTAAGCAGGCTATAAAACAGGGGCTTGCATGGGGACTGGGGCATACCATTACACTGTTTATTATAGGTTCGATAGTCATATGGATGGACAGCATCATACCGCAATCACTAGCACATACACTCGAGTTTCTGGTGGGAGTGATGCTGGTTATACTGGGCGCGGATGTTCTACGTCGTGTGATCAGGCAGAAAATACACTTTCACCTGCATAATCATCTGAGCAAAACTCACTTTCATGCCCATTCCCATGCAAACCAGATAACACATACAGAGACTAATCATCAACACCAGCATGAAAATAAATTTCCTTTAAGGTTCTTACTGGTCGGCCTGATGCATGGCATGGCCGGATCTGCAGCATTGATATTACTCACACTCGAAAACATAAATTCTCCCTGGCAGGGCATGCTTTATATATTATTATTTGGATTAGGTTCAATGCTGGGAATGGGCTTATTATCTTTAGCCATTGCACTACCATTAAGGTCATCGGCCAAAGGACTAACGTGGCTAAATAATAGCCTGCAGACTGCAATTGGCCTGTTCACGATAATTATTGGAAGCCACATTATTTACAGTTTTAGTTAACTACCAGAAATACACAAGCTCACAAAGCCTGATTTCTGTTCGTCGGAGTTGGTTTAACCTGTTTGACAGGAAACGGCTCCGTCACGCTACCGCTATACAGGGTTCGATAAGGGAAAGGTATTTCTATTCCATTTTCATCAAATGCATTTTTTATTTCTTCGTGGATGCTATTTTTCAGGTTGAGGAAATTTTCTCTTTTCGCCCAGACTGAAAACTGGATATTTAACGAAGATTCACCGAATCCCTGGAAAATGTATGCCGGTTTCGGCTCTTCCAGACTTAACGGGTTTTTATCGGCTACGGCATATAGAATTTCACGCACCTTTTTCAGGTCTTCTTTATAAGCCACACCGACCTGTATATCGATTCGTCGTATCGGAAAACGGGTTAGCGTGGTGACTTCCGATTTAATCAATGATTCATTCGGCAAACGTACATACAGATTGTCGTAGGTGCGTAATTTAACCGATAACAGGTCAATAGCCAGCACTTCGCCCGTTGTGCTTCCGACCCGGATAACATCGCCCACACTAAAAGGACGCTCAGCCACCAGGAACAGGCCGCTAATCAGGTTGGATGCTGAAGTCTGTGAAGCGAATCCAATCGCCACCGAAAAAATACCGGCAGCACCGAGTAATACACTCAGATCAAAGCCCAGTTCTTTCAGCGCACTGATCGTAAACAGTAATATGATGAGGTAAAAAGTGCCCCGTCTAAGCAGCATATTACGATGCTTATCAACCTTGTTCTGGACTATTTTTACAACAGTAGCACTCACCAGCTTTGCGATAAGAAACCCCAGCGAAAAAAGCATAAAGGCGCGGATCACACTTAATAAACGGTCGCTGGTGAGAAAGCTGGCAATCTGAGTCCAAAGTTCGGTCATCATTTATTACTCGGGTAATTAACTAAACACTGCATTAAAAGCACGGATAAAAACTCCGGCCTCGCTGGCCACTCGAGGCTGACTTAAAATAATCGCTTCCGGGGCTTCTTTCGGAGGCTTATGAATGACTCTAAGCGCAGCCATATCACCATCTTTTTCTCGAGTCAGTTTGACTGTTGAAGTCCACAATCGACCATCATCTGACGTATAAATGGACAGTTGAGGCGAAGGCAGATTAAGTCTTTCCAGTGATAAAGTGGTATCGGCATTATTGCGAATGATCACCGGAGTAATTGCCCGATATCGCCTTTCAGGAATCTCAACCAGATTAATCCGGCAATGCGTGGTAGTTGCATAACATAGTTCGCCTTGCAGAGTTGAAGGACCAAACCAGGTATCTGAAGGACGTTGAATAGACAATTCACCGAGCTTTTTAGCATTATTACCCGCACTCAGTTCAATCCATAACGGTGAACTCACATACAGTGTGATTTCTTCTCCAGCACTCAGGTTAAAAGGTATGCGCGGGCGCGAGATTACCGGGCGGTCGGCCAGTAAAGGAGTGATTTTCAAACTCCTGCAGGGGTTACGAAAGACATAGCGTGTTAACTCGGGCAGATCCTCTGGAATACTATCGGTATCAGAAACACTGATATCAGAGTCTTCGTATTGTTCAATGCGTTCATAAGAAACTTGCCATTCCCCGCTAAGGCAGCGCAGGATCATGGTCAGCGGACCCAGACGCCATAATTTGCTCTGGTCCAGCTCGAAGTTGAAAGTTCCCCACCAGGGGGACAGCGAATCCGTTATTTTCTGCATACTAATATCTACAAACTCTGGGGAATATCATCTGGCAGATTTTTGAAAGATCTGTAGTCAGCTCAATGGCCACGTCATCTCTGGTAGTAATTGCATATTGTTCAACTTTATCCAGCCGGTATAAAAATTTAATACTGAATACTTCATCTAACAGGCTGGCTTTTAAATACACTGAATTAAGATCTCTGGCATACACCGTGTCGCCTTTAGTTTCATATTGATAGCCAAATCCCAGCGTAGGCAATACTACGCTATCCCGATGATAGGATAACCCGACCGAAGCACTGCGGTAATTATCATTAGCCAGTTCGTTACCAAAGTGTTGTATTGCAACACCAAAATCGGTGCTAATGTTTTTGAAGCGTAAAGATTTTGGTCTGAACTCCAGGCTCAGCAGCTGATTTTTTTGCGAAATATTAAAACCATATTTGATAGCAATAGTTTCTTTGATGGGTAAGGGCCAGATACCAGAATCAAGGTGGTCCAGATAAGAATCTACAACCGGTTTAATCACCTTTAGTGCATCACCAATTTTTTCATTCGCCAGTTCGTTTTCACAGGCAACACAACCCGCGGCTAACGACTGCATCTGGATAATGTTTTCATAAATCTGTGATACTTTCTGTGAGGTGTATTTCTTACCGCTATAAAGTATTTTATACAGATCATCCTGCTCATTAAGATTCAACTTAAGTTTTAGTTTATCCAGGTTTTGCAGATAGAGCGAATAATTCAGGTCATCACTTCCAGTTTTATTTACAGTGCCAAAAGCCCTGGTCAACGCTATATACCTGTTACTCTCCAGCTGCTGTATAACCAGTGATTTATCAAACTCAGTATTATATAAATATTTAAAAAAGTTACTGGAAACCCGTCGGGTTTGTGCATCTACAGAATGGTCAACTGGATCAATAACAGGACTATCCAGTATCCACTTGAGAACCTCTTCACGTACACAATTGCGGTAATCTGTATTTAACCGGTTGATGTTTTTTTCAAAAGCAGAGCGATTATCGCATTCAATCTGTGCAATCACATTTGCTCCATCATAAATACCTACCAGGTAATCATGGTAGCGAAACTCTTTCGCATAAAAGGCGCCAAAGTGATAGTGAAGATCAGCCAACAGGTGATGATAGCGGTTAGTCATGTAATAGGACCTGGCGTCAAGGTTTAATATCTTGCGCAGAGCCGATCTATATTCCTGTTGCTTTGCGGTTAGAAATGATTCCGCCATGTATATGCCGTAATCCCATAACCCGGATCGACTTTGACTTTGTGTACGTTTCTTGACCTCCCCGCCTTTGGTCCGGTAGGAATCCGGGTTGATATAAATCAGTTTGATATTTTTTAGCGGCCCGTTTTTGTGTTGTGTTGCTACTTCCAGGCTGACCCCGATGGGTGAATTATCTAACAGTCCACCATCACTGAAATATGCTTTATTCGCCCTACCGGAAGTACATCGAGCCTGCGCTTGATCCTGCTGGTTCTGCTGCTCAAGTTCGTGTGGAAAACAAAATGACAATGACACCGGTTCAAAGGCCAGAGGGAATGCACTGGAGGCCAGAGCCAGGTTCCATACATCATCAAAACTAATAAAGTCCTGTTCATTTTCTACCAGCCTTAAGTAAGCGCTGGGGATTTTAATCGTATCCTGCTGGTACTCTAATGAGGTCACTGAAAAATTTTTAAACTTCAACTTACCATCCACTTCGAGCACTTCAACTGGAATCACAAAGCGTTGTAAATTGATGGTTTCACCAATCTCCTTTATCTGGTAGCTATAGGGCTCAACCATAGTAATTGACATGGTAATAATAATTTTACAGCCCGGCTGTGCATTTCTTTTCAACAGCTCTTTGATTATCGCTTTCTTGTTGGCAAATCCGGCTCTGGAAAAAATGCTACCCTGCTGTTGCTGAGGGGATAGTGCCAGGTCAATGTTCTGAATACTTTGCTGTCCGGTAGGTACCAGATCATCGATGCCAATATCCCATGTCCATTGCATGAAGTTATTTTCAAGTGAATCAGTCATACGGAGTGACCCGCTATCAATCGTTTTGTCCACAATGCAGTGGTCAATAGCTGATAAAACGCTGTTAATACTGCCAGCTGACGCACCGGAAAAAGCAACCAGTTGAGCCAGCTGCGATTGTTCTTTGTGCTGAATGTATTTCAACAGCGATCGATTCAAGCCTGTCTCATAACTGCCCAGGCTGATACCACCTTTTATCGCCAGGAAATAGTCATCTTTGATACTTGAGTTCGCTTCTGCAACCGCTGCGAACATCAATATCAGCAGTAGAAAATAAGATTTACTGAATACCATCAAAATAACCTGAGTAATATTTTATGAAGACAACTGATGCGTTTGAGTGGACACAGGTAACATCCATTTTCCTGCTTCTACAAGATATTTTTTCGCTGGGCGAGTAACGTGTTTATCATATGGCTTCCGGGCGTCTAAAAGATAATGTTAAATGTTGATGTTTATCTTCAATTTTTTTATCACCAAAAAATTTCAAGTTAACTGTGGAAGGCATTTTTTACACACTAATCGTTTGCCCAACTGTTGATTGCGAGTAGATTTTGATATGACCCATGGACGGTTTTGCCAGGGCGGATGGTGCCGAACATGACGTGTATGGCCGCATTCCAGATCGGCTACCCAGTCACCCAGCTCATCGGTATGAAAACCGCTAATTTGACGTGCCGGGTAAGCGGGTTGAGGATTATCAGTCACCTTAACCCACCAGGTTCCTAGGTCCCGGTCAGTATGTGGTATTTTTCCATTAACTGTTCTTCTGTTTCCACGTGATCCGGGTCCTTTGGAATACAGTCGACCGGACAAACCTCTACACATTGAGAAGTTTCATAATGACCTACACACTCAGTACATTTATCGGGATCGATAATATAAATTTCATCACCCGGTGAAATTGCTTCATTCGGGCACTCTGGCTCACAGACATCACAGTTAATACACTCATCAGTGATAATCAAGGACATGGTTTACTCCTGTTAGTAAAATAAAAATCTTTCAATCAAACAGCCAATATTAAAATTTAGCGGCTGCCAGTTTAGCAGTTAATCGTGTATGTATTTCAGCATGGATAAAGTGGGATACATCTCCATTCAGCCTGGCAATTTCTCGCACAAGGCTGGAAGAAACGAAAGCAAACTGTTCAGATGCGGTTAAAAACACCGTTTCAATTTCCGGCGCCAGTGTGCGGTTCATGCCAGCCAGTTGCACCTCAAATTCAAAATCTGAAATTGCACGTAATCCGCGAAGAATTATCTTTGAATTGCATTCACGGGCAAAATCTATCAATAATCCGGAAAAAGGTTTAATCGACACATTCTTTTCTCCCTTAAACACGATATTGAGCATGTCAATACGCTCTTCAAGTGTAAAACAAGGTTTTTTCTGAGGATTATCAGCTACTCCAATAACCACATGTTCGAACATATTTAACGCACGTCTACATACGTCGGTATGTCCACAGGTTACCGGGTCAAACGTTCCTGGATAGATGGCTATAGAATTGATACTCAAGATTTTTCAATGCAAATTTAAAGTTGTGGGATTCTAACGACTTACGCTCCATTGCGCTATAGCATAGCTCACTCGTCCGGCTTTTTTTTGTTTAACCCAGGACAGGTTGGCATATTTTAACGGCATTTTCTGCTCTAAAGGCCATTCCAGGTAAATTAGGGCACCGTCGCACAGTAATTGACGCTCAATCAACTCTTCGAGCACCAGAGTGCGTAATTCGGGAAAATCATACGGCGGGTCGATAAACACCAGGTTATAACACTCACTGACTGTTGCAAGGTACACCAGCACATCACTATGAACGACTTGAGTATTTTTAGCGCCTAACCGATCACATAAACTCGACAGGTTGCTACTGATAGCGCGATCTTTATCTACCAGCGTCACCTGTTTAGCTTCACGTGATGCCGCTTCCATGCCCAGACCTCCTGCACCAGCGAAACAATCCAGTACATGAGACCCCGCAACTTCAAGATTCAACCAGTTAAACAGGGTTTCCCTGATGCGGTCAGGCGTAGGACGTAAGCCCTTTTTATCCAGCACATCCAGTCGACTTCCGCGCCATTGCCCGCCAATTATGCGTATCTGTGATTTTGACGGCCTGTTAACCGATTTTCTAACCCTTTTAACGGCTATGACTCTGCACCGACAATGATGCGAATTAACTGTTCAGGCTTAACCCGACGCTCAAAAGCATCTTTGATATCCTGTTTGCTCACCGCCATAATATTTGCATTAAAGCGATCCAGGTAATCCAGCGGCATATCATAGAATCCAGTCACAAAAAGGTTCTCAACTATTTTTGCATTGCTATCAATTTTTAACGGAAAACTGCCGGTTATATTCTTTTTAGCATGTTCTATTTCTTCGCTGGTAGGGCCATCTTTGATAAAATTTTCCAGCATCTGTTGCAATAATTGAGCAGCTTCATCAGCCTGATGATTTTTTGTCTGTAATCCCATCTGAAACGGGCCATTACTTTCCATCGGTAAAAAGTAACTATAGACGCTATAGCTCAACCCTCTGTTTTCGCGAATTTCCTGCATTAAACGAGAACTGAAACCACTGCCACCCAGAATATGATTTCCCAGATATAAAGCATAATAATCTGCATCATTGCGTGCCATCACAGGAATCCCCTGCAAGATATGAGTCTGCGAGGTGTTGAAAGGTATCTTAATGGTTTGCCCTTTGTTCTCCACAGTGACAGGCGCAATGGAGTCAGCCTTTTGTCCTGGTTTTAGATACTGCGTTAACTGCTCTGTATATAGCCTGGCTTTTTCTGCTGTTAAATCACCAACCAAAGCTAAAACCGCATTGTTAGCGACATAATATTTAGCATGAAAATGTAGCAGATCATCACGGACAATCGATTCCAGAGTGGGTTTAGTGCCATGCTGACCTACTTCATATACATGATTTTTATACAGATTATGAAAAAAACTATCTTCAGCTACATTACTAATTTCTTTTTTGCGGTTTTGCAAACTGATCAACATCGATTTACGGTCACGTTGAATGGCATCCTGTGGGAACGATGGTAATGCAGAAACTCTCGCAAAGGTATCCACCACTTGTTCCCACAGCACCTTATCAGACAAGCTTCGTAAGCTGACAAATGCCATATCGCGTAACGAGTTATGCCCTAATTCAGCGCCCACAGACTCAAATTTCTCCGCGATATCTTCGGCTGATAGTTCACCGGTGCCTTCCACTAACAGCGCGTTCACCAGCCTGGAAACACCATACTGCTGTCCATCACGTGAACTGCCTGCCTTGAATCCCAGGCGCACATCGATCATCGGTAAATCGTGACTTTCCACGAATAATACCTTGACCCCATTTGAGGTCGTCCAGGTTTTAATATCCAGAGCCTGAGCCGACTGCAGACCTAACATGACCACGGTTGATAAAACCAGAGCCCCCCATTTAATTAAATGTTTCATTTGGAATCCTGTTTTTCTGGCCATAAAGTGGCAACCGTTAACTGACTGGAATCAAAATATTCCGCGGCAACACGTCGTACGTCCTGTGCAGTAATTGCGCGAATATCATCCACATAGCTATCCATTATTCTCCAGTCATGACCAATGCTATCCAGCATGCCAATTTGCATCGCCGTATAAAACATAGAATCCCGTTCGAATACTTTACTGGCAATTACCTGTGCCTTGACCCGATCAAGTTCCTGTTGAGAGACTTCATTATCCTGTAAATCTTTAATTTCAGCTGTGAACGCGGCCTCCAGTTGCTCAGGTGTCACACCCTTGTTAGGCGTACCTGCGAATAAAAACAATCCAGCCAGACGATCAAAAGGATCATAAGATGTACCAGCTTCAACCGCTATTTCATCACCTCGCAGCATATGTTTAGCAATACGGGCACTGCTACCACCATCAAGAATGGCACTCAGAACATCCAGTGCATACACATCATTTCTGTTTTCTTTATTGCCTAATAAAACCGGAGTTTTATAGCCCATAATCATGTAAGGGTTGGCAGTTTGTCCATACAGTTTAATCCGCCGCTCACCATTTTGCTTTATTTCAGGAGTTTGTTTGGGAGGTTGAATGTCGGATGGCTTTAGATCGGCAAAATATTTAGTGGCGAGTTGTATAACATCAGCACTATTCACATCACCGACAACGACCAGTGTGGCATTATTTGGAGCGTACCATTTCTGATACCAGTCAGCAGCATCCTGCATCTGCAAATTTTCCAGGTCACCCATCCAGCCAATGGTTGGTATACGTTTAGGACTACTCAGAAAGGCTGTCGCATAAAATTGTTCAAACAACTTTGATTTAGGTTTGTTGTCTACACGCCAGCGGCGCTCCTCCTGAACCACGGCTACTTCTTTTTTAAACTCTTCCTGTAGAAATATGACATTGCGCATTCTGTCTGCTTCCAGCTCAAGACAAATTTCCAGTCGATCACTGGCGATACGCTGATGATAGCCGGTAAAATCTTGCGAAGTGAAGGCATTATCGCTGCCGCCATTGGCCGCAATAATTTCTGAAAAATCTCCCGGCTTGAGCTTTTTAGTGCCTTTGAACATCATGTGCTCAAGTACATGAGAGACACCAGTGATGCCATCATGTTCGTAAGTCGAACCAATTCGATACCACACCTGAGTAGCCACTACAGGTGCCCGATGATCTTCCCGCACGATAATTTTCATACCGTTATCGAGCATGCTTTCCACAGTATTCGCCTGCAGCGGTAAAGCTGTAAACAGGGTTAATAAAAGAAACAGGTTTTTATTCATCTAATACGATTCCAGTCTTTAACAATTAATATTCAATCTTGCAGCGTTTCTGTTAGCATATCGCCTCCGCCCACGATATGACACTGCAATCTATGTTCGGTTTCAAAAAAACCAAAACTAAAAGTGAGAATACCCCGCATAAAAAGCCAGGAATATTCTCCAGCCTGAAAAGTAAACTATCAAAAACCCGAGCCAGTTTCACTTCGGGTATTAGCGATATTTTTCTTGGCCAGAAAAAAATTGATAAAGCATTACTCGAACAGCTCGAAGACCAGTTACTGATGGCTGACGTCGGGATAGAAGCCACACAAAAAATAACCGACCGCCTGACAGAAGCATTATCCAGAAATCAACTGAATGATGATGAAAGTGTTTTTCAATCATTAGAAGCATCGATGCAGGAGATTCTGGCTTCCACTAACCAGCCTCTAAAGATAGACCGGCAAAAGAACCCGTTTGTTATCCTTATGACAGGTATTAATGGAGCTGGAAAAACAACCACCATTGGTAAGCTGACTCAACAATTTAAGGAACAGGGTCTCAGTGTCATGCTGGCAGCAGGTGATACATTTCGCGCCGCTGCGGTAGAACAGCTGCAAACCTGGGGTGATCGACTGGATGTACCTGTTATCAGTCAGGGCAGTGGTGCGGATGCGGCTTCGGTAATTTACGATGCATTACAATCTGCCAAATCTCGTAATATAGATATATTAATCGCCGATACAGCGGGACGCCTGCACACACAGGATAACCTGATGAATGAGCTTGAAAAAATTAAGCGCGTTATGGCCAAGATTGATCCCGAAGCACCCCACGAGATTATGCTGGTACTGGATTCCGGCACCGGTCAAAATGCACTGGCCCAGGCTAAAAGTTTTCATCAAAAACTGGGGATAACCGGTATTACCCTGACCAAACTGGATGGCACGGCTAAAGGCGGCATCGTATTCAGCCTTGCTCAACAGATGAAAATCCCAATTCGATTTATTGGCGTTGGTGAAACGGCGCAGGATTTACGGGTATTTGATTCTACAGAGTTTATTAAGGCTCTGTTAGATCGGGAATAACCGGTTTAAGGCAATTAGCCCATGTTAAATTTTTGCCCGGTCAAAAATATAAACCAACTTTCATTCCAGCAAGTCAAACAATCAGCTAGAATAAACCTGTTACCAGTTGTCATTGTATAGTGTCGTTTTAACAGGCAAGTGCTGGATATTCAGATAAATTACCTAATAATAAATAACCAGTTATTTTAAATATAAATACAAATCATCAGTCATGATTCAATTTCACAATATTACTAAACGCTACCCGGGCGGTCATGAAGCGTTATCCAATGTGACCTTGAGTTTACAGGCAGGTGAAATGGCCTTTTTAACCGGACACTCAGGTGCCGGAAAAAGTACATTACTGAAAATCATCTCTCTAATAGAAAAACCGACTCGTGGTCAGGCCATACTGAATAAAATAAATTTAAATACACTGGCCAGTTCACGCATACCCTATATTCGCCGTAATATCGGTATTATCTTTCAGGATCATCAACTACTGTTTGACCGGCCGGTATTTGACAATGTCGCCCTGCCCTTAATTATCCAGGGTTACGCGCATCATGAAATAGCTAAAAGAACTCGCGCCGCGCTGGATAAGGTGGGTCTATTAAATAAGGAAAAATCTATGCCCATCACCCTCTCTGGAGGTGAACAGCAACGGGTAGGTATAGCGCGTGCCGTTGTCCACAAACCCATGTTACTGCTGGCCGATGAACCTACGGGAAACCTTGACCCCGTGCTGTCGCGCGAAATCATGCAAATATTTGTCGGTTTCCATCAGGTGGGCGTAAGCGTACTGGTGGCCAGTCATGATCTTAACCTGATAGAAGAGCTGCAAAAACCAGTAGTAACCTTGAATAGAGGGAAAATCATTCATAACGATCTTGAAAGGAGTGAAAATTCCTATGAGTGACAATAAACACCAGCATCGTCCTAATTTCCTGCACCAGATCTCTGCCTGGTTACTACATCATTTTCAGTCCCTGATTTTCAGCCTTGGAAAAGTCTATCGCAGCCCTTCTTCGACACTGATGACCGTTGCTGTAATTGGCATCACGCTGACTTTACCGGGTGGCTTTTATTTATTATTAAAAAACATACAAAGTATTTCAGGTGATTTAAGAGCCAGCACTCAAATTACTCTATATTTAAAAATGGACCTAAGTACTGCACAGGCACAGCAGTTTAATAACCAGCTTAAGGACCGCGAGGACATAGCTGAAACCGTATTTATATCGAATACTCAGGCACTGGAAGATTTTAAACAAAACTCCGGTTTTGGAAAAAGCCTTGATCACCTGGAAAGCAACCCGTTACCACATGCTGTGATAGTGCTACCAACACCTGAAACCGATACCCTGACCATAAAAACTCTGCTCTCAAAACTACAGGCACTTCCTCAGGTAGACATAGCAAAACTCGATACTGAATGGCTGGAAAGGTTATTTACCATCATAGAAATAGCAAAACGGACGGTCATTATTATTAGCCTGTTATTCAGCTTCGCCGTATTATTGATTATAGGCAACACCATACGGCTCGATATTCAGAATAGATACCAGGAAATTATCGTTACAAAATTAATCGGGGCGACCAACTCGTTTATTCGTCGTCCTTTTTTATACAGTGGTGTCTGGTATGGCTTATTTGGCGGTTTACTATCATGGTTAATTGTTGAATTAAGTTTAATTGCTTTATCGGGCCCCATTTCTACTCTAAACATGCTATACCAGTCTCAGTATCATTTAATTACTTTTGGCTTTACCGACTTTTTAATCATTATTTGTTTTAGCACCTTGCTCGGTCTTGCTGGATCCTGGCTGGCAGTAGCCCGCCATTTAAACGAAATAGAACCTAAATAGATTTATGCTTTTTAAAAAACGACTGCTTATCGTTGATGCTTCTGATTCCACCAGAACCATTCTTTTTAAAGAATTACTGTTGAATCTTCCTGACATCGATATTATTGCCTGCGGCACTGCTAAAGAAGCGCTCACTGCCTCCAAACGTTATGACTTTGAAATCATTACAACAGGGCTATCTCTACCCGATATGAATGGCTACGATATGATCACTGAGATTCGTAATCAGCAAAAAAATCGTGACACGCCAATCTTCGTTGTATCAGGAGATACCACCACCAATATCATCGATCCGGATGAAGATAATACCAATACAGCCATTACCGCTTATTTTGATAAGGCAGAAGGCCACAAGGCACTGGTTAATTTTATCTGTAACTTCCTGGGTAAGGACAATGGATTATCGGCAAAAATTCTGTACGTCGACCAAAGTGCTACCTCGGCAGCCATAACAACTTCTATTCTGGATAAAAATAATTTTAAATATTTACATATTAAAGATGGTGAAACCGCCTTAAATGAACTGAGAATGGATTTCGAGAAAGACCATAAAGGTAGTTACGATGTATTAATTTGTGATTTAACACTAACCCGGGAAATGAGTGGATTTGAGCTGATACAGAAGGTTAGAAAGGACTTGAATTTTGATTTCCTGACCTTACCTATACTGTTAATGACAGTTGAGCCCGGAAAAGACGAAGTAACAGACTTTACCGGCATATTCGGTGCAGGAACCAATGATTTTATTACCAAACCTATTTCAGAAGAAGCGCTGGTCGACCGCATAGTCAACCTGATTAATATCAAACGCCAGAATGAAGCACTGACAAATTAGTCAGACCCCAATGCCGGTAAGTTAAGCGACTAGCGTCATTCTGGCGAAGGCCAGAATC
>CALCSG010000473.1 GCA_937894085.1 uncultured Gammaproteobacteria bacterium | reverse complement strand
TGGTATTGATCAAATACCACCACTCGGACAGATCCAGCATTTTTTCAGCTTCTTTGGGATAATCTTTGAGTTGCTGTGTTCCCTGACGTAACCAGATGTTCAATTTGCGCCATGTTTTGGCTCCAAATACGAAGGGTTTAACCAGGGTTGGGTTAGTCGTGATAACGTGGCCTTCGTCCGTATAGACGTGTGTTTGTCGGCCCGTGTTTTGATATTTTTCACCGATATCGGTGATGGTGTTAATAAGAGAAATAATGGTTACTGCCAGCATGTCCTGGTACTGCTCACTGGTCAGGATGCCCATATCTAAAATAGTGACATCAACCTCTGGCCACTGTTTGCCCGGTCTATTAAAAAATCGGCCATGCAAGCCTTGCGTCCAGTATTCCAGTGACTCAGCCAGATGAACTATTTTATCTTTCCGTTTCTGGGTTAAGTCATCTTTAGTCGAGTATTTTTTGAACTGTCTGACGACATCACTGATGATGACGTAATTCTTTATCCCATCGCGAGCTTCACGAGTCGCATCAAGTATGGCTCGACGTATTAATAATTTATCAGGCTGTTCAATTTCACCTTCTTTTTTGGGGTCAGCGCCGGTAATCATTAAGCGCGTTAAAAGCTCCATCTCTCCCAGAAAATCACGTTCATCCTGCTCATCATCGTCTTCATCCAGTCCACCCTGCCTATCAAATTTGATATCAACAGAGGCGCTTAACGCTACTTCCATGGCCTCTTCGTTGACTTCCGCTTGATTGAGCGCTTCAAAGGCCTTGGCATACGGCGGGAGTGAAATATCAGAAGTCGTGCCAAATGTAACCATATTGGTAGTCAGTCCCGTTGACGCCAGATACTTTCCTGTTAAACCAAAGCTGTTACCTTTTTCGATGATGAAGAGCCGTTGCTTCAACATGGCCATGTCGTGCAACACCAGGTAATTGATAAGAGCAGACTTGCCAGCACCCGTCGGCCCGAAGATAAGGCCATGTGCAACGCGAGTTTTATCTTTAACCGGATCAAATAGCATGGGTTCACCAATGCGATTAAAAAATAGATTCCCAGGGTTACCCGTTCCTCGACCACGCCCATATAACGGTAGATAACAAGCCAGGTGATTGGTATAAGTAAGACGAGTACTTTTTCCTTGCCGTTGATCCAATTGGTAATCAAAAGCCATCGGGAGATGTCGCAGATAAGTATCTAAAGCGGTTGGGTCATACTTTGGCTCGATGGGGTTAAATTTAGAGGCGGACAAAATGGTAACGGCTTGCCGAGCTTTACGAGACAACTCCACTTCCGTTTTTGCCCGTATATACACGCCAGAAAAAGTAGGATATAGACCATGTCCGGAGGCCATATTATCTAACGCGCTATGCGCCTGCTTAGCCGCCTGCTTCGCGGCGGGGCTACCCTGCCCTGCGGCTTCGATAATATGGTTGCAGTGCTTTTCTACGACACTCTGAGAGGTTATGACAATGGTTGTCACAAAAGTAGAGCCTTTAGGCAATAGATCCCACATCGATGCCGTTGATCCAGCGTGAGTTTGTATCTCAGCGGTCAGGATACCGGTTGCGGGTGGATTATCGATGGCCTGCAAAGAAATTAATCGATGAGGCATTCCATGGAATTTCCAGATGCCGCTCTCTTTATCCGACTCCGGGTACCCTGTGAATAACATTTCCGATAAATCGGCACCGATACCAATACAGGAATCATCATCTGGAAACGGTCTTGCTTTGAGGTATTCCTGGGGAGAATTAAAACTGTCCGGATTGGGTGAGAACCAGGGTAGTAACCAGTTGTATAAATCGGAAGGTTTATAACGTCTTGACTCAATACCGATTTGTCGCAACGCGCTGATAAACGATTCTACCGCATCGTTTAAATCCGTTGCAGGAGTGCCGCGTCCGGGTATAGGTAAGCCAGATTTCGTTAAATAATCGGATTTATCACTTTTACGATAGATCACGCAACGAACTTTTCGATACTGTCCATTCCAGTTGAACTGCGCCACCGTATCACGAAACAAACCATCCTCTTTGGCCAGGTGCTGAATATGCTCCTCTATTTCACGCATCCATAATTCATGATGCTTGGTCTCTTTGGCTTCATCCGTTGCATAAGCTCTGAGTTTTTCAACCAGATCGGTGATGGGCTCATCGTTCAAATACGTTTGAACAATGATTGGATAATCTCGATCACCAGGTAATCGCTGTAAGGCCTGCTGGATACCGGATTCGATGATTTCAAGAACCTTCTGGGACTGACCTTCTACATCAATGGGCGTTAACTCAAACACCGTGCCTACGCTAAGGCCATCATCCATGATGAACACTTGCTGATCATTATCGAAATCCTTGAAGGGCAGGAATTGAGTAAATGATGGCGGCTCCTTGTAAATGGCTTCGTAGTCTTCCGCTAACAGTGGTTGACCGCCATCAGTCGGTAATACGCCCAATAATTTTTGGATGGCCAACTTAATGTTAAAACTGTCGGCGGATGATTCAGGCATCACTACGCCATCGTTTGGGGCATCAGACATGTGACGCCTCCATATATTGAGCGATATCCGGAGATTCTGAATCACTCAATATTGACGTCAGGGTGGATAGTGTTATTGCCCTGTACCGATCGTCATACTGAAGGTAGCCGGTAATTTTTAGCTTTAGGAGATTGCTTAACCCGTTTTGCAGGGATAGCTTCTGCATCCGATCTCTATCAAGTAATAAATCCAGTATCGATTTATTGCTAATACCCTCCCCTTCAATGGATAGAACATCCATGGCCATTTGACAAATCTCAACATAAAACCGACTGGATTCACCTTTTGGTTCATGGAATGCTGGTGATATGCCCTGCCACCAGTCAGATAAAGAGGCTGTCTTTATAGGAGTCGAACCCATAGCAAGAATAGTGGTCTGGCTCATTGAACCAACTCCCCAGGCATCGCATATTCATCCTTTTCATACATTAAATATGCAGAGCTATAGCCCGGTACCGGATGCCCTTTTCGACTGAAATGCGGGAAGACATACAGGCTTAGTTCAGGGTTCGGCAGACGGGGAAAAGTCTGGCTTATTTCATTATTTGCATCGCGGGTATAACCCGTAAGATCACGCCTGTCATTCCGTAACTCCCTAAACATCTTCGGAACAATATCAATCGATCCAACATGGTTTTTATAAACATTCAATATCTCGTCACCCGTATCAGGGATAAGTTTTTGACTGCTACACCCTGATACCAGGGCAAGACTAATCAAAATTACGGACAGCTGACGGTTGTGTGGGTATTTGATTGGCATATTCTAGCTTCCTACCGTTGGTTAAATAATCGATGGTGATTTCATCTTCAACATGGAGTACGACATCTTTCCCGCCATCGAGATAAACGAGGTCAATTGCGTTGCGCTGGCGATCACGCAGATAGTCAGTGAGTTCTTTTAATGATCCGGAAAGCGTTGCTGCCGCGATATACTCTCCTTTGTCACCAGAGAAGAATGATTGGCTTATACCATCACTGACTGTCGTCGTTTCCTGGGTAGCCGCAAAGCTATCAGCCGTGGCACCAACACCTGCCGCAATCATTCGATCTTTTAAATAATCCTGAGCATTGGTAATTAACTGTCCAGTCAGACAGGGCTTTCCACGAGTATCCGAGATATAACCCAGTATTTTCCGGATATTGGTTGTCTTGGTATCGCCATCCCGAGTTGATGACTGGGTATAGATTCTGCCATCCTCAAAAGTGAACGTGACGGAGTGAACCTCGCCGCGCACACAGGACATTTCTCGATTACCGATGGCAATACCCGACCATACAATATCGCGTATGCCTGGAATGAAGTGACCATTACTGGCCAGATTTTGAGGGCCGGTTATGAGCTTAAAACGAATAGGATCAAGCACACTGCCCTCGTCATTTGGAACAATGCCGAGCAGAGCCGTTAACGTGGTATTACTAAACAGCGTGGCATTTCGAGGAATGGTATAGAAAGGTATCCGCTCGCCTTTGTCATCGCTTTTACCCGCTTTGGTTTGTCGCTGAAGATTTGATGCTGATTCATCCCTGATGGGAACACCGGTAATAGTGACAGGGACAGGCTCTTTATCATCATTGCTGAAAGCGACTCTAGTGAAAGGCGATATCGTCACCAGCTGATCATTTTGATAACCCTGTAACTCTGTCGCCGTTAAACGGTTGCCGGAAGGTGTCGTTGCACTGCCCGTTATATTATTACCAGGGTTCAATAAGCTATCAAAGCCAAGTCCGGAAGGCACATTGGCTGGATTCGGTTTAAACTGTTTATTTTCTGCGCGTGACCCACCGGCATTAACACCAGGCAACCCTTGTAATAATGCGTCAAATTTAGCCTGATAACCCTCAAACACGCCTTTGGATCTTTCGTCAATTTTCTGATTCACCAGTTCAGCCACCATTTGGTCACTGTTTTTATTGGTCTGGGCTTTTTCAAGAGCATTTAATCGCTCTACCAATAAACGGTTGCGCTCATTCATAGTCGCCAATGTATTCACATAGGTATCACGCTCAGCATCGGTAATCTGTTTTTCTGGAGCGGGAGCCGAAATAGCACCACTGGACGGTATAGAGGCCTCATCACTGTCAGAACTGACTTTCAGCATTAACCACAAGACAGCGATGACGATAAACACCACCAGTAGAAGTAGCAGTTTATTGCGGTTCATGGAGACACCTCGCTGAGCGGTTTATCTGATATTAAATACCAGGTCGTGGTATCACCTTGTTCACCCGCTGCATTCACATACGCATGTTGTGAGGATGCTGCAAGAAAATCACCCCGGAGCAATCGGGGATCGAGAGTGGTTTTATTCAACGAATTAGAGGTAACTCGGACAGCAGTAACGTATAAACTGGGGATGGTAGATGCTACCCACTGCGCCATAGGTTCCGTCAACAGATCACCGCCCTTAACCAGGGGTAAATGATCAGCGTTGATCTCTAGACGCCGAACACCAGGCAAATCTTTAATCAATCGATCCGGTGCGTAAACCGATTGCGCAGCAAATCGAACCAGATCAACGTAATCATAGTCATAAGGCTGTTTAGCCGGTTTCCCTGTTTTTGAGTCTTCTACCGGTATGCGCTCATCTACGATAGCAATTGGATGTTTATGCCCTTTAGGCCTTGCTTCAATATCCAGGATGTACGAGTAGCCAGTAGCAGTAACGGCATTCACCCGTTGCCGTTTAAAGGATTGAGACGCCATCCAGTAAACGCTCCCACTTTCCGTAATTTGGATACGTTCTGACATCGTTTTTATCGATGCCGGCACCTGTAGTTCTACCGATAATGGGAAGTCGATTCGACGCTCTTCACCCACCGGTAATACGATATGAATGGGTGTTTTATTCCAGACCCTATGCTCAAGCCTGTCCTCCGGTTGCGCATAGGAAGCCCGGAAGGAAATAAAATACAGGGTGAGAATAAGGGTGATTAACTGTTTCATTATTTAGCCTCAATCAATTTTGGCTGATAAATACCCGGTCCATTTAAGGCCAGACCCCAGGGATTTGCTTCTCTATCTACGTCATAGCGAACGACTTCCATCGGAATACGATTGACGAGATTTTTAACAATGCCACCGTTGACATATTCCTTAATGTGGACATCGATCCAGACAACCCAGTCTTTGCCTTTAGGCTGCACAAAGGACTCTTCATAGACTGCGTCTGCTACTGGGGTCCAGTTTCGTACTCTGCGTCTAAGCTCACCCTGGCGTTTACGGGCATCGTAGTCCTGTTGCAAAAAAGTCTGATAGGTTGGCGTAAGATATGAGCGAAGAACGCTTATCTTATTGAGATAATCCGTTTCGCCATCTTCTTTCCAGTTGTTGAGCTGCTGGAGAATATAACCGGTGAACAAATACACTTCGGACTCATGTATTTCACCGACCTTCATAGATCCTCCAGATCGAAGATCCGGAGGGTAATGCAATGAAATTTGATTCGGTGCAGAAGACCAACCAATCGCCATGATAAGCATTAACACCATCTGGCCAATGATGATCCTCGTTTTAAATCGACTGGCTTGTTGTTCATTATCCAGTACGCTTTTGAATTTCATTTTCGGATACTCCAATAGCCGCTACGTTTTACAAATAAATTTAAAAAGCCCTGATCTGATAAATAAGAAAGTATGATTTTCCCGTAGTAACCTTCGGGCTTTCCTTCCTTTTTATGCATCATGGCTTTGCCGCCCTTGTAGACACCCGCAAATGCACCGATAAAAATACTGGGTAGAATTAAAAACCACCAGCCAGTGACCGAACCGACAATAATCCCCAACACGATACCTGCCAGGGCTCCAGCGATTGCCAAGGAAAATATCTCAGTTCCAGAACACCCTAAAAACAAAACAGGATCTTTATCGATGCGATGAGCGGTGTCTTTCAAGAGCGCCATGGCTATGCGGCGTAATCCACTGCCAGAATGGACATTAGAACCACACCCAATACCAGTACCACACCAATTGAGGCGGTAACCCCAAAGTTTTTCCATTCGCCTTTTTGTCTGGACTCAACAAAAGCCGCGTAAGAAGTCCATGCAACACCCAGCACTGTCAGTGCCGATATAGCGACTGCGGCAATACCGACGCCTGATGTCATTAACTCCTTAACGAATACGAACGGGGATGTTGTGTTTGTAACACCCGCACCCGTTGTTACTGCGCCAGCGGTCGGTAACGCGGCATAGACCGTATTAAAAGCACCTACAATATTAGCGGTCACAAAAGCCGCTATGGCGTTAATTTGTTTCTTCATATCTCTTCTCTCTCTAGTCAAACAACAATTAAAATTAATAAAAAAACCCACATAATTAACAAAAAAATCATGTTTTTACCCCATTCACCGAGTTTTATTTTCTCCCCGGTGAGTAGGAAAAATTGTCTGTAGGCTACCCATGCCGCCCACATAGTCAGAACACCTGCAAAGATGGTTCTAAAGAAAATACTTAAATCATCAACCGTAATACCGGCGGCGATATTAAATGCATCAAACATAATCTATGGATGATCGTGGTATTGGCCTGTTAAGGGCTTAATAATTCGCCCCGCCTTTAATGACTGACTGATATGGTCATTAATCCCAGAGCGTATTTTGCTAAGATCCACCTTTAAAGTGTCATAGTGGAATGCAATCCTTTGGCTACTCGCTGCGTCTTGCTTTATTTCATCAACTCGCGTCAGTAAGAAATCAATCTCCTGTACCAGTTTGGCTAAATTTGAACGCTCAAGATCAGCATCGGCCAAGACTGGATTCAGAAAAAAAGTAAACAAAATTGCTGGGGCAAATATTTTCATTGTAAGTTTGCTCATAAGTGTTTCTTGAATAATGCAGAAGTTAAAAATATAGCCATTCCAAAAACCACCATGGCTGGCACAAAAATCAAATTTGGATGGATAGAAAAAGGAATACCGAGATAAAAAAACCAGGTAGACATAACTGCCGGTTTTATCCAGGGCTTAACGTGGTGATAAACCATGGCGCGCTCTATGCCGCCACCATAGATGCGCAATTCACGCTGAACTAATCCATCGATGAGTGCAGCAGTGCCTATCAGTAGGAAGGCAGGCATCGACAGAGTGGCCACCGTGACACGAACTGCAAAGATCAGGGTGGTGTTCATTAGCGCCTGAAAAAAGTCAGTAACCTGCCACGCCACACGCGCTATAGATAACCGGATATTTGAGGCATTGTTCGGTGCCTCTTTAATCCACTCATAAAATTGAATCAGATGAGTCCACTCAAAGACATAGAACTTAACCAATGTTGCCACCTCAAAAGCGGTAACTGCCGGAGAGGAACCCGTAATCGAAGTAGAAAAATCATCGTTCAAATAGGAAAGCTCCTGTTTTAACATTCGCTCACTATGACCTGATCCTTCCTCTGGCCAGATCAGAATCATGCCTCCCCATTCAATCGCTACCGCAATTAACCAGGCTAGAAATAAAAAACCCAATAGGTCAAAAAATCCATGAATGATCTTAAAGGTAAGCGGCATGTGCTTGCTGCGCTGCACATATTGGCTGGGTGCTGATTTTTGAGCTTGTTCAACAGCCATCACGCAGCTCCTACTGAATGATGCTGATTCAATGAATGGCGTATGCTGGTTTCATCAAAGGATGGGGTAAAGTTATACCAGTCTTCGCTGCTGTTATAATTTTCACGCATTTCTGAAGACATGGCGGTCAAATTGGAAGGCAGGTCTACAAGATCCGCTGGATCTGCAAGGGGCAATCTGATTTTGTAGGGCTTCCCACCATCCAGCAAAGCAAACGCCTGCCCTTTTGGTAGGGAAACGAAATCATTTGGATGAATCAGCTGGCTTTGTTGTGTGGTAATACGTTGCTCAGTTTTAGACACAAAGTGCATATCATTGTCGATATCACTAGAATCAGTAGCACCAGATACTGTCATCAAATGATCGATTTCAACTTCGCGCAATTGCTTCGTAAACATTTCGGCTGTTGCGGTTTCTCGGACTCGCAACATGATCATCGAATTGAAGTTACCGGCTACCTGCCCTGCTTTAGCTTTATTGTTTAGACGTGCTTCTACGTCTGACCAGGTCTGTGTATAGGCAGTCACCTGATAACCGGCACCACCGGCCTTGTTGAGCATCGGGATAAACTCATCACCAATCAGCTCATTGAACTCATCAGCATGGATGCTCACTTTAGTGTCTTTAAATTCGACCGTATCAGGAAGTCCTGAATCCACGCCATGCTTATACTTCCGACCGGCAATTGAAGTAAGATCCGCAAACATAGAATTACCGACCGCTCCAGCGACTTCTCCATCGGTTAAAGCATCTAAACCGACATAGACAATGGACTTAGTGCGGATGACTGTTGCCCAGTCGAAGATGGGTCTTTCATCGTCCTGGTCAAGGTAATCCGGAGACAAGAGTTCACTGACTTTACCCGAGGTTAGCTTATCCATCAGTGGCAGCAGGCTGGATACAAGCTTGTCGTAATACCCACGATCATATTCGAAGGTTCTGGACAAGCTAGAGGCTATCGCATCGAATAACCCTTCTTCCTTACAGTAGTGCCAAATTGCTATAACAGCATGATCACGATTACTCATTTCACGCGCAATTCGGTATTGCTTATTGTCAGGGTCCTTAAGTGCTCCCTGAATCCACTTAACCTTATCCTTGTAGCCGTCAGGATCGTGCTTCTCTGCCAGCATCGTCATGTACTCGCGCACAAGGGGTTCGATATTCTGGCCATACTCTCTGATCATTTCGTAATCGACCTTATGGCCGAGACCATTCATAGCCTGAGCGATTACATTGACATAACGCCAAACAAAATCCTTGAATGCAGCGGATTGACCTTCACCGGGTAAAGACTGTGCAATTCGGTTGGCAACTTCGGTGATCCTTGTAAAGGATGAAACAGGGTTGTAACGCGCTGAGAGATGCGGAAACCCAAGATGAAAACAGTAGAAGTTATCCAAACGCCCCGCTTTTTTGGCTGCGCCATACATGCGAATCAAGAGATCGGCATCGCCTTTTGGGTCAAATACAATCACGACATCACCACGATGAATATCTTGCGTAATAAGCAGTTCAGCAAGTCGTGTTTTACCGACCCGAGTAGTGCCTAGAACCAGGGTATGGCCCACGCGATCTGCAATATTCATAGAAACTGGCCGCTCACCCTCATAAAGTCCTACCGCATGAAGAGAGGGCTCGCCGCCTACAGGGGGTAAATTTGCCAGGGGGGAGTTTAGAAACAACCATTTCAAGAGACTAAATGGTGGGAACCAACCAAATTTGTCTAAAAAATCAATGAATGATTTATAGGCCTTTAGATAAAGCAGAAACCAGCCATGCTTCTCATGCCTTAACTCGAAGGACCTTGCCCATATAAAAAGCTTTGAATGTTCTTTGTATGCTCGGCCATCTTTGCGATTTAGATCGGCAAGCCTTTGAGCATGGCGCTGATCCCACAAGAAGCCCATACCTAAAAACAATTTCAAGTTACTGACGGGAATATTTTTATCATTTAACACATAAGGTGAAATGCGTTTTAATCCATGCTGGTAACGCACGATCTTATAACCCTGTAACAGCCTTTTAATGCTTAGCATAAAGAGGCCGATTGCACAGGCAGCTGCAACAACTGGCGTCATCATAAAATAAGAAGGTGCCAGAATTGATAACAACGCTAACAATCCATAGGCGATAGCTGAAAATAGCTCGACGGGGGGCCGTAATAAATTTTCAACTAATTGATTACTCATTGCTCAATAAACCTCTGAGTAATCAGCACTGGATAGTGACTTATGGAAAAGAAGCGGGCGATTTCATCACCATTTGCAGGTGACATGGATACGCCACCCAAAGCCGTTACAACCTGCTGAACATCGTTGAGGTCATTAGCAGATACCAACCAGCACAGGACATTATTTTTTAATAATGCGGATTGGTATTTTTTAATCCAGTCCAACGATTTTTTATCGCTGCCAATAACACACACGGGCGATGCCAGATGATCAAAGCGAACTTGCCTAGCCGTGACATCCCCTGGAGTTAGTTTAGACGTGGTAACCGGCAACCAATTTACCGGGTCTGAGGGGTCACTGGACTCATCAACCTCAACAGCTCGATTCATAGCCCATAACTCACCAAAATCAGGGATAGTCACTCCCTGAAGTATTTGCTTGTAGGGATAGGTTGGGACTGTATTTCCACTGTCAAAAATGACAACAGGTTCAGCATGTGCTGCATGTGCTGCATTGAAAAATGCAGAGCCTATTAGAAGGATTAATCGAACATTCAAAACACAACTCCCATAATTTGAGCTAAATGAGTACGCGCCTTTTCTCGATACTGTCCGGCCTTGATCGGATCGGATGGATTGTGGTATGCGCCTACGGCATACTCCCAGGAACCGGATTTCATATAGAGTTCCTTTAGATAATCAGATCCCGCTTGAATATTGGTAGCAGGATCAAAAGCCTCATCTAATGAATTAAAACGCTGCTTATGCCAAACCCAGCTAATCTGCATCAGGCCAATATCGCAACTCACACCAGAACTAATGAATTTTGTAGCCACATTAAAAGCTGCATCACGAGTGGGGAAAAAATACCCCCGTCCATCACAGTTTAAAGTCCATGGCCAGGGCTTATTGACCCCTTCAATTAATCCGCTAGGAGGCCTCGATTCCTGAATTGCGATTGCGTAAACAAGCGAGGCCGGAATTTGTTTCATCGCGCCGATGCGCTGATAATATTCAGGAACCTCTGCAACAGACCGAGTCGCTATCAGAAGAAGAATGATGGGCAATAAACGATTCATCTGATTTCGTTTACCATGTCAGTAGATTTGTTGTAGTAGTACAGCGAAGGTAATGCGGGTTGCCCAAACTGGGCGTACAAAGCGGAGTCAGGGTTTAAAGTGATTGTTCCAACTTCTACGGACTCCGGAGAAATACCCTGTTTTGCCGCCCACTGAGTTATTGCTTGACGACTATCATCTTTAAAATGAATATCAACGGATACCCCTAGCTCTAGTGACGATAAAATCTCTTTAATCATCTTGTTGCAATCGCTACATTTTGTAGACGCAAAAACAATATATCGATCACCAAATTCCACTTTTACCTGAGATTCAGGTACAGAGAGCAGCGAGGCTTTTGCACGGCCTATATTCAGTTTTGATGTATCAACAATCGGCAATTTGCCGTAAAGCTTATTAAAGGCATCATTGTATGCACGATCTAGTAAAATGATTTTTTGAGTATTTTCAAACTCCTGTATTGCCAGCTTTTCTGCATACCGATATCTTTCGCTGTCTGATCGCGCATTCAGTCCAAGAACGGTAATAGGGTCCAGATCCTTCCACAGATATTTACCCTGACCCTGCATAATCTGTTGGTAGCGCGTCCATTCATCTGGATTGATGTTCCAGACTTTTGACTGATCTTCTACCGTTGTCGTTTTGACAGTGGAATTCTGCAACGACCCTAAAGTTGACTGATCGATGGCTGTCTCAGCCACTAATCCAGTCAGCGGTAACATTAAAAGAGCAGGAAGTAGAAACTTAACCACGGAAAACTGCCTCAACGGCTCTGCCCATTAAATCCGGGCTATGGTGCAATATTTTAATATGCGAAATATCGAGTCCCTGGTCCTGCCAATATTTTTTAACGGCTAACGCCCTGCCAACAGACACCTCTTCACGGTAGAGTTTTGAATCAACCAGAACTTCATCCGGTGAAATAAGGCCTCTTAAGAGAACCTGGCCTGAGCCAGATACTTTATCCATCATTGCATGGGTGGCTGCACGGCCTTGAGGTCCTAAAACGCGTACATTACGCGCAAATACGATGGAGTCTCCTGTACCAGAGTTAATATTAGTTTTAGGAATAATGGATAAAGCAATTGAAGCTTCTGCTTTGATAGATTTGGTTTTAGGATCTGGAGCCACCTTTAAATTGTCGGAATGATCCTCCCCTTTAAGTCTTTTTAGAATTGCTTCGCGACTCAATACAGGTGCTTCGAGACTCGCAGGACTATTTGCATCAATAACAGGTTCGTCATATTTAGTACTGGTTGCTTCCTCATTAATGTCATCAAGATAGGCTTCGTTTAGTGAAAGGTTGTTTATTATCTTCCCGTTCATCACATCATCATTGACATTTTGCAAATCACCTTGACGATCTGTATCGCCACACCAGTATTGGCGCAACGACCAGGGAGTGGTCAGGTCTCTCTGTGTTGCCTTGCACTTAGAGACCTGATGACCCGTTACTTTTACCGCAGGGATTTCAACAACCGGCGTTAAATCGATTTTTGAAGCACAACCGTTTAGCGCTATTGCGATACAGCTGCTTAGTAACAGGTTATTCAAAGGTAATTTTGTCATAGACATAATTTCACCATCTCATTAGTTTGAGAAACGTCCATACAACCTGAATCCGATATGCTCGTGACTGTCCAGCCAGCAAGACTATCTCTGACCCCTATACTAATTTGTGAATTATTATGAGACACGATAGCAACTGGATTAGAGTTCCAAACCTGAACACTCAGTAGATTAAAAGGAGGGATACTTTTTTTCATTATGACTGGTTTTGCAGAAGACTTGCTTTTAGATGTCAATTTCTTAGCCAAGTCAGAAACATCATCATTCAGCGTTTTCAATTGCTGATTAAGCGATGTTAATTGAGCCTGCATTTCTACAGAATTAATGCTTTGCTGATCCAGTGCCTGGAACTTAGCGAACAACGTGGTTTCCATCTCCGCTTTATGGTCTGCAAGGTTACGAGTCAACTCACCTACAGAGACTGCTAGCGAGCTTATACGTTGAGATATATCGCCTTGGCCTTTAACAAGCCCAGGAACGGAAGAAAGCAATTCCTGATTGGAAGGTGATAATGGGCTGTACGCCGATACCGCTTCATCAGATAGTCGTGATGCATTTGAATTGCCGGATAGTGAAGCTGCGCTCAGCGGCCCAGAATCTTTATTCAAAAACGATACAGTAGCGCCCAGCAAAATGAATACCGCCAACACGCCCATTACAAAAATAGGCTTTACTGCAAAGGAAGAATTTCTTTCGGACGTTTTAACTGAACCATCATGAGTCGGATCAGTCATGAGAAATCTCCTTAGCTTCAAATGAGTAGTGGAAATCCTCAACAAGCTCAAATGAGATCAACCGGTGAACAGGATCTACAATGAGATCCCAGGATGTTCCCGCCAAGGTATTTAAAGCAGTACGCAATGTAATTGGCCCAAGTGACCGGTGAACATTCGGCAATGGAGAGCCTAAAAGTATTTTTAAATTAGGGTCTGAGGCATTCGGTTCAGCAAGGCGATAACCGGAATTCAACAACATGACTTTCATCGCTGATCCAACCGTATATATAGATCGGGGGAAATCTAGCTCAATGATGACCGATAGCAGGTCTAATTGAGCTGGAGTAGGTTCTGTCGAGATAGAGCTATAACGACCAACCTTGTAGGCATCAGTCGATGAGTTAGCCGCTCCATGGTCTAGACTAAAAGCTTCAAGACTGAGCAGAGTTAAAAAGATGAGTGAAAATAATCTCATGAAAGGCACCTTGTTTAAGAACTACAAGGACTTTAAGGGAATTAGCTGGTAAAAAAGACAGGAAAACAGAAATCAAAAAAAAGGTTTAAATGGCAAATGGTAATGGGGCCTATCAAAAGGGCAGAATTTTTCTAATAGCGAAAAATTCTTGTTAGGGCTTTTAATGGTAAAGAAGAATAAGGGTAAAAGACAAAGGGCGCATCCGCACTGAAGTGCGTGCGGATGCTAAAGGGGCTAAGGGTTCAAATGGCCTGAATTTTGTCGCAGAGCTTGAATTTAAAATCTGCTACGCCCGCCATAGCCAGAAATGGCTTTGATGCAGATCTGCGAAATGTTTCAAAACTCTAATGCGTTAAGCTAATAACTGTTTTTATAGCGACATAAATTAGCATACGCCCTACAATTTGTAGCATGAGATCAATGGCCATGATTCAGGATCATTTCTAATGACTAACGAAACGACTGTTTACATGAATAAAATAACAACGGTACTAACCAAAAATTATAATCAATTCCCGCTTGACCTTGAGTCACAGCAGCCATCAATCTGTTTGGAAGAACTGATCGATCGCTGCAATGACAAAACGTCAGACCCTCATACTTCTCAGGAAGCACTGCATCAGTTCATTAATGGCGTTACAAAACTGGACTGCTTCACTTATCGTGCGGTTAACAAGGTGAATGGCGAACCCGTCTACTGGAACGCTTTGAATCAAGCCTTTGATGACTTTAAAAACGCCGACACGGTGATTTATCAAGCTGATGCTCCCTACCCTACCGTCGATATGATTATTGCCTGGTGCAACACACAGAGAGCGTAATATGTTTTTCAGAAAACCTAAAAAAAACACTCTCTGAGTTAAATCACCAAAAACTTCCCATCCTCTCTTCCCAGGAGCTGATACAGCTTCTGGGACTTACAAATAAGATCAGGTCTATTGAGCGACTCACCAGTGTTGGGTCAGAGTATTTTAAAGAGCTGTACTTACCTGCAATCACTCAATATCTGGAATCAGTTCAGTTAGCGCCAGCCTCAACAGCGCATCATCACGCCGGTCCCGGTGGGCTGGCTACCCATACACTGGATGTCATAGAAAGAGCATTGAGGCAACGAAAATCGTTTGAACTGCCATTGAATGCTGGTCCAGAAACCATATTTGATCAGGAACATTACTGGACTTACGCGGTTTTCATTGGGTCATTACTGCATGACATTGGGAAAATGACCACAAACACATTGATCGTGCTTAATAATGGAAAAGTCTGGAACCCACATAAAAGCAGCCTTCTGGTTTCTGGGGCAAAGTCATACCATATCCGCTTTGATAAACACCCTTATAAGTATCACACACAAATAGCGAATAGCTTCTTTCACATGATTCCAGAGAAAGGACGCGGTTGGCTTTCTGATATTCCACCTATATTTACAGAACTGTGTGCCTGGTTATATGGAGACTATTATGAGTTCGGAATGATTGGCCAGATCATTCGCTATGCTGATGGTCAATCCGTTGCTGCAAACCTCAAGATCGGGGGGGGGGAGCGAGTACGCTTTAATAATGCACCAGAAATTCCGTTGATTGAAAAAATGATGACAGCATTACGAGAAATGCTTGAATCAGGAGAGCTGAAAATTAATGGTGCCGAAGGATCTTCAG
>CALCSG010000472.1 GCA_937894085.1 uncultured Gammaproteobacteria bacterium | reverse complement strand
ACTGAACAAGCCAGCATTATACTATTTCATAGAGCAGTTTGCGACACTACACTAGCTGCTCAGGCGCCTGGCGCGAAGGCTGGATCGTAACGGTCAGCAATCCGGACAATTCCATATCGGTCCTTAAGGCGCGTAGCGCGCTCAAGGGTAATACGCAACTGAGCAGTACGCTCGCCGGCGGTGTTGTATTCGACCAAAATGGCTATGCGCCAGATTCAAGGGGGGTCTTTTCGTTGTGTGATGAACGCGGCGCCGAATTTGCTAAATCGCTTTCCATTTCCAGCAGTGGGCGTGTGCGTAGTGGTGGTGATGTGGCCTGCCATTAGACCCGACAAAACAGAAATCCTGGTTGACAGAAAGAATTCATATAACAAGAGCCATAGTAAATTCTGCTCGACCGAGCATTAATGAAACGCAAAATCACTGGGTCGTGGTGTGCTTGCGCCCGGCCCGGTGTCGATGAAATTATTGCCCAGCCCGAACAGCATGAATTGCGAGATCAGGTCGATCAGGTCGATCAGGTCAATGGTCGACAGGCGATGCATGTCGTGTAGCCAGGCTGTAGAGGCGATATTCCAGTTCGTGTTGATATCGTCGCATAGCTCAAGCAGGGCATACTCGCGCGCACAATAGGATTCGATGGGTAGCGGGTCCAACTGCACGGCGTTGATGTCTTGCGCGGTGATCGTCAACTTGCGGGTCCTCACCTGGATGTCTGGGGCGGACAGATCGCAGCGAAAGAAATACCCCATGCGCAGAATGATGAGAGTCTGCTCGCGTGACGAGAGTATCAATTTGTTCGGCCTGGCGAACCAGAAGTTTAAAAAATGACGGGCAAGACACGCTTGCGCCTGTGGTCTCGAGTTCGAGCCAGGATCTGTCTTTGAGCTGTGGACGCTTCGCATCGGGGCACTATATGCATATGCGGTCTGGTTCCGAATGCAGGTTGTCCGGGGTGTTGCCGGGTTTGGTTTGTATTCGCTCATCAGGGGCTCCTGAAGGGTTAATAAGGGGCTGGACTGTTGTAACCGGTTTGGGCCTGGGGGAGCTTTGCCAGAATTACAACAGCCAGCCGTGAGCTGGATAAGGCTTAAAGGACCCCTGATCAAGTCAGGGCTTCCATAACCTTGACCTGATGTGTTTTAGCGTATCTGTGCCTCGGCGATGCCGAACGAACCATCCTCATGGGTGGCGCGTACGATCTGCGGGCATGCGCTCACATTCACTCGCAGGCGGTATACGCCGCCGGATAAATCCTGCGTAACGCCGGTAGAACCGATGGTTGCGCCGGTCGACTCATCCGTCATAGTAACGGTGCCGCTGCTCGCCGTGGTTGCGCCGCGTACCTCCAGACGTCCGGCCCGTTCGCGGCACTGCACTTGAGTGATCGCTGTTTGATTGGTATGGCCTGCTGTGTCAGCGTCATCCGAGGTCAGACCAAAGACATACAGGCCCTGTGTGGTGAAATATCCCTCGACCGCAGCGGCATCACCCGGCGTTAGCGAGCAGGGGTTTATCGGAAAGCCGCCTTCGTTGGTGGCCTCGCCAAAGGGCATACGGGCATCATTCAAAAACGTAATTGGCACGCCGTTGATAAACAGGGCGCGATCCGCCGGGTTCATGCCGCCGACACATCCGGCGGCATCGTTATTGGCGGTGATTTCTCCAATGACGACATTCTCGGCCGGCTCAATGGTGACGTTGATAGCGTGAATGACTCCATCCTGGCTATTCCCTATGACGATGGCGGTGCCCCCCACAAAACCGGGCTGGGTGCGGCCAGGCAAGTTGGCGCTATCGGCCAGTTCGCGGATGGACAGGGCGGCTGTCGGCGAGTTGATGACGGTGTTGGAATCAAGCTTCACGAGTATATCCATGACAGTCATGCTGGCGGTGCCATCGCCATGGTCGGTGATGGCTGAAACCGGGCCTTCGACCTCGGCGGCGACCTGGGCCCTGGCCACTCCACCGAGCAGTGTGGATGACAACAATAGACTGATCGACAAGGCCGTCATTGCGGTTAATTTCGAAAAGGGGTGTATTGATTTCATGTAAACAGATCCTGAATAAAATGACAGATTTATCGGGCTTGCACAGGGTTCGCTTAAGGCAAGCCATATAAGGTGAATGACCGGTCTATTACTTCGTGTCCATTCAAGCGTCAGTGAATAGGGGACATAGCAGCGATAAATCGGGCGGCCCGAGATCCTGTCAGGCCGCCTCGCCTGCTGCATAATGTCTGTCCGGTCGGATTGAAAGCGCGGCCCGTCCCTGGGCCAGGCGATGACTATCAGTCGACGATGCCGCCAATGTTGATACTGGCATTGTTGCCGATCGCGCTGGCTGCAACGGAACCGCTGTTGATCGAGCCATGAACGTCGGCGAAAACATCAGTTTTGATCATCGCACCGACGCTTACGCTCGCGCTATTGTCGCCACTGTTGGCCTGGACAGAGGCCAGTGATAAATGACGTGACTCATAGTTGATGGCGTCGGTGGTGACGTAGGTCTGACTGGTCTCGCGAGTGCTGAAGGTTTCGTCAGCGGCGATATTGACGCTCAGGTTGCTGCCCAGCGCGGTCGCGCTAACCGAAGCCGCGCCAAGGTCGCCGTCTACGCTGGCGTCAACGCTGGATTCCAGACCCTGCAGGTTTACCTTTGCGGTGTTGTCGCCGGTGTTGACCTGGGCATTCAGAACGAGGTTGTTGATCTCGCTCGACAGCTTGCCGGCCTTGCCCAGAAAGTCATCCTTGATTTTGCCGATGTTGACGCTGCGATCAACGGTGATATCCATGTCGGCCTGAACCATTGTGCCATCCGTGTTCAGGTAAACGGCGTCGTTCTTTTCGATGTTGAAGTCGGTGCCGTTGTTATTACCGGCCGCGTACACACCACTCATAGCCAGAACCAGGCTTGTAGTCAGGATAGTTTTTTTCATGATAAGTCTCCTAAATTAAGATTCAGATTAAAAATTGCTGGCGATCAACCTTAATCGACGATACCGCCAATGTTGATACTGGCATTGTTGCCGATCGCGCTGGCTGCAACGGAACCGCTGTTGATAGAGCCATGGACGTTAGCGAGGACATCGGTTTTGATCATCGCGCCAACAGTGACGCTCGCGCTATTGTTGCCGCTGTTGGCCTGTACGGAGGCCAGTGATAAATGACGTGACTCATAGTTGATGGCGTCCGTTGAGACGTAGGTCTGACTGGTCTCGCGAGTGCTGAAGGTCTCGTCAGCGGCGATATTGACGCTCAGGTTGCTGCCCAGCGCAGTCGCGCTAACCGAAGCCGAGCCGAGATCGCCATCAGTTCCGGCGTCTACGTTTGACCTGAGGCCCTGCAGACTGACCTTTGCAGTGTTGTCGCCGGTGTTGATCTGAGTGTTCAGCACGAGGTTGTTGATGTCGCCCGACAGCTTGCCGGCCTTGCCCAGAAAGTCATCCTTGATTTTGCCGATATCGATGCTGCGATCAACAGTGATATCCATGTCGGCCTGAACCATTGTGCCATCCGTATTCAGGTAAACGGCGTCGTTCCGTTCGATGTTGAAATCGGTGCCACTGTTATTGCCGGCGGCGTACGCGCCACTCATGGCCAGAAGCAGGCTTGTAGTAAGAATAGTTTTTTTCATGATAAATCTCTTAAATTAAGATTAAGTATTTGAAGAAGCCTCTTTATTTGGTTTAAAGGGCCCGGAGTGAACCAGGCAGTGCTGTGGGTCGACCTCATAAAGAGGCGAGACAAGGTCGATCACAGCGCGTTCGATGACCGTGCGCACACCGAGTTGAACCGGTTCTGCGCTTTTGCTGTCGAGCAGGGCGACGGTAAACTTCGATCCGATAAAATCGAATAGCCCGCCCTTCAGCTCTCGGCCGAGAATCTGTTTTTGCATGGACACAACTCGTTTTATTTCGAGGGTTTCGGTTTCCACCAGACGCAGGTCCATGGCGATATTGAGCACCGCATAACGCATACCCAGTCCCAACTCGCTGATTTTTATTTCTCCCGAATTGGTGCGAATGTTGAAATTCAATTCGCTGATCCCGCCGACGATGTAGTAGTCGGCGCTGCGCACGCGCCCGGCGACCAGTTTCTTGAACTGTTCTTCATTGGGGTGACCGAGTAATTTATCCATCGAGTATTTGATATCGTCCTTGGCAATCTGCATGTCATATCGCTCAACCTGGGCGATGCCGGCCTTTGACAAGGCGCTAATCAACATCAGACTGGCACCATTGGTAACAAACCCGCCGTCAGTTGCTGTCGTCGTATTGGTCGAGTCAGAGATTTGTCCCACGGCGATACGTATATCCGACTTCTTGCTGTAGTCCTGTGCAAGGCAGGCGAGCGTGTCTGTATAAATCGTTGGATTGTCGGTGACAAACGATCCACCGATGGGGTCGACATAGTTACCATTTTCCGAGACTGATGGTGGCAAGGTCGCGCAGGCATTAAGCAGCAGCATGACGATAATCACCATCGCGAATTTCACCTTAATTCTCATTGACCGGTACCTACCGAGCAATCGGCGCTGATAACACCATTGTTCGACTGGGAGTTGAGTACCAGAACTGTATTTCCAGCGCCCTGTGTCTGCACCGAAATGTTATTGCCCAGCGATGTGGCACAGCCACTGCCCGTAGAGTTTTGTTGTGAGTTCCATTGGCCACTATAGGCGAATTCTGTTGGTCGGCTGAACATTGATCGGTAGTCGGCGCGGGCCCGAAATAATCCATTGCTGGTGCTCGACCTGAATCCAAAATTATTAAAGGCGTCAGAGCAAAATGCTTCTGCCTGAAGTAAATATGTAATGATCAGTAATATGTTCAAAAATAATTTCATTTGCGTTCAGCCTGAACTTTCTTGATGAACATAAGAGCAATGCGGATGCCATAAAACTGCGAAATTATCTGGCCGTCTGATCTGGCTTAAAATTTTGAGACCCTGCTCTCATATTGGTACATGGAATGAATCGATGTTTGCTGAAATGTGATTTGGATCAATATGTAATAATGGATTCATAGGTTCTAAAATAGAGTGAAAGATGCCTCTTTTGATCATTCCTGGCTTCGGCATTTAAAAAATGCCCGATCATGTAACGGAGTTTTTTTTATTTTTAACTGCCTGTGGCTTTTTGAATCGCATATTGCGATGTTTGCTGCGACAACCCGGTAGGAGGCCAATCCTGAAGTTCTGAACACGACCGATTTGGTCGAGGAGTTAACAGATGACCTGCAGCTGTTGGTGACGGCGTATTCGAGAACCTTGCCGTTGTCTGGCTATAGTTGTATTGCGTTCCGCGGGTCGAGGCGAGAATTCAGCCTTGAACCTACTTTGGCAAGCCCTGTACGTGCTTGAATCTGTGCTAGACTCATAGTCAATTTCGCATCGAGCAGAAAGACAGCAGGCTGTTTCGCGGCACAGGCCTGGAGGGTACTGGGGTGCCGTTTCGCTGTTGTCATTCAGGCCTTTGCTTTGCGTATCAACAGTCCGAGGATCGTTGATGCTGGACATTTTTGACGTAATTGCTATTTAATGTCGCTCGAAAAACTCTACAAAACCCTGTTGCTGGGTTTCTTGTCCATCGTCGCACTGGCTGTTGTGGCGCATTTCACTTTGTTTGGTCATATTCACTCCAGTATTCAATACAATGCGTTGTTGTCCGACATGAGCAATCAGCTCATGCGTTTAAGCTCGATTCAGGCGGAATATATGGTCAATTGCAAACAACGCGCGCGCCTGCAGTGGTTGAAGCTACATCAGACGATAGAGCGAGAGATTGACTCGCTGATCGATGAGATTCCGCTCGAATTCAACAATACCCAGTCATTGAGGGAAAGCCACGCGACACGAGCTCGCCTGTTCCAGATGCTGTGTCAGTCTGGCGAAAAGTCGGATGCGGTCGCTGATATCGATCAACTCGTGGCAGTGCAGCTTATTTCTGAAACCCAGTTATCCAGCTTTCAGGTGAGCCAGTTAAAAAGCAGCACGGAGCAATTGTCTGCACAGCGATACTCCCAGTTGTTTGTACTTTATGCGCTGTTCTGGTTGGCCATGGGGGCTGTGGTGGTGGCGGGTTTCGCCGTATTCAGACGACGCGTCACGCGGCCGATCGCAGACATGGTCGCCAAGCTCCCACATCTTGCCCAGGGCGAATTTGACGTGCGAATGGAGGTGCAGCGGCAGGATGAGATTGGGGCGCTGGCGAACGCATTCAATAACATGGCGACCAGTCTGTCAGCTGTCACGGTAAGCCGCGACCGTTTCGTGCACGAGACGGCCGCACGCCTCGCGACCGAGCGCAAAAACCTGTTTCTGTTACAGCGCTATCGGCTGATTATGGACGGTGCTGGCGCCGGTATCTGGGACTGGGATGTGGTCAACCAAACGGTTGATTTTTCAAGTCGATGGGGGGGCGATGCGAGGGTATGCGGATGAGGAAATTACTGGCACGCTAGACGAATGGAGCGGCGGCATACACCCTGACGACAGCCCCAGAGTCTTTGCTGCAGTAAAAGCCCATTTCGATGGTGAAACCCCAGTGTTCGAGGAGGAGTACCGTGTGCGTTGCAAGGATGGCGCCTGGCTGTGGGTGCGCGACCGAGGCAAACTGTTGCGCAATGACGAAGGCCATGTAGTACGTATGGCGGGCACCGAAGTGGATATAACTGAGGAGCGTCTCGATCGGATGCGTCAGGCGGTTTTTTTCGAGCTATCGAACCTGTTAGTGGAAACGCATGACATGCACGAACTATATGACCGCATCGTCGATAGCCTGTTTCGCCATGGCGATTTCCCGATAATCGCACTGGAGTTATACGACCCGCTTAGAGATGAAATGGTGTTCAGCGCGGCGCGGGGTATGCCGACCGACTGCATCGGTATGCGGGTGCCAACCAACCAGACCCTGTCTGGCGAGGTCGCACGCCGTGGCGAGCCGCTGGTTGAGCATCAGGCCGACGTTCGTGAGGAGTACCGATTTGAGGCACTGCGCAGACTACAGGTGGTGACGTTTGTGTGTGTGCCAATGCAAACTGTTGATGGCGATGTGCTGGGCACCTTGTCGGTGGCCGATACGCTGCCCCGGCGATCGCTGGGGCGGGTGCAGGAAATGTTGATCGCCATAGTGGAGCGGGTGACAGCCACCATCCAATTTCGGCAGTTCGATCTGCAGCTACGTCGTCATGCGGAAAAATTGACTCTGGTGTATGACAACATGTCAGAGGGCTTGTTTTACCAGAATGCCGATGGATCGTTACAGGATTGCAACCCGGCGGTGCTGCGGTTGTATGGATTGACGCGTGAGCAATTTCTAGGTCGAACAGCCAATGATGAGCAATGGCGTGTCATCGATGAAAGCGGCGCCCCAGTATTGGCTGAAAATTTCCCATCGAATCTTGCGTTCAGGCTCGCTCAGCCGGTTTATTCCCGCACTCTCGGTATACTCAATCCGCGCAAGAACGATTTTGTCTGGGTGCATGTCAATGCCATCCCGATTTTTTCCGACGACAAATCCACCCCCTGCCAGGTTTTTGTGACCATGCATGATCTGAGCGAACAGATGCAGCGCGAAAAACAGGCGCAAAAGATGCGGGCCAGTCTGGCCCAGGCGCAAAAAATGAAAAGTGTCGGGCTGCTTACCGGCGGTATAGCCCACGATTTCAATAATATTCTGGGCGTGATTATGGGGCATCTGGAATTATTGGGCGCCGAGCAGGCAGGAAATACGGCGGCCACGCAGCGCATAAAACGCATCAGCCAAGCCGCCGAGCGCGCGGCGAAACTGGTTAGTCAATTGCTCGGCTTTTCACGTCAGAAGCAGACGCACAACGAGGTCTGTTCGGTAAACCAACTGCTCATGGAGATGGATGAATTGATCCAGCGCGCGGTGACACCGGCGATTGAGGTGCGCTGGGCGACTGCTCAGGGGCTGTGGATGACCGATATCGATAGCGGTGATTTCCAGGATGCGATCCTCAATCTGGTCAATAACGCGCGCGATGCCATGCCCACTGGAGGGGTGCTCAAGATCGAAACGATGAATGCGATGATTGATGAAAATTTTTGTCGCAACAACCCGGGTGCGGTCAGCGGCGAATATGTCAAGTTGGTGGTGAGCGATACAGGCGATGGGATCGATGCGCAGCATCTGCCGCAAATTTTCGAACCGTTTTTTACGTCGAAACAGGTCGGCCGGGGTACCGGACTTGGACTGGCAATGGTATATGGTTTCATCAAACGCAGCGGCGGATATGTGAAGGTTGAATCCGAACCGGGTAGAGGCACCTCGATGGAGCTGTATTTTCCGCGAGCCTCGCATTCAACCCGCCAACAGCCGACTGCATCCATTAAACAGCCTGATGTTTTGCATTCGGGTGAGGGCAGTATCCTGGTGGTCGATGACGAAGAGGGTTTGCGAACGATGTCTCGCGACATGTTGGACCCATTGGGGTACAGGGTGGTTTTGGCCTCCAGTGGCGAGCAGGCGCTTGAGGTGCTGGCGTCTGACGCATCGATCGATTTGCTATTCAGTGATGTGGTGATGCCTGGTGGTATGGATGGCTTTGAGCTGGTGGAGCGGGCGCGCCGCTTATACCCAGGCCTGAAGGCTTTGTTGACCTCCGGTTACAGTGAAAAGGTGCTTGAGCAGCGCTCGCGGCCTGGTGTTCCGGTTGCTGTGTTAGCCAAGCCCTATCGTCACCAGGAGCTGGCGCAGGCGGTCGAGCGAGTTTTGCGGGGCAGGATCGATCAGCGCTCGTCACCAGCCTTCGATTTCACCTGGCGAGACGAATTTCTGATTGGCATCCAGGGGATGGATGATGAGCACCGCAACATCCTGACCTTGCATGATGCTCTGCGCGAGGCCCTGCAGGCGAAAGATTCGAGCGCCATATTGGCGCGTATTGAGCAATTAGGTGACGCAATCAAGACGCATTTTGTGCATGAAGAGGAGCTGATGCGCCGAGCAGGCTATACAGGGCTGGAGAATCATCGCGAGGTGCATCAGTTGTTATTGCGTAGAGTCGACGCCATGCAACGTATGGCGCGTGACGAGCAGCTAGAACACGAAGAGGTGGTTGATTTTCTCAGAAGCTGGTGGGTCGATCATACCCAGGGGATGGATCGTGCATATGTACCGCATGTACAGAGTGTTATCGAAAACGAAACATCTGAGCCCGGAAATCCCGGAGGGACTGGTTGATATGTCAGTGATACACATTATCGATGACGAGCCGGATATCGGCGGTTTGATTCGTGAGGTGGTTGAGGGTATTGGTCTGAAGTGTCAAACCTATTCCAGCGCTGCGGACTTTCTGGATGCCTGGGGCAGGGTCGCCGAACATGACCTGATTATTCTCGACCTGATGATGCCCAAGATGGATGGTATCGAGCTGATGC
This sequence comes from uncultured Gammaproteobacteria bacterium, assembly GCA_937894085.1. Classification (GTDB taxonomy): domain Bacteria; phylum Pseudomonadota; class Gammaproteobacteria; genus JACNJF01. Next base: position 6,308 of record CALCSG010000472.1, on the reverse strand, counting down.
GTAAACTGGTTGAGCGAGGCTGTCCGCAGGGCATTATACTGATCAGTGGTAGTGATCAGAGCATTCTGCATTCAGCCGAGGTTCTGGCCCTGGCGCAGGGCCTGCGAATATTAAAAGCAGTCGCCAAACCGATCCATCTGAGCGAGTTTTCCAGCCTGATTTTGCGTCATGCCGAGCACATGGGGGAGCATGCTGCAAAGCGGCGTTCGGCCACGGACATACCCGCTGAATTTGATGCGGAGGAACTCGAACAGGGTGTGAGCATGGGCCAGATGGTTTTGCATTATCAGCCACAGGTACAGATTTCTACAGGTCGGCTTGTCGGTGTGGAGGCGCTGGTGCGCTGGCAACACCCGCGCTTCGGGTTGATTTTTCCTGATCGTTTCATACCGCAAATGGAACAGCTGGGGATCATTGAGAATCTGACGCGCGAAATAATCAGCACCGCGGTTGAGCGGCAGAGAGTCTGGGCGCGCGAATTCTTTCCTTTTGGTATGTCGGTCAACATATCAGCGCGCGATACCAGTAGTCTCGGTCTTCCTGATCAGCTGGCGGTGCTGCTGACGACGCATCAACTTGACCCGGAGCAACTTACCCTGGAGATCACAGAAACCGCATTGATCAGGGAGCAGGTCAGGTCGCTTGATATGTTAACCCGTTTGCGCCTTAAAGGGGTCAAATTGTCGATCGACGATTTTGGAACAGGTTTCTCATCATTCTTGCAGATCTACCGTGCCCCCTTTAGTGAATTGAAGGTTGATCGAGCCTTCGTATCCAGAATGCAAAATGACACCGAAGCCATGACTATCGTGGAAATCTGTATTCAGCTTGCGCGTAAGCTTAAGATGCGCACAGTGGCCGAGGGCGTGGAAGACGAGGTCGCGTTGCAGGTGTTGGCTGAGCTCGGTTGTGATCTGGCTCAGGGATACCACATCGGCAGGCCGATGCCAGAGCAGGGTTTGCGTGAGTGGATACGGGCACAAATGCTTTCGACTGGCTGAAGACTAAAGTGCCGGGGGCAGCGTGCCCGGCAAACCTGCAGGAGGATAATGATGTTGAATAATTTGCAGTTGATAGTGCCGTGTCATCTTTTTGGTCGCTGGCTACCGGTTGTAGTTTCCCTGTTCGTGCTGCTGTCCTGCGACGAGTCGCGGCAGGCGGTCGATGAGGTCGCGTTAATCCCCGTGTCGGTCGCAGCCATGCCGCATTCCTTTACAGGTTATTCGCTGTTTCTCGCTCATGAAAAAGGCTTTCTGCGTGACGAGGGGCTGGATGTCACAATCCAAAATTTCAGCAGTGGTCGCCAGACCTTAAATGCACTGGCTGATCGCCGCAGTGACTTCGCGGTGTCTTCTGAAACGCCGTTTATTCATGCCGTGCTGGCCGGTCAGGATCTGGTCGCGCTGGCGACCACCATCCATGCGCGCCGCCATCTTGCCGTTGTGGCTCGAAGCGACAGTGGGGTGGCGTCGGTTTCTGACCTGGTAGGTAAGCGTCTTGGTGTCACAATGGGTTCAAACGGCGAATACTTTCTCGATGTTATGCTGGCCCGGAACAGGCTGTCGGCGGATGACATCGAACTGGTGCACACCGCGCCGGGTGCAATGCTCGAAGGTCTGCAATCGGGCACGCTGGATGCGGTGGCTACCTGGAATCCGCAGATGACAAAGGCGCGCCAGCAGTTTGCCGATAATGCGCAGGCCTTTGGTCTGGACGATTTATATGCGCCATATTTTATGCTGCTGTCGCGGCGGGATTATGTCGAGGAAAATCCCGAGGCTGTTATTCGAGTGCTCAGAGCGCTGTTGCGCGCTTCACGTTTCATACAAGAGCATCCTGCGCAAGCGTCGAGCATCGTTGCCAAGAATCTAAAAGCCGATGTGGAAACGCTGGCTCAGCTCAGTGCCTTTTATGAATTTCGCTTGTCGCTGCATCAGGCGTTGCTAACGATGCTCGAACATCAGGCTGAATGGATTATACGCAAGAACCCGCAGCACACCGCGCTATCGGTAAATTTTCTTGAGCGAATTCATAGCGAGCCGCTGCGCCGGATCGCCCCGCACAATGTTAGTTTGATCAAATAAGCGTCCTAGCCCGGATGTTGCATGAAGATGCCGGATGATGGTGCGTCTGGCGTGTTCGAGAGTGCGGCTTTGGAGCGAAAAGCGTAGCCATAGCTACGGTTTGAGTGAAAAGTCGTGCTATCGGACGCGCTAGGCGTGCAAGCGCCGGCATAGCGATTCACCGGGATCATTTCGTTACCGGCTAATATTTCAGTATTCCCATCGAAATCATATGTTTACTAAAGATTTCTAGCGGCTTGATGCAACATTCGGGCTAGTTGCCGACTCAAGCGCAATGCATTTCTGTGCTGCAGAGGTTGGATTAAGGTGATGATCGCCAGTCGTCATAGTTGGCACCTTACTTGCTCATTATAAATCATGCGGGAAGTGAAGCCCCGCGTGGCAACCGGTTCGGCTTCTTCATCGTGCCGATGAGCGACACCCCCGTAGTCGCAAAAACTGCAAACGGTTGTCGGTCCCGCAATCGGTTGGGAGCAACATTGAGCGGTGCTCCTTGCTCGGCTGCTGTAAGTACAAAGGTAATTTGTACTTGTTGTTTAAGCGCCTTTCGAGGCGCATTTTTTATCTGGCCTCCGTTTTTCTGCTCAGCTGCAATGCGATCACATAGGTACTGTCGTGCAAACCTAATGACTGCCTGTCGCAAATTGCGACGAGGATAGTGTTGCATTATGCGAGCAAAAATCTTTTGGGTTGAATCGTTGGTCATGGCCCGACTTGCCTGCGTAGCGTTATCGAGTGGTGCTGTTACCCCATTTGTGGCCGCTCGACCAATTCAGATCTATAACAAGCGCGGGCAGAGCTGTTTGTGTGTGGCTTCCGCCGAACCCACCTGAGTTGAGGCAACCACGCCGATGTTCCTGAGCGCGATAGCGGTTGATCGTATCGGGTCTTGAAGTAGCCTATGCGAGCCACCGGCGTGAAGCCGGTGGTACATGATGATGTGCTTGTTAGCGGGGATTGTCGGCGAGTTGTCGCGGCTAGTATATCGGGTATATCGGGTATATCGGGGCGGTCAGGTAGTCGCTACCGGCACGATAATCAGACCAGTCGTCAGCGGTCTTCAGGTGCCTGGCATGGCGATAGTCTTGTTCGAAATAGGTGCTGCGAGCCCGCGTATCGTGACTATGGATGGGGTAGAAAAATATGCTGCTTGCGGCGAAGGAAATCGTCGAGGTGGCCAGGGTCACGTAGGCCATGGCTGTCAGTATATAATCGAGTCGAAAATGGCCGCGAATCTTCAACATTTCCTTGAAGGTGTATGCCAGAAAAGTGCTCACGGTAACGCCGATGACCGTGGCCAGCCAGTAGTCTGTCAATACAGACGAGTCGTTGTATGCGTTGCCCAGATCCAGGCTAAGTAAGGCCATGTAAGCGGCATAGATTGCGCCAGCTGTACCGACAGTGATCGTCACAGGAATCGCGAAGAATTTACGGACTGCAATTTTGCGGTTGATTTCGGGTGTCATTGATTGCTGCTCAATATTTTCGTTTTGAATGGAAATCAGGTTTCTATTGGCTCGTGGCATACAACGCTTCACGGGACGGCACAAATCTGCGTGCAGTAGTGAGGCCGCTTGGACGCTTTCATGCTCCACATTCTTGCCGCCTGCGTACGATTCTTGACCTGTAGTCGCTGAAAAATCGTGCTGACATGGTGTTTAACAGTGCGCTCGGGTATGTCGAGATGACCGGCAATTTCTCTGTTGGTCCGGCCATGGGCGATCATCTTCAATACCTGCAACTGGCGTTGACTCAGTGATTGCACTGGCGATTGCAGTGGCCCCGGCATTGGAGTCGACCGCTGTTTGAAGAACGCGGTTACAAGATTGTTTGAAACGGTTGGATTACCTGCACCTAATGCGATGAGACTCGATAGCAGTTCGTCGGCTGAAGAGAGTTTTTCCTGGAAGCATTGGATGATCGAGGCGGTCTGCTCAAGAATGACTGGAAGCAGATGTTCGGTTGTGAAAGCCATCACCCGTATGTTGGGTTGCCGGTGCTGGAGGTCTTCCAGCTGTCGTATCACGTTCGGATCATGTGACGTCAGGTCGGTGACCAGTATGTCGAAATCGGGTTCAGTATGGGTGGCCAGCAATTCGCTTACATAATCGCAGGAGTGCGCGATACACACGCCAGCGTGACGTCTGAATATTTTTTCCAGCCCAATCCTGAAGATCGGCTGCGGGTCGCAGATCGCCACGCGCAGAGTGGGCTGTGTCGGGTTAGGGATTAACATGGCAGGCCTTCCGGGCAGCGATTGTTTGGGTATCGGAGTCGATATTCATTGTTCAAGGGTCGTGTCTAGTGTTCAGGCACCGCCTGATGGTCGTCAAAAGAATTAGCTCTCCAGTCACTCAGCAACTTTTGTGCCGATTGTGCGTTGCCGCGTTGTGAGGGCTATTCGCCGGGCGGATCCTGTTGATTCGCGCGATAAAACGAGTCTTTCCGAGTCTTAATGAGTGGGATTTAATCCAGCGTTGAAGACGTGGTCGAGTGCTCATTGCGTTGCAAATTGCGACTGATATTGCGTGTCATGTTGTGCCGGGAGATGGCGCAAACATCCTGTTGCTTTTTTTCATGCCGCATCATCGGGATTGCGCGCGCGGTCGTGGTTTCGGATGTTCGGGTTGTCAGAATCATGTTGGCGAGATTTTTGCTTTATTCAGTTTGAACGGGGCGTCCGCTGCTGTGGTCAACGGGTGTCTGGTCATAAGCGTACGCTGGTCAGTCGCTGGGCTCCCGGTCGGGCATGGCCAGTCTGCTAAACCGGGCAAAATAAATCATCACAAGTTAATTATCGAGGAGGAATCAATTGCCGACGTTGGGATTTGTCTCGCGTGTTGGGGAGTCAACGGTTGCCCCGGATGCGGTCTTTTCGGTCAATATTACTCCGACTGAAAATGCTGCCGCATGCCTGTTCATGCAGTCGATGACGGGCTATCACCCTGTTCATTACTCCGTTCCATCCAGGTGTCGCGGTTTATTGTCATCTGACCCGCAATCAGCATCGAGGGGAACCGTGCGGTGAGTCTGAGTCTGAAGCTATCCAGCAGCCGGATGTTTATCGTAATCAGTGTGTTGGTCGCCGCAGTGATCGCGATTTTCATGTCTGGAGGCTATCTGGTTTCGAAATCAGAAATGGAGCGCGATTTTGAGTACGAGGCCAGGATCTACTCGGAGACCTTTTACGCTATGCAGCGTAGTGTCGAGCTTGAGCTGTTGCAGGAGTCGCGATTAATAGCCCTCGATCCATCGGTGCAATCGATACTTTCGGAAGCGACTGAGTTGGTCAACAATGACCTTGATGATGCGTCTGGTAGGGTTACGCAACTGCGTCGGCGGTTGTTCCAACTACTGGAGCCGCGCTGGCGTTTCGATTTTCCGGATGCGTATTTCCATCACCTGCATTTTCATCTCGGGAGAGAACCGCACAGCTTTCTGCGAATGCAGTACCCGCAGCGCTTCGGTGACAAACTTCAGGATACCCGCCATATGATCCACGATGTCGTCAAGGACCTGAAATCGCGTAGCGGATTTGAGATCGGCCCCACGTTCGTCGGTATACGCGCCGTGACCCCGGTGTTTTCGAATGTTTCTGAGGAGAAGCAGTTCATCGGTACGCTGGAAACAGGTTTGTCTTATCAGACCATGGTGAACCAGATCGGACGGGTTTCAGGGCATGACATTACGGTACTGTTAAACCGTGGTTTCATGCAGCGCATCATGGACCCTGATCTGGTCAGTGATGAAGCGCTTGAGTCGACGCCTTGTGGCTGTCTGGTGCATGCGAGCAGTGCACGGTTGCCGGAGGTCGTACTGGAGTTTGCTCAGCGCAACGGTCGTGGTCTATTCGATACATCGGGCGCACTGCAATTCATGCATCGCGATGGGCGTACATTCGTTGCCAGCTTCTTCCCGTTGCAGGATTACTTCAGTCGCTTTCAGCCCGACAGAGCCGGGATTGGCAGCATAGTCGTCTGGCAGGATGTGACCCAGCGCCTGAGCGAGTTTGATAGCGCCGAGAAAAAAATTCTTTTACTGGGGGTGTTAGCTTATCTGCTCATTGAAGTGTTGTTACTGCTTGCCCTGCAGCGTGTCGCCCCTGGTCTGCGGATGGAAATAAAAACCGCAGCCGAGGAACTTGAGCACAATGTCAGCCTGCGCATTTTTTTCAAGCAGATACTGGATACAGTCGAAGAATGTGTTTTTCTGATCGGGCGCGAA
>CALCSG010000471.1 GCA_937894085.1 uncultured Gammaproteobacteria bacterium | reverse complement strand
GCCTGCAGGCTCGTTGTGATGGATGGCATCCCTTGTTTCCGTGAACTGTGCATCCCTGCACCACTACTCTGGCCTTCGCCAGAATGACGCTAGTCGCTGAACTTACCGGCATTGGGGACAGACCTGAATTTCCTAACGAGAGGCGAATGTCCCGGGTCACCGTGTAGTCGTTTGCAGATATGTAAAATCGGTCAGTCAATCGCAAGGAGTGCCTCATGCCTGAAGTCAGGAAGACTCAGGTATCAAATGAAATACCATTGTACTTCCCGTTGTGTTCGCCGCGCTTTTTGATGTGGTAAAGACCAGTATTCAGGGCAGGATTTCGGCCGATTTTAGCTCCTTGCAAAACTGGCATATATTACCTCCACGTATAAAAAAAATCGCAGACAATGGATGGAATATCGACTGTTGGAACTATCCGTTATATTTTCAGTTGGTTTCTGAAGAACATCCGAAATTCAGCAGCAAATTATCAGAATTTATTTATCCATTACTAATTGTTACCATTTTTTATTCCCGGTATTCTATTTATGGGTGTCTATATTTTTATGGTGGGTAATTATTCGCCAAATAGTTTCCAATACCCGGCAGGGTTTTACAGGCACTGTTATCCAGCTTTGCTGGAATGGAAAATCTTCTAGCTAATAGCAATTGCAATTTTTCAGCAATTTATCCATTAAATTCTTAAAAAATATGGAACGGCGACCAGCGCAGCACCGACCGCAACCAGCAGATAAATATTAGTGATAAAATAAGGAAAGATAAATAGAAAGATACCAATCACAAGGGGAACAACTGCGCCCTGTTTTTTTCCATACCGGTAATATCCAAAACCGATGACCCCGAATACCATTCCCCACATCAATTGCGCTGAGCTACCCATTAACCGTAAATCCACAGTTGGACAAATATTGGTAGATAACAGCGGTGCCCGGAAAGGCATCTTTTGCAGTTAATGCTTAACCTCTCAATAAAAACGATAACGCAGCCGGGAGCGTGGAGATTTTTTACCCCTGTCTGTAACGTTTCTGACTTCAAATTGTTATGCTTCTCGACAATTGCGATGCATCGCCTAAAGCGCGTACTTTTGGTGCTCTACCTGTTGTGTTCATACTTAAAAATCCATTAAGTAATCGGGAAAATAGATCCATACATTGCATGTCATTATCCTGGGTTAGAAATTAGCGGTCATCTGCGGTTTTCAGAATCAAGACTATACCTTTATCCTGAGGCCATTGACGAACTTATTGACCCATCGCACTATATTTAACTGCATAATCACGCTTCTATTGCCATGCCATGAGATCACAAAGTATAAAATTTAAAGATCCCAATTGCTGCATAGGAGGCAAAACAGGTTAAATTAGCATTTGTATATTTTATCGTACTTACTGCTTTAAGATGGGGTCAAGTTAAGGCTGAGAGTAGACAAGTTGACTTTATGAATGCTGTCAGCTCGATTCAATCAGTTGTCTGAATTTGTGTAACTGGGAAGCGCGGAAGCTGGACAAATCCATATAGTAAATATCTCTCGGGAACAGAATCTCGGTCACACCGGTATCGAACAGGCGACGCACTTCGTACTCGTCGTGGGCAATACCGCTTTGATAGCGGTAATTCAGGTAAGTCTGATTGGTGTGAATGATAAATTCTACGCGTAATCCCCCCAGTCGAGCAAAAAACTTAAGCATCGGTGTACTGCCGTCGCTGCCGGTGTTTTTCCGCTTGGATTGACCTCCGGTCATATTGTCACTGATATCCTCCAGCACCAGGATAGAATCAGCCTTGTGAGCTGCCGAGGTTAGGTGTTGCATGAAACGTTTCACATCCGCGATGCTGTCCAGTACCGCCATCAGGTCTAGCCTGAATATTTCATAGGTCGTTTAAAAAAGATGGCTGCCATGGAAATCACAATCAGGGTTCTATTTTTATCCTCATGCGGGTATTTTTTTGAGATTTAGACGTTGGTTTTCAAATTTCAGGCGCAACTTCCCCTTACCCCGTTGTTTATCATCGTGCCGGGGCAGCACTCTTGAGTGTTTACCCAGGTTGTAGTTTGGCAGCGACTGAGCGGAATAAATGCTGATAGGGGTAGTGACTGGATAACAGAAAACGAATACGGCGTGTATTGCATAGAATTACCGCCCCGATTTTTAACAGTTTCAATCGGATTGTACTGGCTTGCGCTTTTTCCAGATCAGTCCCCTTTAAAGCCAGCCGGCGAATACTTTCCAGCAGGATATAACCCAGACAGAGACCGTAAACCCGTTGACTGAGCAGACTTAATTGAGGGTTTTTATCTGATCCTGGTCACGCGGGTCTGTCAGGACTTGGTCAATGGCTTTGAGTAAACCGAGCTTTTTATCGACTTCCCGCAGTAACAGGACGCCACCATCACTGGTGATATCACCACCGGAAAACTCAGCTTCAATTTTACGTCGTTTTAGGGGTGGAAATGAGAACGATTGTTGGGTACAGTTTGGCATAGGCGTTTTCTTCTGAAATTCATTGTAAGTATTTGAATTATATCAGATTACAGGAAAATGCCTTTTTTACGCGTGAAATATTCAGGCTAGCTAAACCAATAACTGGCACATCTTTTTTGCACTTAACTGATTTTTCCAGGTTTAAGACATGAAAATGGGAGGGTCCTGTTGAGCGCTATACCGCCTGGGCAGTCGTCACATATTTTAAAACATCGACCACTTCCTGTGCTGTTTTAGCCCAGGCCATAGCAGCGGCATCAACTTCTTTTAACGGGTGAATAATCGATTCATCGTGCAGGGTAATATAAGGCGTACCAATCGCCGCACAGATACCCGCCTCAAAGGCTGCATTCCATTGTTTATATTTATCGCCAAAACGGACTATGGCTAAATCACAGTTTTCGATTAAGGTTTTAGTGCGAATTGCATTCACTTTAGATGATTTATGATCACGCCAGAAAGCTTCACTTTCAGCACCCAGCACATCACCGGCAGCATCACTGGCCTGGTGGTTGGTGACGGCAGAAGTAAAAGAGACCGGTAGATTATTCGCTTTGGCTCCAGCCATAATCTGCTCGCGCCAGTCTGTGTGAATCTCACCGCTAAGATAGATAGTCCAGTTCATTTTTTATCCTTTAGTATTCCAGTAAAATTTAGATTTGATCAGTTGAAAAAATAACGCTGATTTATACTGATAGTAGGCCGCCCAGTTGAGTCCTGTATTTTTGCGCCATTTGCGGGTTATTCGGCGCCAGTGTGTTAATGATAGTGATGATCATTTCCCTCGCTGCGCCTCCTTTAAAATCGGCGTGGTTTTGTTGTATGTAAAATAAATGGTCAAAAGCCTGTTGATAGTTGTGTATAGCAATCTCGCAGATAGCACAATCAAATCGGGCATTGTAATCATCCGGATTGGTCAGTATCGTTTGCTGCAATGCCGTCAGTCCAGCAGTTTTAGAGGCCTGGTCAATGACCCACAATTGACCACTGAGGCTTAATCCCGTTTCACCGGTTTTATCTTTTTCAGGTAACTTGTTAAATAAATCATTTGCCTGTTCGACTTCACCTATATCGATAAAAATTTGCACCATGTCCAGTGCAATTCGGGTATTGGTTGGATCCTGCTGTATCGCCTTGGTCAACAGCATGATGGCCTGCGATGTCTCGCCCTGCATATGCTGCTGACGCGCCTGCAGTCTCGTTTCTTCTGTTTTATTGGCTATATCGAAACCTTTCAGAATGGCTCTGGCTTCATCTTCTGTAATACTACCCACTTCTGAAACAACTGCTTTGCCATCAACAAAAATTTTGAGTGTTGGTACATTTTCAATTTTATATTGCTCAACCAGAAGACTGTTTTCATCCACATCCACTCTGGCTAAAACAAACTGTTGCGCAAATTCGGAAGCCAGCGCAGCAAAAATTTCTGAGGTTTGAACACAGGGTTCTGACCAAACGTTCATAAAAAGCACAAAAACGGGTAATTTATCTGAATTACCAATAACATATTTTTTGAAGCTGCGTTCACTAACTTCGAAGACTATAGCTTGTTTGCTCATTTATATATTCTATTGTTGATATGGCGTTACCAAAATTGAAAACCAGGATTAATAGTTGCGCTATTTAGTCTGAATGATACATAAATTAAAGGAGATTCGACACCGAATGGTTTAACCACCTGACTAAACCAGTATCCAGATTGATCAATATTTTCTCATTCGTTTCGGCAAAAGACAGTGTAGACTTCCATTATGCAAACATTTTTTAATATCTATAGCCAGCAGGCGACAGCACAGGCCGTTATCAAAGACTGTGTCCAGCAATGCCAGAATGCTCCTGCTGAAGCAAATTTTGCTTTCATCTACGCAACCGATGCACTAACAGCAGATTTTCCAGATCTGTTAAAACAATGCAAGGACGCCACCGGTATCACGCATTGGGTGGGAACCATAGGACTGGGTATCATCGCTCCCAACCAGGAGTGGTATGACAACCCTGCCGCCAGCATTATGCTCGCCGCATTCGACGAAACTGAATTTAGCATGCTACCATCCATTAAAAAGATAGATGAAATCTCACCGACCCTGCAGGCTATAAAGCGCTACCAGGTTAATGTGGCACTCATTCACGGTGATCCCTTCAACCCGGAAACGCAGGAACTGATCGAGCAAACACAGCAGCAACTCGACAATGGTTTCATCGTTGGCGGCCTGGCCTCGTCGCGTGATAAACATTATCAGGTCTCTGATAGTATCGACAGTGGTGGGATCTCGGGCGTCATATTTTCAGAAAAAATCAATGTCATCAGCAATTTAACTCAGGGTTGTAGCCCGGTCGGTAAAAAACTCAGCATCACAAAAGCACAGGAAAATGTCGCTTTTACGATCGATAATCAACTGGCCCTGAATGTATTAATGCAGAAAATGGGTATTCCTGATTTTCACGCCTTAAAAGATCAAGCTGCAGAAGTTTTTATTGGTATCTGCATACCCGGTAGTGACAGCAATGACTACACGGTACGTAACCTGGTAGGAATCGATCCGGAGCACAGTATATTTGCCATCAATGACTACCTGCATGAAGGTGACGAGATAGTCTTCTGCCGGCGCAATGATCAAACCGCGATCGATGATATGCAACATATGTTAGATAAACTGGCAGACCGATTAAAAAAACTACCCATAAAAGGGGGGATCTACGTTTCATGCCTGGGTCGAGGACGAGAGCAGTTTGGCAAAAATTCGGAAGAAGTTAAGATGATTCACAACACATTGGGTGATTTTCCATTGACCGGCTTTTTTGCCAACGGGGAAATCCATCACAATAAACTATACGGTTATACCGGTGTGTTAACCCTGTTTATCTGATAGATATAAAGTCTATTGATTTATAAATAATCGGCGTACCAATAAATCCCGCCTGGGACAGGGTAGTGCAGGAGCCAGTTCACAACAATTACAGGATATAAACACTAATTAATGGCCCGTCTTCCAGCAATATCCCCAATATAAAGGACGTTTCATGTTTTTTTATGGCGCGTATAATAAGAAAAATCAGAGGATAATTAACTTTCAAAATTTAAAAACGCATTGATACATTGAAAACAGATCCTGAACCCAATCCCCTCGACAAACTCCCGTCTACTCTAAAGCAGGATTTAGACAAGAATCTCTGTACCTGTATGGATGTGCCGAAAAGGGAGGTAATCGATGCCATCGTCAAGGGCGCGTTGACGCTGGAAGAAGTGAAAAAGCAGACCTATGCCGCAACGGGAGCCGGCTGTTGTGTACAGCAGGTCGAACGACTGATTGAATACCTTTCTGCACCTTCACCCCGGAAAAGGCGTAAAGGAAAGAATAAAGTGGCTGAAGGTAATCGTGTCTCCTGAGCCTGGCACTGTCGCAAATAAAATGGCCCTGAGGTATCTCAGGGCCTTGAATCGTCGTTTTGGTTGATGCTTATGCCGGGGACGTTGCTGTCGCGGCTTGCTGTTCTGCAATTTCCTTGTGTACCTGTTCCATATCCAGTGCTTTGACCTGGGATATCAACTCCGTCAGGGCGGACTCAGGTAACACACCAGGTTGCGAAAAAATGATGATTTTTTCTCGGAATACCATCAGGGTGGGAATTGAGCGAATCTGAAATTGAGCGCCCAGTTCCTGCTCCTGTTCCGTGTTGATTTTTGCAAAGGTGATATCAGGATTCGCTTCAGCGACCTTCTCGAAGGTCGGAGCAAATGAACGACATGGTGCGCACCAGGGCGCCCAAAAATCAACGATAACAATATCATTGCTTTCAATGACTTCAGTAAAATTGTCTTTTGTTACTTCCATAACCATAGGGAACCTCGAAATTAATAGAATATTAGTGCTGGCTAATATACAGGCTTGACTGATAATTTCAACCCCTGCCAAAAACTTCAAAAGGTTTGTTGAAAACTTACAAATAGCTTGTGGTGAAAATATATCAATGATGTAACTGCAGGTATGGTTTTCACTGATGGAAAACCGGTTGCCGTTATCATTTCGATGGATGAACAGGAAAGTAATGAAGCCCTGAAACTAAGGCTTTTACAATCCAGAGCTTCTCAAGCCAGATTAGATATTGAAGCGGGTAATACCGTTGATGGTAATTCATTTTTCGACGCATTAGAGTCCGGTAAACACGATTAATGCTTATATTCGTTTAACTCTAAATGCCCAGACTGACCTCATTGAAATTCGCCAATTTACGATAAAGCAATGGGGTGGCGCCCAGTCGAAAAAATATTTAACAGAGATCAGACAAACAATTCAACTGTTGACCGAAATGCTTCCCTGGAAAACTAAGGCCTGATGTTGGGGTTGATGTATTTAGTTTTCTACATGCAAGCCATGTTATTTATACAGTCTTTATTCAGGTGTCACTGGCAGATACCCCGGGGTACTGCTCATAAATTTTGATGACCTTGCGAATATAGGATTGCGTTTCGCTAAAGGGAGGGACCTGATTACCGTATTTTTTCACCGCATTCTCACCCGCGTTATATCCAGCAAGTGCCAGCTCTAGATTGTTACCAAAGCGCTCAAGCAAGTCCTTCAGGTAACGGGTACCGCCGGAAAGATTAGCAGCAGGGTCGCGCCGGTTAGTGACACCATAGCGTCGCGCAGTTTCGGGCATCAGTTGCATTAAACCGACAGCACCAGAGCGCGAAACCGCGTCCGGATCGTAGGCTGACTCGATGGCGATAACCGCATGGATCAGACCTTCGGGCAAGTCGTGACTGCGCGCAACGGCCTCGATCGATAAAGCGAAACGTTGTCGGTTTGTTTCCATGTTCTGATAATCGATTCTGGGCTCCGGCCTCTCCTCACGTGATTTCAAAACCAGCCGGTAGCCTGAGTGCTTTGGCTTGTCGGTAAGATACATATGACCATTGCCATCGATGTACTTATAGACGTCGGCGTGAGTCGGGTGTAAAGCGACAATCCCGCAGAGAACTAGCGAGAAAACAATGGTTAGGGCTGACAAACGGGACGCGTACATGCAGTAATTATAATCGAATATTTCCTCGATTCTCCGTGCATGTGTCTCGAAACTGGCACGTGTTGGGTCTTTTTCAGCTAGAAAAATGAATATCACTCCTGAAAATTATCTGATTTTTCACCCTATAACAAGATGTAGCTTATCTTTGATTTCAGGTTTCAATTTATGGGTGTCTATTTTT
>CALCSG010000470.1 GCA_937894085.1 uncultured Gammaproteobacteria bacterium | reverse complement strand
GCCAGTTATCGATTAGCATTTCAGCTTTAGACCGAACAAAATGCCCATCCGTTGAACGATGTTTTGCCTCGAATTTTTCTCGAAACCCAGTCTCATTACCTGATGCATTTTCATTGACGTCTTTTTCTTCTTTATTCTCACCCTTTAAGTGAGAAATTGTTTCATTTAAAGATTTAGACTGGATAATCATCTCAGGCCATCGAACGAATGGTATACCTGACTTTCTGTCCTCTGTCTGTATACCACCCTGCTTTTTCCCCTGCACGGTAACAAGCCATCCTTTTAATCCTTTATTAAGCCAGCCTAATTCAGAAAAAACGTGATTAATTTTTATTGCCGATAAACCAAAATATTTACCAGCAACAGTTGAAGTAATAAATTTAGTGACACCGCCATCCTTGATACTTTCTTTAATAACTTTTATTTTTATGTCTTCAGGCCAAACGATATAAATACCATATTGCTTTGACTCTTTAGTTTCCCCTCCAATTACTTTTCCTTTATCAGTAAGCACCCATTTCTCATCTTCTTTTTTTATCAATCCCTGATTCAATAAAGTAGCGAACAATTCTTTAGTAGTAATACCTAGTGACTTTGATAAAGCAGTCGTTGAAACCAATTTCATATAGTTATCCTATTTACCTGTTCCTAAATTTTTTAAAAGAAAATTAAGCCCTGAAAATTCCGGAAATAAGGGCATTCGAACTTTATATCGTTTCTCACTCATTCTACTACTCCATCGACGGCCAAAACTTCTTCCACACTTCGAAACTCAGTCAATGCAGCTTCCAGCTGTTCAACAATTTCTGCGGCAAGTATTGCTGGTGCAGGCAGGTTATCAGTGTCTTCCAGCGAGTCATCTTTCATCCAGAAGATATCCAGGTTGGTTTTGTCTCTGGCGATGATCTCGTCATAGGCAAATGATCGCCACCTTCCATCATTCGTCATTCCGCTCGCCGAGCCGGAGGAATGGTGCATGGAAGCACCGTCTATGGACCTAAGGATGGAATCCATCTCAGCATTCCACGTCTCTTTCCGCTTAGTCCGATCACCCGCACAATACAACTCTATAAACTCATCAAAGTCACTTTTTACCAGGCGCTTGGTTTTCAGGGTCATGTGCACGTTGGTACGGAAATCGTAGATCCAGATTTTTTTCGTCCAGGCTGTTTTTGATGCGGGCTTGGCATCAAAGAAGATGACGTTTGCTTTCACACCCTGGGCATAGAAGATACCAGTTGGTAAACGTAGCAGAGTATGCAAGTCAGTTCGTTCTAACAAATTCTTTCTAACGGTTTCGCCTGCACCTCCTTCAAACAGGACATTATCCGGAACAACCACGGCAGCTTTGCCGTCGATCTTGAGCATGTTGGCGATGTGTTGCACGAAGTTGAGCTGTTTGTTGGAAGTAGTGGCCCAAAAGTCTTCGCGCTCGATGGTGAGTTTTTCGGTTTCTTTTTTACCGCTCTTTTCGTTGATGACGGTAATGGAGCTTTTTTTACCAAAGGGCGGATTAGCCAGCACCATATCGACACGGTCATCCCCCACTTCTTTGGCCAGGGCATCATTAGAGGTAACCGGGCATTCACCTGCCTGGCCGGCAGGCAGGTCACCACCGATACCGTGCAGATACATGTTCATGGCACATAAGCGCACCACGCTATCGACAATATCGTTACCGCGTAAGGCGTGGTCTTTGAGATGACGTTGTTCTTTTTTCGAGCTGGCCTGTGCCGCCATGTAATCGTGCGCAGCCAATAAAAAACCGCCAGTACCACAGGCGGGATCGGCCACAGTATCGGTGGGTTTGGGTTGCATCACTTCTACCATCGCCTGGATTAATGGACGCGGGGTGTAGATTGCCCGGCACCGCCTTTTACATCCTGCGCATTGCGTTCTAACAACCCCTCGTAGATATCGCCTTTGACATCCGCTGGCAAGGTAGACCATTGTTCTTTCTCGATCATTTTGATCAAGCGTTCCAGCTTGGCAGGATCCTGGATTTTGTTTTGCGCCTTACGAAAGATGGTGCCCAACATGCCACCCTGTTTACCCAGGGTTTCCAGAGTATGGCGGTATTGCAGTTCTAAATCATCGCCATCGAGCTTTACCAACCTGGCCCAGGAAAACTTCTCCGGTACTTTCACTTGCTGACCGCCTTGCTCACGCTCATCGGCCATTTTAAGGAAGATTAAATAGGTGATTTGTTCGACGTAGTCGCCATAGCCAACGCCATCGTCACGTAACACGTGGGCGTAGTTCCAGACTTTGTTTACTATTTCTGATGCGCTCATAAGATATTGATTTTACGTTAATATTATCCAGGAGCCTGTCGGACTTAGGATGAATCTACTGCGGAAAAGGCTTTTTGGCCAGATTTTCCAATCATTTTCGTTAAATAGGCCCACTATTCGCCTCAAATGGTTGAAAAATCTGACTCAAAATTCCTTTCCCTCGCTACAATCACCTAAGTCCGACAGACTCCTAGCTAGATTCATTCCTGATATTGGAAACCTTAACCTTACTGTGTAAGGCTAATTCATCACGGCTTATAAAGTATCACACGTCACTTCCTTATGATACTTTCATTAATTAAACTATCATAAGGATTCCGTTATTTTACTTACATGCATACAAAGTCATTTACCCAAACAGGCCTAAATACTTTCTAAACACAAACATCCTGTTCCTCTGATAGCCGGTAATTTCCTCAAGGATACCTAACTCTACAAACTGCGCTACCAGGCCATTAGCAGACCTGTGAGTAAGGCTCAGTAAACCGGCAACATCATTCACTGACACCACGGGCTTTCTGTATAACGACAGGAGCAAAGCTCTGGCATTCTCGGCACGTCTCCCCAACGTGACCATTTTGCTCTCTAATTCATTTCTTAAGGCCAAAATAGCCTGGAAGGTTTGTTTACCCTTCTCAGCCGTTTCAATAACCGCTGTCAGAAAAAACTTGATCCAATGCCCTAAATCATTCGAGGATCTCACCCGAGTCAGGGCATCGTAATAACTTCCGCGATGCTGCTCCAGAAAATCAGATAAATACAATGAAGGCTTGTTTAATAATCTGCGGCTAATGAGATACAGGGTAATGAGCAACCGTCCAATACGACCATTACCATCAAGAAACGGATGAACTGTTTCAAACTGATAATGACTGATCGCTATTTTGATTAAATCAGGTACATGGATTGAATCGTTATGCCAGAACTTCTCGAGGTCACTCATCAGATCAGGCACATCATTATGATGCGGCGGAATAAAAACGGCATTACTCAAGTTGCTGCCACCAATCCAGTTCTGACTAGTACGGAATTCGCCAGGTGATTTATGCTCACCGCGCACACCCTGCATTAAAATGGAGTGAGTATTTTTTAACAGGCGAACCGATAAGGGTAATGTTTTTAACTCAATGAGTGCATTATTCATCGCCTCAACATAATTTTGCACTTCCTGCCAGTCATCGCGCTTTTCTGGATCAATCTGTGATAAATCCATAACCGCTTCATCCATATGCGTCTGGGTACCTTCAATACGAGAAGACTGGCTCGCTTCCTTCAACACATGCATGTGAATAAAAAGATCAATATCCGGTACTATCAAAGAAAAAGCATTGAGTTCGCCTAAAGCTCGTGTTGCGCTTTCCAGCAGAGTATTAATTATCGGGTCTTCCCACACCCATTCTTCGTTAACTGGAGTGGGCATAAAACTTTTATACTGATACTGTTGAATAAAAGTTCCAGAGTGATAATTTTCTATTTTCATAAATACTAGCCGGAAAAGATTAATGACATTTCAGTTCAGGTTTATATAGACGTCAAACTCTGCCAGCCTGGCCCAGGCGTATTCCCCGGGTACACCATCGTCACGTAATACGTGGGCATAGTTCCACCTGCCTGCCGGCAAGGCGGGGACTTTGTTTACTATTTTTGATGTACTCATACTTTAAGAACTATCGGGTATATTAAATTCATTAGTTATACTTTAAAGCTTTTTTGCATCCCCAAACCAACTTGATCAGCAACGGGAATATTTAATACTTCGGCTATTTGCTGCTTCTGCTTAAAATCAACTGGAAACATATAGATATGTTGAATAATAATTTCTTTAAGTATTCGCTCACAGGTTGGATTTTTATTAAATTCTTCTGATAAAGCTCTCAATGACTTTGCATCGATACTTTTATTAAATTGGAGATAGATAGCCTGATTAATCAATTTAATTGCTGGTGTTGGAAACTTACATTCAATATTTTTATAAATCTCTTCTGCTTCTCGCGACCCGATTGCCATAGACACCTTTCTAAGTACACCATATATAGCACCGTACGTCATAAGCAAAAAAATATTTTTAGCTTCTTTTTCTAATTTTTCATTATTAATAGTAGGATTCTCTTTTAGCAAATTTTCTATAGCCTTAACTACTTCCTCTTTTGATATATCTGATATATTCAAAAAATACTGAAGAAATCTTAAACCGACTCCGTATGCCTGTTCAGCTAATTGCTCTAATTTATCTTTATTCAAAGACCCATGTCTGTTTCTAATTATTTGCCCAATAATCTCGATACCTTTAAATGTTCGATTGATTTTAGCCAAAATATCATTCGTTTCTAAATTATCATTATCTTTTTCAAGTTCTTTATTTATTTGTTCCAGTTCTTCAACATTTTCATCTTGTTTTCGCCTTTCTTGTTCAACTTTTTTATGCTCAAGTACTAGCTCTGGTATCTCGTTAATAAACTCATTCATAAACTCTAGTGAACTTGGATTTAACTTGGCTTCTTGATAATCACCAAATAACTCCATCAAACATATTTGAATTTCGTCCAAAATCCAATTATCTCGAGAGTGATGAGTGATAAATATGATTATATTTGAACAGTCTTCACGATGGAGATTTTCAAGAAGAATCTGAATTTTTTTCTTTACAGAACCATCATTTGAAAATGATTCGGCCAATTTCTTGGCTGTAAAAAAATAATAGATATAAGCGTATTTAAATTGCAGAAGTTCAGTTCTTTTAACAAGGACACCACTATTTATAAGATCATTCACTATTTTATCGATACTAATTCTTAAATAGTTT
>CALCSG010000469.1 GCA_937894085.1 uncultured Gammaproteobacteria bacterium | reverse complement strand
TGATATTTCACAGCTTGTAATATGAAAATATGGCTTTTATACTTCCTATACTTTTTTTGAGCTTTGGTTTTGTTCTCTCGATTAAAACCGTGTCGTCGTCATCGGTGTGCTGACTCATGCATGAAGTCCTGGGGTAAATACGCCTGTTAACAACCATCTACATAATAACTCAGATTAATTTTTCAACTCACGGGGCCCAATTAAAGTGCATTAATTACAAAAAGACGCGAAAAGTAAATGTTAAGATATTGTTAATGTAACGTTATATTTTATCATTAGACTTCATCCAGAATGGATAAAAAATATCGGATAGGATCCGTTGCAAGAAAATTTAGTAGATTAAAAAACATGAGGTAAGGTTATGACCACAGGCACAGTGAAATGGTTTAGTAACGTTAAAGGTTACGGATTTTGTAATACGGATGAAAATGAAGACGACGATATTTTCGTTCACTTTTCCGCCATAGAGATGGATGGCTACAGAAAGTTAACCTCCGGCCAGAAGATTGAGTTTGAAATTGATGAAGGCCCGAAAGGCTTACAGGCGCAAAATATTCGATCCGTCAGCAATTAAGCTGCAATCAACCCAAATAATTTAAATCCATATAAAAACGCAATAAACAGATCGTTAAAACCAATCTTTACCTGCTGTTTATTTATATCTATAGACATTACTCGAAGAGCAATTTAGCTCTTCGAGGCTATTTTCTTGTGTATAATCCCTCCACTAAAAAATTTCTGTTAGAGGATTTACATGACCTACCAACACATTACCGTTCCAGAACAGGGAACCGCCATAACGGCCAACCCTGACAATAGCCTGAATGTTCCAAACAACCCAATCATTCCCTTTATCGAAGGCGATGGCATCGGCTCCGACATCACCCCCCCCGATGCAGGATGTGGTTAACGCAGCAGTAGCAAAAGCGTATTCGGGTGAACGCAAGATCCACTGGATGGAAATCTACGCTGGCGAAAAAGCGACCCAAACCTATGGTGAAAACGAGTGGCTGCCCGAAGAAAGCCTACACGCCATGGAGCATTTCATTGTTTCTATCAAGGGGCCTTTAACCACGCCTATCGGTGGCGGTATGCGCTCACTTAATGTCGCCATACGCCAGAAACTTGATCTGTATGCCTGCGTCAGACCCGTTCGTTATTTCCAGGGTATAGAAACCCCACTGAAAAGACCCGAAGACACTGAAATGGTGATTCATCGGGAAAATACCGAGGACATCTACGCCGGTATAGAATGGGAATCAGGCTCAGAAGATGTCAAGAAGGTCATTAAATTCCTGACCGAAGAGATGGGCGTAACCAGTATTCGTTTCCCAGAAACCTCAGGCATCGGCATCAAACCTGTTTCCTCTGAAGGATCTAAACGACTTATCCGTAAAGCCATGCAGTACGCGGTAGACAACGATCGCAGCTCCGTGACCCTGGTGCACAAGGGTAATATCATGAAGTATACCGAGGGTGGCTTCCGTAACTGGGGCTATGATCTGGCTAAGGAAGAGTATGCTGCAACCGTGATCGGTGACGGCCCCTGGTGCGAGTTTAAAAACCCAAAAACCGGCAAAACTATTACGGTAAAAGATGTGATCGCCGATAATTTTTTACAGCAAATCCTGATTCGTCCAACCGAGTATGACGTTATCGCCACGCTGAATCTTAACGGGGATTATATCTCTGATGCACTTGCTGCTCAGGTCGGTGGCATAGGTATAGCCCCAGGCGCTAATATCGCTGATTGTGTAGGCGTGTTTGAAGCGACTCACGGTACAGCACCCAAGTACACAGGGTTGAACAAGGTGAATCCCGGCTCGTTGATTCTTTCCGCTGAGATGATGTTACGCTATATGGGCTGGATCGAAGCGGCTGATCTGATTATCAACGGCATGGTAGGCGCCATTAGCGCTAAACAAGTTACCTATGACCTGGCGGGCAAAGACCCCGGTACCGAGCCGTTAAGCACCTCTGCTTTCGGTGAAGCTATCATAGCCCACATGTAGGTCAATTAAGGTGGCTCCTCGAGCCACCTTTTTTCACCTATAGATGCGAGATGTCCGGTTTACTGATGCGGTGCAAGCCGGTCAACTCAACAACCTTAGTCGCAATCTCTTCAATCGACATGGTTGTCGTATTCAGATAGGGTACATTGAACTGCTCAAACATCTGTTCAGCCGCTTTCACTTCATAACGGCACTGATCGATCGAGGCATAACGACTGTTTGCCCGCCTCTCCTCACGGATATGAGCTAATCGTTTCGGATTCGTAGTCAAGCCAAACAACTTCCCCTTGAACCCTCTGATCACTTCAGGCAGTTGTTCAGACTCCATATCCTCCTCTGTAATCGGATAATTGGCCGCTTTCAAGCCAAACTGCAACGCAAGATACAGACAGGTCGGAGTTTTACCGCTTCGCGACACCCCCAGTATTATAATATCGGTCTGGTCATACAGTTTGGTTGTCATCCCGTCATCATGCAATAACGAGAAATCGATAGCGCTGATACGAGATTCGTAATGACTTTGATTGCTAATACGATGAGATCGCCCTGACTCATGGATAGAGTGGGCGTGTAATATGGTTTCAAGCTCAGGTAAAAACCGCACAAAAGGGTCAATAATCAAAGCCTTTGACTGATGAATAATCAGACTGACCGCTTCATCGGCCATGGTTGAAATGACGATAGGCTGCATATCAGTACCTTCATTTTCAGCATTTATTCGATCAACTAGCCGCATTGCCTTCTCGATACTATCGACAAAGGGAATTGTCACGGACGTAAATTCAATACCAGGAAACTGGGCCAACAGGCTGTGGCCCAGCGTTTCCGCCGTGATAGCCGTTCTATTGGATAGAAAATAGACACGCCTTGAGGGTGTATTCACAGTATCAGTCATAAAGTTATTAAAACTACATCTAAGGGTTAGCGCTTTTTAGCATTTGAAGTTTTATCGATTATGCTACATTCGTCGTATTAATAACTATAAAGCCCAATTTGTCTAATGATGATTACAAACAACCCCGATTTCACCGATAAACAGGTCATAGGCCTGGAGTTCCTCGGCATGGACGATGTCCCTGTGGTAGGCGGCAAAAACGCCTCTTTAGGCGAGATGATCTCCAACCTCGCTAATCTCGGCGTCAGCGTTCCTGGAGGCTTCGCCACCACGGCGGATGCTTTTCGTCAATTTTTGCTGGAGGCGGGGTTAACCGACAAGATCAATGCCAAACTGACCGAGTTGGATACCGACGATGTTAACGCTTTAGCCATTGCCGGTAAAAGCATCCGCCAATGGGTAATAGACGCCCCCTTACCCAAAGGGCTTGAGGCAGGCATTCGCCAATCCTACCAGAGCATGCAGATAGATGGGGTAGATGCCACCGTTGCGGTACGTTCATCCGCCACAGCAGAGGATTTACCCGACGCCTCCTTCGCTGGGCAGCAGGAAACCTTTCTTAATATCCAGGGCATCAAGCAGGTATTGCATGCGGTCAGACTGGTGTTTGCCTCTCTGTTTAACGATAGAGCAATCTCATACCGTGTCCATCAGGGCTTCGATCATGCCGAGGTAGCGCTATCAGCAGGCATACAAATGATGGTACGTAGTGACCTGTCCTCCAGTGGCGTTATGTTCAGCATCGATACCGAATCGGGTTTTGAGGATGTTGTTTTCATCACCGGCAGCTATGGACTGGGTGAAACCGTAGTACAGGGCGCGGTTAATCCCGATGAGTTCTATGTGTATAAAAAATCCTTAGCGCTAGGTAAGAAGGCCATCCTGCAAAAGAATCGCGGCAGTAAGATGATCAAGATGATCTATGCGCAGGAAGAGCATCCCGAACACGCAATCCAAACGGTTAGTGTTGATCTGCACGAGCAGAAAAAGTTTTGCATCTCGAATGAAGACATCACCGAACTGGCCAGGATGGCGGTGACCATCGAACAACATTACCAGCGCCCAATGGATATAGAGTGGGCCAAAGATGGACTCAGCAACAAATTATTCATCGTTCAAGCACGCCCGGAAACCGTTGTCTCGCGCGAAGGCAAGGTGATCGAGCGCTATGTGCTGAAAGAGCATCCACAGCCTATCGTGGACGGTCGAGCGGTGGGCAACCGGATCGGACAGGGTAAGGCCAAGATAATCACCGATCTTTCACAGATGGACAAGATCGAGCAGGGCGATGTATTGGTGACCGACATGACCGACCCGGACTGGGAACCGATCATGAAGAGAGCCTCTGCCATCGTAACCAACCGGGGTGGGCGCACCTGCCACGCGGCTATCATCGCGCGTGAGATGGGCATACCCGCTGTGGTCGGCTGTGGGGATGCGACCAAAATTATCCAGCATGGTGCCGAGGTAACAGTGAGCTGTGCGGATGGAGATACCGGGCATGTTTACGCGGGGTTACTCAAGTTCGAGCATCAACAGCATGAGTTATCTAAGATGCCGGACATCCCGGTGAAGGTGATGATGAATGTCGGCAACCCGGAGCGAGCCTTCAGCTTTGCACGCCTGCCACATAAAGGTATAGGGCTGGCGCGACTGGAGTTCATCATCAACAAAATGATAGGCATTCACCCTAAAGCCTTGCTCAATTTCGATCAGATGGATATTCAATTACAACAGATCATTAACGAAAAAATCACCGGCTATCCATCACCGGTTGACTTTTACATCGACAGACTGTGCGAAGGCATTTCGACCCTGGGCGCGGCCTTTGCACCAGAAAGGGTTATCGTACGCCTGTCCGATTTTAAATCGAATGAGTACGCGCATTTGATCGGTGGTGAAATCTTCGAGCCGGAAGAAGAGAACCCGATGATCGGATACCGCGGTGCATCAAGATACCTGTCGGCCGATTTCCGTGATTGTTTCGCCCTTGAATGCGAAGCGATTAAACGGGTGCGACTGGAGATGGGAATAGAGAATATCGAGATCATGGTGCCTTTTGTACGCACCTTGCAAGAAGCTGCAGGGGTCATTCAGCTGCTTAAGGACAATGGCCTGGAACGAGGCAAGGATGGACTGAAAATCATCATGATGTGCGAACTACCCTCCAACGTATTACTGGCGGATGAGTTTCTCGAGTACTTCGATGGTTTTTCCATCGGCTCTAACGACCTCACTCAGCTCACGCTGGGATTAGATCGGGATTCAGGGCTGGTGGCGCACTCCTTCGATGAGCGCAACCCTGCCGTCATGAAACTGCTGGAACAGGCGATAGATGCCTGCAAGAAGGCCGATAAATACGTTGGCATCTGCGGACAGGGTCCCTCGGATCATCCCGATCTGGCCAAGTGGTTACTGGAAAAAGGCATCGACAGTGTTTCACTGAACCCGGATACGGTGGTTGAAACCTGGCTTTTTATGGCGGACCAAAAGAATAACGTTTACCTGTAGCCAAGCCCTGATGAGTCCTTACGAATACCTTGGAAACGGTGTCTATCACCTCGACAGTCACTACATTAAACCCGGTGTGGCCAGCCTCAAAACCTTTTCCAACTGATCACCCAGATATACAGACAATATAGCAGGCGGTGCCT
>CALCSG010000468.1 GCA_937894085.1 uncultured Gammaproteobacteria bacterium | reverse complement strand
TTATAAATACACATGAAGAATATAACTTGATTTTTTTAATATGCATGAAATTTTATAAAACTATCAACAAATATCGAGTATGATTTTTTCTAAACTGGTATTTTCAGTGCCTTGTTTACAACATTTCTGGTGAATATCTGAATTCCGTGATTACCCGGTAGAATTAAAATATGAATATTAGCAAATTTATTTTTGTAGCCATAATACTGATTATAACTTCATCAGTCTTTGGCCAGACTGTCCGCTGGTACTCAGACGACCAGGTAAATCAGGGGCAGCAATTATTCAAACACAAATGCGCTAAATGCCATGGTGTGAATGCCGAAGGAGAACCCGATTGGCGCGAAACCGATGACAAAGGAGAGTATCCGCCTCCTCCGCTTAATGGCCAGGCTTATGCCCGGCAACATACCCTTGATCAACTGCGCCAGCAGATCCAGGTGGGTAGCAACATAGTTGACGGTGAGATGCCTTCGTTTAAAAACAAGCTCAGTGCTACAGATATAGATGCAGTCATAGCTTTCTTTCAGTCCAAATGGACTGAAGCTATCTATAAATCCTGGCAAACAAGACAGCTTCTGTCGGCCACAAATCACCTCAAAGTCAGTGAAGAACCCAAACAGCATCTGGGTACGTACTGGCTAAAACAGCACCTTAGTGGAGCAAAGGTTACGCCCGGTGAACCGATGAAAACGCCTGTTAAAGGCATCCGGGAAGTCAAAGTCAACGATGATTACCTGTATCTGAGCGAAGACGGCCGTTATGCCTTTACCGGGCACATGATTGACCTCAGTGTCGGCTCAGATTTGACCGTGATAAACCAGGCTTTAGAAACAAAAAAGCTGTTACAGCGCTACTCAAGCAAGGACATGCTTGTATACCCGGCGCAAGGAAAGGAAAAAACACAGCTAACCATCTTTACTGATACATCCTGTTCTTATTGCCGCAAAATGCATAAGGAAGTCCCCCAATTACAGTCAGAGGGAGTGACCGTGCAATTTATACCCTATCCTCGTCGAGGTCTGAATGGGAAAGGATACGCAGAATTAAATTCGATCTGGTGTTCCGAGGATCCAGAACAGGCCTTGTCCACTTATATTGAAGAAATGGTACTGCCAGATATAACAGGGACATGTAAAAAAGCCGGCGCCGTAGACGCGGGTTATCTGCTAGGCAATAGCCTGGGTATTAGCGGAACACCATTTCTGGTACTACAAAATGGTGAAAGAATAAAAGGATATAAAAAAGCTTCAAATGTTATTAGCAAGATAAACACACCGCTGGAAGGTATGTGACCTGAATAGAACTATTGGCAGCAGAAAAGTTTTATAAACCATTGACATGTTTGAATAAACGATGCCAGCTGCTAAAAACATTAATCTATATTAACTGATCTGGATCATTTTTCAGAAACTCTCCTGAGAATAGGATCAATACAGAATTTGTGGCCCTTTCAATTACAATAATTAAAAACTTATCGGCAGTGTTACAGATAAAAATTGAAACCATCTAACTAAGATCAGCTCAATTCTTAACATTTACTGAGGGGGAAAACTGTCCGCCAACTGTCGATCCAATATGCTGAGAGATAGACTACAAAAGAGTAATTCACATGATCAACTATTGATGTGTTAGACACGTATGTAGGCCCTGTAATTCATATAATCTGGAGATTCTAATGACAAATCGTTCTGCGGGTAATACCCTTGTTGTATTTCTTATTGCGTTAGTGATTGGTATTGGTGGCACTCTTTTTATTATCCGTATAAACCTTGCGACGTTGTTGGTGACGGAAATCGAGAGCCCGTTAGGTTTTGATGAAACACTGGAACACATTGAGTCCAAAGCCAGGGAGATAGGCTGGAAAGTTCCAAAGAAATGGAAGGCTAACTTTCAGAAAAACTTTAGCAAGATTGTAGGAAAAGATATCGGCCCAATGCGTCTTCTGAAAATGTGTGAGCCTTTCATCGCAGCTGACCTTCTACAGGCGGACGAGAATAAGTATCTATCAGTTATGATGCCATGTACTTTCGCCGTATACCAGAAGAGTGACGGCAAGGTTTATGTTGCCATGATGAATTTGAAACTATTTGGCATGGCTCTGGGTGGTGATGTGATACCTGCGATGGAAAAAGCATGGCCGGATATGTTAAAGATGGTGCAGTTCGACTAACACGCTTTCCCTTATTCTTGCGAACAGGATCCCAGGTTTCGTTTACTGCAAAGCGAAACCTGAGATACCTCTAAAGCAAAGTAATCGAAATCTTTAGCGGCATAATCACACCATTTAAGTCGATTTATTTCAATATTTTCTCTTAACAGGTGATACCGGCAGATTTACCGGTAGTATGCCCCCTTAACCAACTTTTTCATAAACCATACCTGGTGAGTCATAAGGGCGGGCTATAAATCCCAGGTGTTTATAAAAGCTTTCCGAGCCTCTGGCAGCGAACAGATGGATTCTGCGGATATCATGACGATCACATTTCTCCACCAGTAACCTGATAATCTTGCTGCCTATACCCTGGCCCTGCCAGTTGGGCAAAACCATCACATCGTAGATGGTGGCGTAAGCCACACCATCAGATACGGCACGCCCAAATCCAATCAACTGTTCATTTTGATAAACTGATATGACAGCAAAGCTGTTTTGAATCGCTTTATTCAACTCATCAGGACTCAGATTAAGTCTCTCGATCCAGCCCGATTGAGTATACAGTGGATAAAAATCGGTTTTGAATGGTATCTTGTCTTTATACTCCATACTTTTTCATCTGACTGTGAGTTATCTTTCAATATAACCCGTAATTGAGTAGTTTAGTATTAATTATATAAATATGAGCTATTGTTCCTTGACGACCGCGAGGTTTTAAATCCTCGCTTTCATTCGCTAGAAAAACGACTGAATATAGAACCCGATAATTCGATCACTATTTTCATTCGCAATTAATTGAGTTGCATCGTTCCTGGTCAGAAAATTTTTATATGGCACAGTCGATAAATCTTCGGGTGTAAATACCATTCCAAACTTAACTTTAGCAGTCCTGGTCTGATTTATTAAGATATGTTTATTGTTGAATTTACGATACGAAATAACCTGATTTGCCAAACTCAGGTTTTGATACGAAAAAGTCTTGAAGGAATTTGAACGGGTATCGGAGAAAGCACTAAAGGATAAGAAACTAGCCAGTAAAAGAATTTTTGCAAGATATTGAGAGTCTAACATGTCATTTATTACCTGAAAAATTAATAAAACATGCTGGCTCTATCCCATTTGAAGGAGCTATTGCTGGTAACCTGCTACCATGGTAATCACTTTAGGCCATCGGTTTTGCGTCACTGGCTTTCGTCAGTTTTGCCTTTTTCAACATGTACGTGAATTATAGTCAGCGCAAAATGTTTTTTTAGATTTACAGATAAACGGTCATGAATTCTGATAACCGCAAAATTTATTATAGACACAATACTAACGGTCGGTCACGTCTGGTTTAACGAGAGTGAAGGAAATCCTCGCGTTAAATTTTCAGGACCTGAAGAATAGACCAACTGCCCTGCTGGCTCTGCTACTACGATTCGCAACCTCTCGATTCTTGCTACTATTTACGGCTTTACGAAATTCAGCAGGGATGTGGATAATCAGGCAGTTGTGGCCGATACTTTCTGTTAAGATAAGCACTGGCTAACCACTTTAAATCCCTTAACGTGATAAATTTATTCAAAGTTGATTTCGCATCTCTGGGCTTTCTTCGCCTGAGCCTGTTTATGCTGGCGATCATTAATACATTAATCTGCTTTATTGGTCCGCTGTTCCTGTCAGATGCCTCCGCAACTGCTACTGATTCATTCTGGGCAGCTATTGTTACCCTGGTTACGCCAGTGTTATCACTGCTACTTCTGGTGGTCATTTTTTTTGATTATGTCATGTCCAAAGTTCGAGCTTCAGACCTGCAGGATGATTCCCGCCTGCGGTTTATTGCCATTAGCCGAATAGAGCTTCTACTTATTGTCATTATGCTGGCATACTGGATTCCGTTCTTTATGAGTCTGGGTAAATAAGCACACTCTGACGCCAAAGCCGGTAAGTTAAGCGGCTCTCGTCATTCTGGCGGAG
>CALCSG010000467.1 GCA_937894085.1 uncultured Gammaproteobacteria bacterium | reverse complement strand
GACGCCCTCTTCGAAGGCGACGAGCACCTGGTTCTTCTGGCTGCCGAACTCGTACTCGTTGATCACGGTGTCTGCGAGATCAACGGAGCCATCGGGGTGCAGGGTGAGCGCGACGACCGCGAAGCCCTGGGACTGTTAATTTTTCTGGCGGTATAGAGATTGGAACTTGTAAATCATCATCATTGGAAGAGGGCGGTTGCGCATCAATAATCTGTGTTTCATTACTTACTTTTGGATGATTTGATTGAGCTGGTTGAGGAGTACTATCAGATGCCTTTGAATCAATATTTAATGATTTCTTAGGTTCATCCGTATCATTTGAGCCAAGATTTAGTTTTTCGGTATTGTGTTTCTGTAAAGCATCCGGTTCATATTTTAATGACCGTTTAGAACCATTAATCAGGGCATTTATTTCAGCCATAATACTTAAACAGGGCACACCAACCATATCTTCCAGGCGTATATCTAACTCCTGAGTGAAAACTTTAATATCTAGTTTTTCATCATCAAATTCAGACAAGGTGGAGTAGAAAATATCATCGATTTTCTTGGGATCTTTTTTTCCCTGCTCAGTAGCTTTCCAGAATGTTTCATAAGCGCTAATTAGTGAGCTAAGCTTTCTAACAAGTGGTTGTCCGGCTCCAGCCCAAAATACATTGGGTATATATTTAATTAAAGTATCTACAGCATAATTAAATCGAGATATATGTGAAAAATCAATCTTCCAACCACCATCTTTAGAGATACGTTCAGCTAACTTTCGAAGAGATAAGGGTTTTGGATCATGAGGAATAATGCCCAAATGGGCTTTCTTTAAATCTTCTTCTATATATAGTTCATGCAATTTCTGAACAGCTAAGGCCTTTTCTATGAATTTTGTCTCACCCCTCGCTTCATTTTCACGCATATGGGCCGATAAAGCCTGCGTGTCATCATACCAGGGATAAAAATCACATTTTATGTGGTAAAAACTATCTGCTTTATCTAAAAATGATTTCTTTTCAGCCTTATCATCGGCCTTTTTGGCCAATAAGGTGTATTTCTCGTACAGTTCCCATAGGATTTCAAGTCTAGTATTGCCACCATCACGGATACTGTATTTTTCATCATCGGGATTTCTTCTTGTTATCCTGGGCGGATGATCCAGGCCAACTGTTTCAATTGAATACAATATTTCGTCATATTTCGGATTTTTAGATCTTCGAGGGTTTAATGCATAGGGCTGAAGCTGATCTAATGTGACTGGTATTTCTGTCTTTGAAATCGGGTCATCATGTAATTTATCATCATTTGTCTCTTGTTTTAAAAATGAGAAAATATTTTCATCAGTAAGTGCTTTTATCTTGGACATAATCTACGCCTCCTTGAGCTGTTGTTGATCCATACTCAAAGTGTTGGTAGTACCAACACTTGATAGCCCGGGTTGAATATCCGATAAATGCGGCAATAATTCATGTACCAGTGCGGTATATACCTCAAGTGCACTCGGCGTTGGTCCAGTTCTGGTTGTTTCAATTCGATGCACAGGTTCGTGTCGAGCAGCTGCTTTAGCATAAGCAGACAGTTTGGGTACAAAAGTATCGAGGATACTGACCTTACCTCCAGACAGCTCATAAAACTGCTTTCGAATGATATTGGCTATTTGCAAAGAGTCTGCAGTTCGATCCTGTTTATAGATCAATCCATACAGAGGAGGAATAGGGGGTGAAGGAATATCAAGACCTAAAGGAGGTTCGAGTGATTTAAGCATTTGAATCGTTCCTCGCATGAACTCCTGACTATCCAGAGCTTCTGGCACAATAGGACTGATCAACATATCTGAAGCCAGAATGATAGCCTCCTGCATAATTGAACTCGCACCCTGACTGTCTATTAGGATGAAATCGTATTCATCTTTAATTTTATGCAGTGCTGCTTTCAGAAAATAGACGTTATTGGTAGATTCCTTCAGCCAATACAACAACTTCGCTTTATTGTCATTTGATTGAATGATGTGAAGATTAGGGATGTCTGTCTTTGAAATACAATTGTCCGGACTGACCTTGGTGATTAATTCGATGATACCCAATTTTGCTTTTTTAGCGATTGGGTAATACGAAGAGAGGGATTGTTGAAAGTCACCATCGACCAGCAATACTTTCTGACCCATGTCGGCGAGGACTGCACCGATACTTGCTGTGACGGATGTTTTGCCTACACCACCTTTGGTAGACACGATACCTATTGATTTAGCCATTGATTTCTCCTGTTAATTTATTTAAATGTTTCTAACAGGCTGCTGTCCTTGAAATGACTCTTAACTTATCCCTCCATCCAACTTTACATAATATACATTATACGCATCATAATAATCATCAATACTTTTCCATAACCAGTACATACCAGTCTCGATGATGACCGGTATAAACAATGGTAATAAACATGTATTTCAAGGGATATCTGTCTCAGGATAATAATTGAGGCATAAAAAAACTGGCCAGACTTAATACCAGGAAAAAACCGGCCATGTCAGTCACGGTAGTTAATAATGGTCCCGATGCGACTGCTGGGTCTATTCCGAAGCGTTTTAGTATGAGCGGTATAGTGCCACCTATCGATACGGCTAAAATAGTATTGATAGATAAAGCCATACCGATGACCAGGCCTAAATAGAAGTTATCTTTCCAGACCCAGGCAACTATTCCAATTAGTATTCCTAGTATGATGCCATTGATAATACCGACACTTAGTTCCTTCCGTAATACGTGAAACAAATCTACTGGTCTGGTTAAACCCAGCGCCAGTTCACGCATACTGACACCAACAGCCTGATTACCTGAACAGCCGCTCATGTCAGATACCATCGGTAAAAATACGGCAATTGCTATTACCGCTGTCAGCGTGTCTTCATAGGCTGAAATGACACTGGCCGCTATTATATTCAATACAATATTAGAAGACAGCCAGGCTAAACGACGTCTAGCCCGCAGAAAGGTCGGCATGGATCTTAGTTCATCACTGACCTGTTGACGCGATAAACTTTCGTGTTCGGCACGCTCCAGTTCGGCTTCGGCAACACCAACTCGGGATATGACACCCAGTAAAACACCTTGATTGTCGACTACAGGGATACCTAGAAAAGGATTTTTATCGAATAATTCAATCAGCTCATCTTGACCAGTATCCGCTGTTACGGATATGGCCTGACTCATAATTTCAGTTAGTTTTAATGAGCGCTTGCTTCTTAGTAGGCCGCGTAAAGATACAACACCCTGCAACACACCTGATGTATCGATAATATACGGATGTTGTCCACGATGGCGCTCAAACTCTTCATCTCCTTCTACCATTCGCCTGAGTACGGCCCCTACGGTTTCATTATTGGTAAAAGAGAATGATTCCAGCTCCATCAGGCCACCGGCAGTGTCCGCAGCATACTGGGTCAGTTTACGTACATCTTCAGCGCTTTCAGGTTGCATGGCAGAAAGAATTGCTTCTGCATTGACAGGTTTCATATCCTGAACAATATCGGCCTGGGTATCTGAATGTAACTCTTCAATAATTCTTGCTGCAATTGAAGTTTCGAGGTTTTCAATCATCGAAGTCGCAAGTTCCTGTGGAGCTTCTTCAACTAATATCGCAGCAGCTTCTGGAGAGAGAATTGAGATCAATTGATCCCGTTCATCAGAATCCAGCCAGGAAACCTGGCGCAATGTTTCCTGGCTGGACTGAGATTCAACTACTTCATTAATCTGCTTTTCATCAGCCGCCTCAATTGCATTTTTGAGAGTTTCATCATTTTTTTTAGATTCAATCTCTGTATTGATTGGACTTTCTGCTGTAGTTTCTTTTAAATCCATATTCTTAATATTATCGTCATCACTCTTATTAAGTTCGGGCTTTTCACTCATATCAAGTTTTTCCTGTTCAAAATGTGTTTTTTAGATTTATAGTCTCATACTAAATTTGTTTTTAAGATATGTTATACCTGTTTCTCTGTAGACTTTACGACAGACTCGATAGTCACATAATATTTGTTTAATAAGCTATTTATTTGTCGTTTTTAAGTTTCAAATTAAAACTTATAGAAATTAATTTAGATTAAGTTAGTCTATGATAATAAGATTGCATAAAAATAATAGATTACCGGTAGCCGACTTCATTCTGAATTTTATGTTTTAGCAATATAACAAACAACAAGGTGGGATTTAAAAATGGCACTTAAAAAAATAGATTACGCCAGACCTGTATTTATCATCGACGGTTGTCGTACACCTTTTTTGAAAGCAAGAGGTAAACCTGGTCCATTTAAACATGCTGATCTTGCTATTAATGCTTCTAGAGCCTTACTTGAGAAAATGCCGTTTCCACCAGAAGCATTAGATGAGGTTATTTTTGGTTCTGCTATGCCAGGTTCGGATGAAGCGAATATTAGTCGTATTGTAGCCCTTCGATTGGGTTGTGGTGATAAAGTACCTGCCTATACAGTTCACCGTAATTGTGCATCAGGAATGCAGTCTATGGATAACGCAGCGCTGTCTATAGCTGATGGTCGTTCTGATCTTATTCTTGCTGGTGGGATTGAAGCCATGAGTCGAGCACCGGTATTATTGAACGACAATATGGTTACCTGGCTTGCAACATGGTGGGGAGCGAAAACGTTTAGCGCCAGGATGAAAGTATTAACACAGATTCGACCTGCTTATTTAGCACCTGTTATTGCATTAATAAATGGACTTAGAGATCCCGTAGTCGGACTCTCTATGGGCCAAACTGCTGAAAAAATAGCGTATAGATTCAATATTTCACGTGAAATGATGGATCAATATTCTGTACAAAGTCATCAGCGTTTGTTTCATGCCCAACAGGAAAATGAATTATCTGAAGTTATTCCCATGTTTGATAATAAAGGGCGTTTATACGATAAAGATGAGGGCGTTCGTGAAGACTCTTCAATAGAGAAACTTGCAAAATTAAAACCTGTTTTTGATAAGCCTTTTGGTAGTGTTACCCCTGGTAACAGTTCCCAAATTACCGATGGTGCAGCCAGTCTGATACTTGCCAGCGCTGAAGCAGTAGAGAAATATGATCTTCCGGTATTAGCTCGACTGGTGACTACTCATTGGGCAGGTCTTGCTGCCGATGAAATGGGGCTTGGTCCTGCGCATGCAATTGCCCCCCTGCTCCGCTCACGAAGGCTAAAAGTTGATTCAATTGATTACTGGGAAATCAATGAAGCTTTTGCTGCACAAGTACTGGTAGTGGTTGAAGCTTTAAAAGATCCTGTATATTGCAAAGAACATCTGAGTCTGGGTTCTGCAATTGGTGAAATTCCAATGGATAAACTAAATATTCATGGTGGGGGTATCAGCCTTGGACACCCGGTTGGTGCCAGTGGTGCACGTATAGTTTTACATCTGGCAAAGGTTTTACAGAATAAGAATGCTAAACGTGGTATTGCTTCCTTATGTATCGGTGGTGGCCAGGGTGGCGCGATGTTAATTGAACGGGAGGTGGTGTAATGACAAATTCAATACAAAAAGACGAACAATCTCACTGGAAATCTGAAACAGATAATAAAGGCATACTCTGGCTTTATCTTGATAAACAGGGTGGAAATACCAATGTTTTATCTGCGGAAGTTTTACAACAACTTTTTTCTCTTCTAGATAATTTAAAAAATGAAATACCAACTGCAGTTATCTTCCGATCCGCTAAAACTTCAGGTTTTATTGCCGGAGCTGACATCAATGAGTTTCTACAGGTAAAAAATAAGCAGGGTGCTCTGGCTCTAATAAAGAGAGGACAGGCTGTTTTCAATAAAATTGAAGCTCTCCCCTGCCCGACTATCGCCATTATTGAGGGTTTTTGTATGGGCGGCGGTACCGAACTGGTGCTGGCCTGTGATTATCGAATAGCTTTAGATAGTAGCCATACCCGCATCGGGCTTCCGGAAGTGAAATTGGGTATACACCCCGGATTTGGAGGTGTTGTCAGATTGACACGCATAGTTAACCCGTTGAATTCACTGGAAATCATGTTAAGTGGCCGTGCATTGACTGCCTCGCAGGCCAAAAAAATAGGGCTTATCGATTATTTGCAACCTGAAAGACAGCTAAAACATGCCGCTACTCAAATAGCACTCTCAACTCCGGACAAACGTAAAATGCCACTTATCGGTAAAGCTCTGTCTTTACCGGGAATACGCTCAGTTGTCACTATGCTAATGAAGCAGCAGGTAGCAAAAAAAGCTTCAATTAAGCATTACCCTGCCCCGTATGCCTTACTTGATGTCTGGAATAATTACTATGGTAGTGCCCAAATGATGGAACAGGAAGCCCTTTCTGTTGCAAGTCTTGTTCAGGGAGATACCGTACGAAACCTGATTCGTGTATTTTTCTTACAGTCGCGTTTAAAAGGTCTTGGTAATAAAAAAACATTTCAACCCACGCATGTGCATGTTATTGGAGCCGGCATAATGGGTGGTGATATTGCAGCCTGGTGTGTGCTTAGAGGATTCAAAGTAACCTTGCAGGAACGGGAGCCTAAATACCTGAGTCAGGCGTTTGAACGTGCTCATCAATTATTTTCACGAAAACTTAAAACAACACATGAACGAAATCACGCAATAGACCGCTTAATTCCTGACTGTGATGGTAATGGTGTGCCGCATGCTGATGTTGTAATTGAAGCAATCTTTGAGAATATCGAAGCAAAGCAGGCGATTTATAAAGATATTGAGCCTCGCATGAAAGAAGGGGCTATTCTGGCGACTAATACTTCCAGTATTCCATTAGAAACTTTATCAGAAGTATTAAGTGACGCATCCAGGCTGGTTGGATTACATTTCTTTAATCCAGTTGCAATGATGCCTTTAGTGGAAGTGGTAATAAAAGCTGATACCCCGGATGATGTCATCAAAAAAGCATTATCTTTTTGTAGTCATATTGGCAAAATACCTTTAACTGTCAATGATTCTCCAGGTTTTCTGGTGAACCGTATACTCGTTCCTTACCTGATTGAAGCAGTCACTTTACATGAAGAAGGTATTGCAGCAGAGGCAATTGATAAAGCAGCTATCGACTTTGGCATGCCAATGGGTCCGGTAGAGCTTGCTGATACGGTTGGACTTGATATCTGTCTATCTGTAGCAAAGAATTTAGCTGAACTGTGTGATTTTAATGTTCCACAAGTTCTCCTGAATATGGTCGATGCGAAAAATCTAGGTAAAAAAACAGGCTCAGGTTTTTATCATTATAAGAAAGGTAAAGCGGTAAAAGATCGCGATGTCGACATGGCTAATCAAAGTGAAATCCAGAATCGATTAATTTACCGTTTACTTAACGAATCTGCCCGTTGCTTGCGTGAAGGCATTGTTGATGATAGAGATCTACTGGATGCGGGTGTTATATTTGGTACTGGTTTTGCACCTTTCCGAGGAGGCCCACTAAA
The DNA here is from genome assembly GCA_937894085.1 of uncultured Gammaproteobacteria bacterium. Taxonomy (GTDB): domain Bacteria; phylum Pseudomonadota; class Gammaproteobacteria; genus JACNJF01. Next base: position 202 of record CALCSG010000467.1, on the reverse strand, counting down.
TTATAGCAAGGAAACCGGAATCGATTTAATTCATCAAAATATGAAAATATATCAGCAACGATTTGGTGACCGTTTCCAGCCTGATGAAGCCTGGTTAACTTTATTAAATTAAAAAGTTATTCACTTTTTAAAGTGATTTCACTAAAGATAAATAGCCATGCAAAATACATTTGATTGTATATATCAAAATAGTGTAGTATTT
>CALCSG010000466.1 GCA_937894085.1 uncultured Gammaproteobacteria bacterium | reverse complement strand
TCGTTCGCTAGATCTGGAATTAACTGCGTTGCACTTCAGAGTTGAATCCGCCGAAGCAAAAAATGATTACCTGAAAGCCATTCAGTTAAAACCAGATTATATCAATGCTCAATATAATCTTGCGTTACTGTATGATATTTATTTGCAGGATATTAAATCGGCGATACAGCACTATGAAATTTATTTGTCTTTAATCGATAAACCTGATGAACCCACCCTGGAATGGGTTAACCATTTAAAAGGGACATTAAAAAATGGCTAAGTTAAAAATAATGATATGTCTGACCGTTTTATTGTCTTTACAAGTATTGGCAGAAGATCGAATTGAGTTGAGAACCACTACCATTACCGGAAACAAAGAATTACCTAAAATACTTTATATAGTTCCCTGGAAAGAAGTGAAGCAGGAAAAAATTGCTGAACGAAAGCTTGTTTTACACAGCCTTTTTGGTGATCTTTTTGATCCGGTTTTACCTCCACCGGTCCAATAAACCCAACTGCCCTCCTCCGCATAATCTGTTTTTTCCCCCAGAATAGATTTTACCGAAAATGAACTAAGCTTAATCATGAACATCAAACTTTGACAATAAACGATAAATGGAAAAATAAAGATGCCACTAATCAACACACTTTCAGCACCTGTTTCTGGGTTAAATAGCTTACTTGAAAAGCTTCAATCACCACTTCTTTTACTATTCCGCTTGTGGGTGGCTAAAGTATTTTTCATGTCCGGATTACAGAAGTTGAATACCTGGGGAGATGAATATGGCGTGTTATATCTTTTTAAGGAAGAATACAACGTTCCTTTTCTAAATTATGAAGTAGCAGCATTCCTGGCTACCGCTGGTGAATTAATTCTACCAGTTTTTCTGGTCATTGGCTTTGGCACCAGATACTTTGGCATTGCATTGTCAATTCTAAATGTGGTAGCTGTGGTTGCTTATTATGACACGCTTGCCAGGGTTGGACAGGTAACTCCGCATATTTTCTGGGGAGCCATGTTGCTCACCAATATCGTGTATGGAGCCGGTTTCTTTTCAGTCGATCACTGGCTTAAAAAAAATTATGCGGATGAAAATAATTAATTGATTTAACAGGCTTCTTTGCTTTACCTGCCCCATTGCGGGACATCAGTTTCTTTCTCGTAAAGGAGGCAGGATATCGATATCGTAGAAATCACTCTGTAATAGACAGGAACAAGTCAAAATACCCGGGGAAAGTTTTTGACGTGCAACCCGGGTCGTTAATAATAATTGGTACACCACCAAATGCAGCCAGTGAAAAACACATAGCCATACGATGGTCATCATAGGTATCGATTTCCGCACTCTGAATTTTATCAGGTGGCTCAATAATTATGTAATCCTCGCCTTCTTCCACGATTGCACCAAGCTTGCGTAATTCGGTAGCCATCGCAGCCAGTCGATCCGTTTCTTTCACACGCCAGTTATAAATATTTCGAATAGCCGTCGTGCCTTTGGCAAATAATGCTGTGGTGGCAATTGTCATAGCCGCATCTGGAATATGGTTAAGATCAACGTCAACAGCCTTTAACTCTCCACCACGGGAAACTTCAATCCATTCATCGGACCAGGTTACTCGAGCCCCCATCAATTCAAGTACTTCGGCAAAACGTGCATCACCCTGAACACTGGCTCTACCGGTGCCATGTACTTTAACCGTTCCTCCGGCAATAGCTGCTGCCGCCAGAAAATAAGATGCAGATGAAGCATCTCCTTCAACCATGATACGACCGGGTGATCGATAGTGTTGTCCGCTCTTGATGAAAAAAGCCTGGTAATCACGATTTTCAACTTCAACTCCAAAACGTCGCATGACATCCAGAGTGATATCGATATAGGGTCTGGAAACAAGCTCTCCTTCAACCTTGATAAGCAAGTCCTGTTCACACAAAGGTGCCATCATCAGCATACCGGTCAGGTACTGACTGGAAATATTGCCTTTTATTGATACTTCACCACCAGTTAAGCCTTGAGCATTGATTTTAAGTGGTGGGTATCCTGCCTGCTTAAGGTATTCGATATCGGCTCCAGCCTGTTGTAAACAATCAACCAGATCATCGATCGGACGTTCATACATACGAGGTTCACCGGTCAGTATGAATTCACCATTACCGGCACAAAGTGCAGCCGTTAAGGACCTCATGGTAGTGCCCGAATTTCCCATGAACAACTCAATACTCTCGTGTGAATTTATAGCACCAGCCAAACCGTCAATCACACATACGGTGTTATTTTCAGACAATGAATAGTGAACTCCCAGCTTTTGCAATGCCGTCAACATGTGCCTTACGTCATCACTGTCGAGTAAATTTGTGATAGTGGTTGTTCCCTTTGCCAGCGCAGCCAATAACAATATTCGATTAGATAGGCTCTTAGAACCGGGTATTTGAACTTCACCGTTGATTCGGCTTAAAGGGTTAAGAAGCAGTGTTTGCATTGAAAAAGGACAGGAAGACTGAAATTAAAACCGATTGTACCTGAAACTATTAGATTAGTGGGTGTCGTATAGCGTCAGTTAAAAATTATTTTTAATTTATGTAATCACAACTTATCGCAAGTAATATAGAACAGTCATGCTTTTGCAGGTTATTAACTTCTAAAGGAATTTGACTGCATAAACAGGCGGTAAATAGTTAGACAATAACAGCCAGTTATCGCCCTGATCACGACTTAACCAGGCATTGCCAGTAGTAGAACCCATAATTAATTTTTCACCGGAATGGTCTATATCCAGTCCATGCCGATACACCAGGTCATAACTGTTTTGGGGAAGTCCACTATCAAGAGTTTCAAATGTTAAACCGCCATCACGAGTTCTTGTCACTACCATTTTGCCATCTACCGGCACACGGCACTCATCTTTAACAGCTGGTACAAACCAGGCTGTATCGGCATTGTGTGGATGAACTGCCAGGGCAAAACCAAACACCGATGGTTTCACATCTTTTACCTCACTCCAGCTTCCTGAACCATCTGAAGAGATAAAAATACCATTGTGATGCTGTGCCCATAATCTATTTCCATCCGAAGGGGCTACCATCAACTTATGTGGATCCTGCCCCACTGAATCAAATTGTTTATCCGGAGGCATATATTCTGCGCGCATACCCGAGGATTTATTCTGCCAGTTATCGCCGCCATCGGTACTCACATAAACACCTGCAACGGAAATACCAAGAGTCAGGTAATTATTATTATCAGGATCTACACAAATTGAATGAATACCCGGGTTATCGTAACCTCCGCCAAACCATTTTTGCTCCCTTTTTAACGACCACAAACTTTCATTGAGTGACCAGTTTTCGCCACCATCAGCACTATAAAATAACCCGCCTGGAATAGTTCCAGCCCAAAGGGATAAGGGATTTCCATCAGAAGCATATTGCAAAGACCAGATAAGTTCGAGGCTAGCGCCTTCTTCAGCTTTGGGATAAGCGGGAGCAGAAACCTCTTTCCATGATTCCCCTGCATCATCAGATCGATGTAACTTTACCCCGAAATGCCCGTGATCCAGTGCTGCATACCAGGTGTCATAATGTCGGGATGCCAATATCATGGAGACAGGCACGCCTTCGAAGGCAATTAACTCAAGCTTTGAATGTTTATCAAGTTTAAATAAACCTTTACGAGTAGCTATCAATGCTTCTGTATTCATAACAAATGTAACCTCCTATCAATATTTCTACATTAACCACCTGACAAAGCCTGCAATACATACACTTCAGAATCGGCACAAACTGGATCAGATAAAGTGACCCGATCATTAATTGCAATACCATCGACCAGCACCAGCACATGTTGGCGCAATCTATCCTGATCATCCAGCACATAGTCTTTTAGTTTTTTATTATTTTCGAAGACTTTAAACAGTGAGTCACGAACAGTTTTGGCAGTTACCTGTTCGGTAGGACATTCTATATGACGTTTAAGATTACCTGTGAATACGACTGATGGCATGCTTCACCTTATCTGTATTGAATAATAACTTCCAGGTTTTCAAGTAATTGAGATTGAATACTTACATAAGTTTTATAATTTGACAATTTCTCTGTGTACTTTGACGAAAGGGGTGAAATCCCCTTTTACTTCCAGCTGCTTTCTGTGCAGATTAATATACATCCTGAAAACTATGATTCAGGTAATCAATCTCAACGCCACCTACTTCAGGCTGGCTTCCGGTACGATCATTAGTTTCGCTCTGGAAACTAGAGTTCAAATAATCGATATCGGCACTGCCCACAGCTGGCTGATTAGCGGAGAAATGCTCATGATCCTGGAAGCTGAAATTCAAATGATCTCGTTGATCGGCAAAAGTAATTCCCGAGACTGACAACAACATTGTGGCAATTATTATAATTTTCATTATATATCTCCTGATATCATGAGTTAATTAGTTTCAGTTTTATGTAAATTCCATATGTTTTAATAGAGTTCCATATTTAACAATAGTTCTAATATTATTGTTGCTGAATAAACAACAGTAAGTTCTAGCAATCCTCATGAACTTTTTTAAAATCAGTATAATAGATTCAATTTCATGAATGACTGGAGGTCTTAATTATGCCTGTTAAGTGTATCAAAGCTTTCATTAGCGGACGGGTTCAAGGTGTATTCTTTCGTGACTCCACACGCCAACAAGCTATTTCATTAGGCATCACCGGACATGCTAAAAACCTGCCTGACAGGAGGGTTGAAGTGATTGCCTGCGGTGAAACTCATAATATTGATCGGTTAATTAACTGGTTACATACAGGGCCGGAGTATGCGCGGGTTGAAGATGTCTCTATTGAGCAGATAAAAATCGAGAAACCCGTCGGGTTCTATATACGATAAATCATTAAAAAAACCAGACTTTAATATCTTGATATTTATTAGTTCCATTCCTGTAAACAATAAAACCAAGTCTATAAACATGCCATTCGTCGATATTTTAACTGCGTTTTAAAGCCATATTCCGTCTCACTTTGAAAGGACTACCGGTGGTTCTGATTTAAGATCGACAAATGCGTCAACTTTAAATACGTTCGATATAATTGTTTCTGTTAAAACTTCCTCCACCCTGCCTGTTTTGATTAATCGAGTTTGATCAAGCAGACACAGGCGATCACAATATTTTGCGGCCAGGCTTAAATCGTGAATAGCAATAAAAACAGCATGACCTGATTTGGCATAATCTTTGAGTAATTGCATGACATCGCGTTGATAGTGAATATCCAGATTTGCTACCGGTTCATCAACCAGAAGAACATCAGCCTGATTAGCCAGTACCCTGGCCAGCCAGACACGAGCTTTTTCTCCGCCGGAAAGTTCATCCACATGACGATTAGCAAGATCTGAAACTTTAGCCTGCTGCATGGCTTGATGAATAATTTGCTGATCACTATCGCCCCAGGGTAAGCGTCCCATAGAAACCACATCGCACACAGATAAAGCCCAGGCACTTTCAACAAACTGTGGTTGTAATGCGATATTGCGAGCCTTCTGCTGCGCGCTGTATTGCTCAAGATTCAAATCCTGCAGTAGAATTGTTCCTGATTTATTGAGTAGACCTGCAATAGCATTTAATAAGGTTGATTTTCCTGCCCCGTTCGGGCCAATCAGTCCCAGCATTTCCCCCTGCTTAATTTCAAGGTTGATATCCTGCAGTCTACCGGCTACCGACAGGTTTTCGATTTTCATTAAACCCATCTCTGTCGCTCCTTCCAGACCAGCCAGATAAAAAATGGAGCGCCCACCAATGCAGTTAATACACCCAGCTTTAACTCACGTTCAGGAGGTAACAGGCGCACCAGAATATCAGCAGCACAAACCGTAATAGCGCCGCCAAGTGCGGATGGCAGTAATAACCGATCAGGGCGGTAGTTGACTAGCGGGCGTAAAATATGGGGTACCAGTAATCCGACAAAACCTATATTACCGGCTACTGCCACTGCGGAACCTATTAACATAGCGGTACCCAGGATAATATAGCGCCCTCCTGCCACTACATTTAATCCCATACTGTCAGCTACCTTTTCACCCAGACTTAATCCCATCAATAACCTGCGTTGACCCCATATCAATCCGCCACCAATGATAAAAGCCGGTATCAGAACCATTAAGTTATCCAGCCCACGATTTGAAACCGAACCTAGCAGCCAGAATACTAGTTCCTGCATGGCATAGGGATTCGGTGCGAAATTTAAAATAATGGCTAGCAAAGCACTGGTGAGTGTTGAAATAGCAAGTCCTGCCATAATAATAATGGACGGTCTGGCCATTGAACCTGAAAGCCCCATTAAAATAAATAAGGTGATCGCAGCACCTGCTAAACCGGCAAGAGGTGTTGCCAGAGCACCTAAACCTGAAAATAAATTAAAATAAAAAACGCCGGATGCACCGACTGCAGCACCCTGACTTGCACCGATTAAACCGGGATCTACTAATGGGTTTCGTAGTAACCCCTGCAAAGCTGCACCAGACAGTCCCATCGCTGCTCCCACCACTAAAGCCAGTAATGTTCTGGGTAAGCGAATTTCTCCGACTATCAATGCATCTTTGTTATCGGCAGACTGTATCCAGTCCCATAATCCACTCAAAACGTTCACATCAACGCTACCAGAGCTGAGCGATAACCAGCTCAGAACGATCAATAAAATAGATATTAATGGGGTTAGAATTTTTTCCATTCAGCCAGTTCTCGAATCAAATCATAAGTCCACGGGCCAGGACATTGCCAGCACCAGTAATCACTGCTGAACAATTGTTGTTTATCAGTCAACTTACTTAACACCGGATGCTCGGCGAATAAATTAGCCAGTGAATTGGAAACCGGTGTAGACCATAAAACTGCATCCGGCGGGTTACTGACCAGCTGTTCCAGATCGAGGTTCACATAGCCTTTTTGCTGAACATAGTTTGACCAGCCGGACTTTACAATGACATCGTTTTCCAGGGTACCCGTGCCGGTACCTATACCATTCGCACCGAGTAGTAACAATGTTCTTTTCTTATACTCAAACTGCTGCAACGTAATTGCAGTCGGTATATTATTATTGACCACCGAATGAAAGTGCTTTGTATACTGCTGAATTGCCTGGAGACTGTCTGGTAACTCCATGATATCCACTTTCATCCCCAGTTGTTGAAGTCGTTTACGCAGAATAATGGCATTATATTCACCCGTTAAAACCAGATCTGGTTGCAATTCCATGATTACTTCAAGACTGCCATCATGCACCGGCAGATCATCGTCAACCCAATCAACAGGATATCGATACAGCAACGGCGAGAATGCCAGTACTTGTGACCGGTTGGCATACTTTAGCAGCATCCAGTCGGTACACAGATCCAGTGAAACTATCCGTGAAGGCGGCCTGGTTCCCGCATGCTCAGAAAAGCCACTCTGCTGATACAATAGCGGTACGGCCACGAGTGCCATAACTAAATACTTCTTCATAATTTTCATCAGTCAGATTTTCCACACGAGCCGATAGCGTTAGATTCTTTTCCAGTTGATAACTTGCACCCAGGTTCCATAATGTGTAACTTTCCAATATGACATCCTGCGCGGGATAACTAAACTGAATATCACGTCGGTCATCGCGATACAGCCCTTTTAACCAGACGCGCATATTTTCATGACGATAATTTGCCAGCACACTGGCTGCCCATTTGGGCACACGAATTCGTTTAGAAACCATGCCGTTGACGGTTTCGGTCGCTTCGGTTTTACTCAAACTGGTGGTTAGTGTCAATTGCTGCCAGTCTTTTCTAATCGATAATTCAATTCCTTTACTGTCGGCTTTTCCTACATTCTGATTCACTCCGCTCGGGTATGAACCAATATAACGAATTAGGTCTTCAGTCTGCTGATCGAAATAAGTCAGGCTAAAAAAGTAATCCTGAGAGTTATATTCTATAGCGATTTCTGAACTACCAGCCTGCTCTGGTTGCAGGTCGCTATTTCCGCCAAAAGTAGTATCGAATAACTCCTGCAAACTGGGGGTTTTATAAGCTGTTCCATGAGCACCGCGCAAACGGACAGTGTCATTCAATTGATAACTTACCGTTAAGCGATATGTATGATGAGTGCCGAATTCATCATGACCAGTGGCACGAATACCTGCTGAAATATCCAGGTCATCAATATTAATCAGTAAATTAAGGTATACATCAGTCGACCCGGTCTGTTCCTTGAAAACACTGTTGCCATAGGCAGAGATACTTTCAGTTTTTAACTGTTCTGTAACTTCTTCCAATCCATACTGTAAGATATGCATATCATCAAGAATATAGTTCCCTCTGTAGTTAAAATCTGTCCTGTCGGTGTCTGTATTATATTCGGAATCCTCTCCATAAAAGACCGATACAGTTTCGTATTGATTACTGACCCTTGAAATCTGCAAATTATTTGAAAAACGTCTGTCGTTTGATGGAATAGACACCGACCAGGCTAAATTAGCGATTTTAACCTGCTGGTTATTATTTTCTTCATCAACTGCTAAACCGTTAAAATCTGTACCATCAAAACCTAAACTGGAATCACTCCGACTGATGACCACAGTACTTGAAATTCTATCGCCGTCATAACCGGCTTTCACATTAACCGCCTGCTTATCAAAAGCATCCTGCTCAGTGTTGCCATTTATTTCAGCCGCTGAAGATATGCCATCGGTCACATAATCTTCAACAGTTAGTGAGTAATTCCACTGCTTTTTTCCACCATTTATATTGGAAGAAACAGATCGTATGCCCTGTTCACCGGCATCCAGTCTTACATTCCCCGCTAAACCGGTTCGTCCCTTTTTACTGGTTATATTGATTACACCGGCAATCGCATCAGTACCATAAATAGTTGATTGCGGCCCCAGTAGAACTTCAATGTTTTCAACCGATGACAAACTCAGGCTGGAAAAGTCAAATTCACCGGTTGAAGCATTACTAACTCGCATACCGTCTATTAACACCAGAACATGATTGGCTTCATTACCACGTACTCTGGCCTGAACCTGACTGCCCCTGACACCCTGGCTACTGACAATCAAAGATGGGATTTCCTGCAATGCATCTTCTATAAATACAATACCGCGTTGTCGTAATTCATCGGCTTGCAAAAAGATAACGCTGGAACCCACCTGATTGACTGGTTGAGCATATTGGGATGGAGATATGACGATAACCGGAATATTACTGTCAGCCAGTAAAGCTGAACCGGTTGATAGAGTAATTGAACTGACAACAGCCGCTACAACAGCTGGATGTAAAGCTTTAATCATAAAGACCTCTGGCACCGCCCGTGCCGCAATAAGGTTATAAAAAAGCTGACAAAGCGAATCAAACCGTGCCAACCACAAACGCAAAGGCCGGTCTCCGGACTTACAGGCGGATGACATAAATATCACCAGAATCAGCACCTTCCCATGACTAGTCACAGTGGCATAAACCGATTCTTTACCTGATTACCGTTGCGGGGGCAGTGTCGGAATGATTAAAATAGTCACCGACTTCCCGTTTAAATCACTCTCGTGATCACCTTTAGCGGCGCGAAAGATATAGTGTTACAGGAATACACGCAAGCTTTTTAGCCCACTGGAAAATAACGGTATTAATTGTTAAGTGCTATTAAGCTTTAGCCTCGACTCATTTCAATCGCTATAATCACCTGGCATTTTTAATATAAAAACTGATGGATACCTTTTTTAGCCAGATTCAATTATTAGAGTTCACATCAACACAGCTCATGCTGACTTGCCTGGTATTTATCTGGTCAGGTTTCGTACGCAGTGGTCTGGGTTTTGGTGGCGCAGCACTAGGGTTGCCATTGATGTTGTTCATCTATGATCAACCCCTGTTCTGGTTACCTGCAATAGGCACTCATTTATTAATTTTTACCGGCTGGACTTTGCGTAAGCGACTGAAAAATGTTGACTGGGACTATCTTAAAAAATCAGGCTTGTATATTTTGCCAGCCAAACTGGCAGGTGTTTTTGGATTGATCAACCTGCCAAATAACTGGCTTATAATCATTATTTACAGCATCACCCTGATATACGCATTTTTATGGTTACTAAACCTGAAAATCCAGAGTGAAAAAGGCTGGACGGATAAAATACTGTTAATTATCGGAGGTTATGTATCGGGAACATCTCTAACCGGTGCGCCGTTAATCGTTGCTGTTTTTATGAATCATATTCGAAAAAATCAACTGCGTGATACCCTGTTTGTTTTATGGTTTATTCTGGTCACCGTTAAAATGACTACTTTTGTAGCTTTTGGTATAAACCTGCATACCCTGAGTGCTCTTATGCTGGTTCCTGTAGCCGCTATCGGTCATGTGATAGGACTAAAAGCACATGATTTCATGTTGCAAAATGATACGCTGTTTAAACGTATCATAGGGGCAGTATTGATTGTTATCAGTATACTGGGATTTGTTCGACTGCTTTAATGTCTATCTTCGGGAAATGTTTTACTGACTCACCCCGCCATTCTGACGGGCAATCGTTTTGCCCCCCAGGTTCCCGGAGCAGATTCAAAAACACCAGAACATCGTGTTCCACAATTCCTGCATTCTCCTGCTGCATTTAAATTCCACTCTGATAATACATACCAGTCCCGACCAATAACTACTTCACCACATGAATGGCAGTAGGTACTCTCCCCTTTTTTGTCGTGCACATTACCTGTGTAAGCATAACGAATACCATTTTTAACAGCGATATCTCGCGCAGCTGTCAGTGTTTGAAATGGAGTCGAGGGAATATCCAGCACTTTATAATCAGGGTGATAAGACGTAAAGTGCATAGGGACTTCAGTACCGAGATTGTTAACTACCCATCTGGTCATAGCATCTACTTCTTCCGCGGAATCATTTTTGCCCGGAATCAGTAGTGTTGTTAATTCAACCCACACATCGGTTTTTTGCTTCAGGTAAATGAGTGTATCCAATACAGGCTGAAGATGGCTACCTGTCATATGGACATAAAAGTCTTCGCTAAAAGCTTTCAGGTCTACATTGGCAGCATCCATATGGTGGAAAAATTCTACACGGGGTTCAGGACAAATATAACCTGCAGTGACAGCGACCGTTTTAATATCTTGCTGATGACAGGCTTTAGCTACTTCGATGGCATATTCGTGAAAGATCACAGGGTCGTTGTAGGTAAATGCTACGGATCGACAACCCAGTTCAGCGGCCTTGTTCGCTATCTGTAGAGGACTGGCATTATCAGCCAACGTATCAATTTCACGGGATTTACTAATATCCCAGTTCTGGCAAAACTTGCAGGAAAGATTACAGCCGGCTGTACCAAAACTGAAAACCGGAGTGCCGGGTAAAAAATGGTTGAGGGGTTTTTTTTCGATCGGGTCAACACAGAAGCCACTGGAACGGCCATAAGAAGTGAGCACGATGGCGTTATTGATATTAGCGCGGATGAAACATAAACCACGTTGTCCGGGTTTTAATTTGCAGTACCGAGGACAAAGATCACACTGCACTCTTTCCTTGTCGATGGCATGCCAGTATCTGGTCGACACACTGAAATCTGAATTGAAATCACTTTCTGTCATTTCACTTTCTCCCTTTCCTTAACTTTACTCCAAAACGATAAAAAACAACAATCCTATCCCGCAATGTTGATCGATACTAATGCATCTCTAATCTGAAAATAAGCAATGATAAACTCAAACAGGATTCGCCAGAAAATCTCAAACAATATAAATGCCATTAAAAACAGCCATTTTGCTGAAAATTTAGCAGCCAGCACAGCTATAGCCTTATCCACTTCAGGTAGTTTTCCGGAAACAGTATTTTTGATATTTCGATATACATACTGATATATTAAAAGAGGAATTATGATAGCCCCTGAATAGTAAGCCAGAAAAAAAACAGCAGGGCTTATAAATAAATCGAAAGTCAGAAAACCCATTAAATTGTCTATCGGGTTAACAAATATGGCTGGAGATTGCATAAGCTCAATTAGATTATTTTAAGAAAAATTAACGCAGCTGTTTTTTTGTTGGATGGATAATACTATACTTATTCCAAGGAAATTGTCAGGCAAAGGAGCTATGAAAATTATGTTCACTGATAACATATCTAAAATTCGTACACCGGCTGTTGCAGGTCAATTTTATCCGGCTGAACCTTCTCAGCTTACTGACCTGATACAAAACATGCTAAGGCAGGCGAAAGCAGTCTCTCCCCGTCACATCAAAGCACTAATTGTACCACATGCCGGTTTTATATACTCCGGCCCTGTTGCTGCTACTGCTTACCAGACACTAATACAACAGGCAAACGAGATTAAACGCGTGGTATTACTGGGCCCATCTCATCGTGTCGGTTTTCATGGAATTGCTACTATTTCTGCAACTGAATACCAGATGCCTCAGGGTAATATTAAAATTGATCGCGCCGCTGTTAATTTGATCGAAGTCCTGCCGCAGGTCCAGCAACTGGATAAAGCACATGAACAGGAACATAGCCTGGAAGTTCAGTTACCCTTTTTACAATTGGTGCTGGGTACAACATTTAACCTGGTACCACTGGTAGTCGGTGATTGTCCGGCTAATCAGGTAGCAGAAGTTCTTGAATTACTGTGGGGAGGTCAGGAAACATTAATTGTGATTAGTTCAGACTTGAGCCATTGCCAGAGTTACCAGCTTGCACAACAGCAGGATCAGCAAACATCTGAATCTATTTTAAGTTTATCACCTGAAAATATTCATTATGAAGATGCCTGCGGCCGTAACCCGGTAAACGGCCTGCTACTAGCGGCTAAATCTCATCATCTTAAACCAGCTCTGGTCGATTTACGTAATTCAGGTGATACGGCAGGACCCCGTGATCGTGTGGTCGGCTATGGCGCTTACCTGTTTAGTGATGGTTAACCCGACAAAAATGTACCTGATTACCCCTGAGGCTCAGCTAACTTTAATCTCAAAAAAAATTACTCACCACAGAGGACACGAAGGTCACAGAG
>CALCSG010000465.1 GCA_937894085.1 uncultured Gammaproteobacteria bacterium | reverse complement strand
ACGGCGGCACGACCGCGGTCCAGGGAATTGCGGAAGGACTTTGTGCCGCCGACAAGATCACATGCACGCTGCTAGGCGGCGGCGCTGCCTCACGGCCTGCGTGCCTGCTGGTCTACACCGATTTTCGACGCTCAGCATAAAGTGCTTGGCACGTTCGCGATGTATTACCGCCAGCCAGGGCTACCGCTGCCTGAGCATCAGCAGCTCATCGACAACGTTACGCATATTGCCGCCATCGCCATCAGTCGCCAGCGTGAAGAGATATTACTGCGCAACAGTGAAAGTAGATTACGCAATATCATTGATGGCCTTGGGCCGAACATGTTCGTCGGTTTGCTGAACACTAAAGGGGTCGTACTGGAGACAAACCATCAAGCTTTGGAAGCGGCTGGCCTGGAACCGGAAGATGTGCTGGGTAAGCTGGTAGAGGAAACCTACTGGTTTGGCTATTCAGAAAAAAACAAACAACTGATGCGTAAGGCCATCGCACGAGCTGCCCGAGGTGAGCCCTCGCGCTTCGATGTACAGATACGTGTCGCAGAAAACCAGTTTATTCCGCTGGATTTCTCAGTGCAGCCATTTCGGGATGTGAGCGGAAAGGTGGTGTTGCTGGTACCGTCCGCAATTGTAATTATTGAACGCAAGCAGGCTGAGGAGGCGCTGCGTGCGAGCGAACAGATGTACCGGACGATCATCGAATCATCACCCGTATCGATGGCGATGACCGACGATCACGGTAACACCACATTACTAAACCGGAAATTCATCGAAACCTTCGGTTACACGCTGGCCGACATTCCAACCATGGAAAAGTGGTGGCCTCTTGCCTATCCCGATCCTGCCTATCGGCAGCGCGTCGCCCAGGAATGGCTGACGGCGGTGGAGAAGGCGCAGCGGGACAATACCGAGATTGAGTCGATAGAATATAAAGTCACCTGCCAGGACGGCAGCGTACGCGATATCCTTTTCAGCATGGCGCCGATGGGTAACTTCAGCCTCATAATTCTCTATGATCTCACCGAGCGCAAGCAGGCAGAAGCTGAGTTGCGCAAGCTTAAACTGGCGGTGGAGCAAAGCCCCAACTCCATTGTCATATCGGATCTTGATTCGAATATCGAATATGTCAACGCCACATTCCTCAAAATGACCGGCTACAGCCTCGACGAGGTGATCGGACAGAACACGCGCATCCTGAAATCCGGCAACACACCTAAAGATACCTACGTGGATATGTGGGCTATATTGAGCCGTGGTGAAACATGGCGCGGCGAGCTGATCAACAAACGCAAGGACGGCAACGAATTTGTCGAGTCGGTGCAGATCTCCCCGGTACGGCAAGCAGATGGACAGATAACTCATTATCTGGCGATCATGGAGGACATCACCGAGGCTAAGGCATCAAAGGCTCACATCGAAAGGCTGGCACATTTTGACCAGCTAACCGGACTGCCGAATCGCAGCCTGCTGGCCGACCGGTTCAGCTACGCGCTCAGTCTGGCGCAGCGCAACGATGAGTCGTTGACGGTGATGTTTCTCGATCTCGACCACTTCAAGATTATCAATGACACCCTGGGCCATACGGTTGGCGACTATCTGTTGACGGAAACCGGAAAGCGGCTTAAGCAGACTTTACGGGATGAAGATACTGTGTCGCGTCTGGGCGGGGATGAATTCATCCTGATTCTGCATAACACCGATGCGGATGGCGCCGCCTTTGTTGCCACCAAACTGATCGAGTCGATCTCACAGCCCTGCCAGTTCGAACAGCATGAACTGATCATCACACCGTCGATTGGCATCGCCGTCTATCCGCATGACGGCAATGATTTCGAGACGCTGTCGAAGAATGCCGACAGTGCCATGTATCGGGTCAAGGAGAGTGGTCGCAACGATTTCCGCTTTTACACACCGGAAATGCAGGCACACTCTGCACGCACCCTGCAGTTATCGAATGCTTTGCGCTACGCGTTGGCGCGCAATGAGTTGCTGTTGCATTACCAACCGCAATTTTCGATGCAGGGCGGCCATATCGTCGGTGCGGAAGCCTTGCTGCGCTGGCAGCATCCGGAACTGGGCATGATCTCTCCAGCGGAATTCATTCCCATCGCCGAGGATAACGGATTGATCATCCCGATCGGCGAATGGGTGTTGCGTACGGCAGCCGGGCAATTGAAGGAATGGATGGATGGCGGTTTGCCGCGCATCGTGATGGCCGTGAACCTGTCCTCGGTGCAGTTTCGCCAGGCGAATATCACCGAGGTGATCACACATATCCTTGATGAGGTAAGACTGCCGTATGAATGCCTGGAACTGGAGTTGACCGAAGCTGTCGCCATGGATGATCCGCAGGCAGTCATCGGGGTGATGAACAAACTGCATGAACGCGGTATCCGTATGTCTATCGATGATTTCGGTACAGGTTATTCCAGCCTGAGTTACCTGAAAAAGTTCAAGGTGTACAAGCTGAAGATCGACCAGTCCTTTGTGCGTGACATCAGCAACGATCCGGACGACAAGGCCATTGTTAGCGCCATCATCAGCATGGCAGGAAACCTGGGTATCCAGACCATAGCAGAGGGAGTGGAAACTGCAGAGCAGCTGGATTATCTCCGCTTGCAGGGGTGCGACGAGGTGCAGGGTTACTATTTCAGCAAACCGCTGCCGGCGGAGGCATTTGAGACGTTTGTGAAAACATCATGAAGTCGTCGATGCCGGATGCAAAAAAAACCGCTCTTACTGAGCGGTTTTTTTGTTTACTTGCGTGCTGAACGAATCAGCCGACTAGTATTCTGTTCGCGGCGTCCACTGCGACACTGACCGGCGACAGGCTGGGTGTGCAGGACAGGCTTTTTGCGTGCCGGAATAGATCGCGTCTATGTATCATTCATCCCGTCCCTAAACTGGGGCCGCCTAAACCGGGTCGGAGCTAAGTAACCCATTGATTCTATGGATTTATTGCTCATTTAAACCTATGTTTTAACCATAAAGGGTCAATTTAACAGGGGAAATACAAACTTTAAGGGAGAAGACCATGCCTTGAGCAAATCGATTTTTTGCACTCGGTTGTGTTTGGGAAAGAGATAAAAGCAGTAATCGATGAAAAGCATGTGCTTCAAGAAACGACAGAGTTTATCAGGTTGATTTTGATGGCCAAATTGGTGGTTTAAGCCAGAATAACCTGCTTTTCTGGGATAAAATATAAGCATAAACAATGGCTTACTCAGGTCAGACCCGGTATGGGGAACCGTTGGGTGATAAATCATGAAGCTGCGCGTAGAGAATTGATTATCTAAAACACGACGCCGGCAGCATCTAACACTTCACGCGCGCCGCTAATATCACTTTGTAATTCTTGCTGCATCTGTGGTGGTAAACGCAGCGCACGACTGGTTGCTGCTTCAAAGCGTTCGCGAGCTTGAATAACTAACCCTAAGGAACTGTATTGTTGTGCCTCAAGTAATAGGGAGCGGATTTGTTCGCGTTGTTCTTCAGGTGTAAACACTCGGGGTTCTGTTTCGGGAATTGCGCCAGCCTGTCCTGTTCCCTCTTCTTCGCGATGTGGTCCAATAATGATGTGGCCCCCCTGAAGGATGAACCCACTCTTCTGACGCTCTTGGTGTTCCTGCTGCCAATGGCTGCCGCGCAGCAAGAGCCCATCCTTCGCTACTTAATCTGCTTGGTGCCAACTCTCCCAATGTGCTCGAACTGCGATGTGAAGTGACGAACCCGGGCCCGCGTAATCTGCCTGCATTGGCATAACGCACAAATGCGTTGGTAAAACGAGTACCGTAGTAAACATCCATGGCGAGTATCACCACTGAGCGTTCGTTTTCGCTTAAACGTTGCCAAGAAGGTCGGCCTGGCAAGCCCGCAAAATTATAGGGGTAGCGTGCCAGGTCTCGTAGGTATTCTTCGCGACTTGCAGATACGCCGGGAGAATCCCTCAATTGCATTTGCACAGCACCATGTGTTGCACGGCCAATGTTCCCCGGGGGCATACCGTTTACCACGCGGTTCGCAGCCATATTGGCCTGCACTTCCGCTTGTTCAGTGTTCAAGGATCGTGCCTCAGCATCGGTGTTTGTCTGTTGCGCGGTGTGGACAAGTTCGTGGGCCAATAAATGACGCCCTTGTTTTGAATTAATTTCGAATTGATTTTCCGAAAAATAAACATCCGTTCCTTTCGTAAAGGCTTTTGAACCTCGCTTGGCATTTTCTTGATTAGCATATGCACCGGTATGAAGATGAACGTCTCCGATTGGAAATAAATAATGCTTCGTCAAGGTATTCATGCAAGCGGTGTTTAACTGCAGATTGGAGAACGGTGTGAATGTGTTGTTGCTGGGGAGCCGACCGCTCTGCAATAGCGATTGAATATCCTCATTGTGCGCCGTTGTCGCATAAGATTTCTTTTCTGGAACTGCTTTTTTGCTAAGGACTGAAGCTTCTCGTTTATCACCAAAAGTTAACATATTGCGCTTCCTCTAGTTTTAACTACTCAAAATATAGCCTTGAGTGTGTCCCTACGAATTTTAGTCTAAGTTTAACCGGCAGCTAACCAGACACCAACTGCAATCATTAGACTGCCTGCAATGCGATTCATCAGTCTTACGTTACTACTTTTGCGTAACAGGTGTGCCAGTGACTGACCGCCTACTGCATACAATACCAGGCATATAAACTCGATTAACAAAATTATCATGATCAACATCGTCATCTGAGGCAATAATGGTAAAGTCTGATCAATAAAAGGCGGTAACAAAGCTATAAAAAAAGCCCAGCCTTTGGGGTTGGCTATAGCGGTAATAAAACCCTGAGTTGCCAGAGTAAGTCTGGAGCAGTTAATGTTTTTAGTGCGGTCTTCCTGTATCGCTAAACGGCCCCGTGATCTCCACATTTCGATACCGATATAAAGCAGATACAAACCGCCTCCGAGTTTAAAAACCGTGAAAATAGACGGGTATTGCAACATGATCGTGGCAACGCCAATCATTGAAAAAATCACCACAAGACCGACACCAGGCAACTCTCCGGCCATCATCCAGAAAGTTCGTTTGAAGCCGACCGTCATGCCCAGTGTCATTGATAAGGTCATGCACATGCCGGGCGTTGCCGAAACAAGAAAGAAGGTCGGCACAAATATCGTAAGCATTGTTATATTAAGCATAAGTGTATTATTCTGTTAATTTGAACATCAGCTGTATTTAATTTTTTTGCCGAATGAGCGGCCTGAATACATTGATCAATCTATACTGCGATAACAGGCGAAAAAACAGCAGAAGAGTCAATGCTGTTAATAAGCTCAAATCCAAAAAACCTGTTTTACTACCTGATACCCCTTTATCTGTAACCGTAATTATAACTTCATCACTACCTGTTAATACACTATCACTGGCTTCAAGTCTTAATACATAGCTACCTGTAACAGGAAAAGTTACTGTTGTATCAATCGTACCGGGATCGCTAAAAGAAGCTTCACCGGGTCCACTGATTTTACTCCAGATAACGCTCAATGCGTTGCCGGGCAAACCATCGTCAGAAACAGTCGCATCCAGCGTAACAGCAATCCCTACTTCAATATTATGATCTATTCCCGCATATACCGAGGGCGTCCTGTTTGTTGACGAGGATTTTGTAATACTGAAGTAATCTTCAATCGTGCCATTTTCACGTAGCATACGCACATCCATTTGATCGCCTTCGACGTCAATGACAAGTGAGCCGAATTCGACTGATTCAATAAAATTAGCCGGGTGGTTAATCGGTGTATATCCTTTTTTTCCGGAGCTTCCAGCCAGTACATAAACAGCGCCTTCAATGTTAGATACCTTATCGTAAACTCCATCACCATCAGCGCGGCCATTTCCAGTATCTACGGCATGTGTTGCAGGATTATAGGTATTCGACAACCCGTAGTGACCATTTATAAGAACCGTACGTGAATAAAAATGATTATGCCCTCCCAGCTGTATATCTACACCGTATCTTTCTAAAACAGGATTAGCTTTTTCACGAGTTATTTTTTGCCCCGGCTCGCTGTCCGAGTCATGCGAACTTGAGCGTGAATAAGGTGGATGATGCCAGAAGGCTACAATCCATTTTTGAGTGGTAGATGCCAGATCGGCTTCTAACCATGTATGCATGGCGGTGCCGTTTAAATTTGATAAAGTAAACGAATCCAGGCATACAAAATGGATATTGCCGTAATCAAATGAGTAATAAAGTTCAGTGCCTGATGACACTCCACCGGACTCAGCATTCTTCGGGTGTGTAAAAGCAGTTTCATACACACCAGGATTTTTTTCATGGTTTCCGCGCGTTGCCCATACCGGGGCATGCCTGAATAAATCATTATAAATATTAAAAAAATTACTGGTATATTCACTGTCTGTTCCAGAGCTATAAGCATTATCTCCAAGAGTTAATACAACATCAGTTTTGACAGAATCCAGGTTATAATAAGCATCCCTAACATTTTTCTGGTCAGCAGTTCCAGTTCCCGGGTCGCCGATAGCCCAGATTCGAACTTTTTGACTGGAGCCAATATCAGGCGCAGTAAAAAAATAATGATCGGCATCATTTCCTGCTTCAATATCTCCCGAAGTTGTACCAACGGAATAAAAGTATTTGCGGTTAGAGTTTAATCCGCTGATGACTACTTCGTGCTCAGTAGTACTACTGGCATCATCAATAGAATTATTCAAGTTCCCCACACTGGAACCATATCTTACACGACTGGTGGTGGCCGAAGTTGTTCTCCAGCGAACCACAACTCGAGTATCACTTACGCTCTGCAGATATGGCTGCCTTTCCAGTGCTGCAAATGCAGAAGACGTTAGCAGAAAACCCGATAACATAATCAGTAATAACAGCGGAAGTAAAATTAATTTTAAAAATTCTCTAGACATGCTCTTTACCTTGCACCTGGGGTTTTTATGTTAGGGAACATCTGATTAATTATGGTTAATGTTAGGCTGAGATGGAAATGTTCAGATTTGTTCCGAAGTGAGCCGTAATAGTTGTTCTATTGCTGCGATCTTCGGGACGAATCTGGGCTTTTCCAGACAGCATAAAAAAATCATGAATTTATCAGAGTTTCCGTTAGGTTACTGGAATATGATTTATTGTGTAATTATCTTTGTTTGCAGCTTAACTAACAGTTCTCTGCTTACTGGTAAATTACGTAACCGTGGTGGTAATTCCTGTAAAGCTGAATAAGCTTGCTGATAGGTCTGCATAGCCTCATCGTGTCGACCCGCCTTATATAAAACATCGGCACGGCGTGTCAGCCAGATATCTTTACGCTGAGACTGGTTGAGCAACTGCTCAATTCTATTCAACGCAGAGTCATAAAGTTCTGAACCAACTTCCAGTTCTATCGCCTTTATCTGAAATACCGTGATAGCACCTAATTCATTTATTCCCTGCAGCAATGCCTGCAGCGCCTTCTCTCTATCACCATCCATCATTAAGGTATCAGAGTATTCGATGTACCATTCCGGATAAGGGCTTCCATCGATATCTGATATATCGGCTAACGCCTGCTGATAAGATGCCGCCGAATTTTTATACTGAGATAAAGCTCGATATGTTCTGGCTTTAATAATCATGGCTTCAGTAGATTTCCTGATACGCAATAAATACAGATCAATATAATCCAGAGCAAGCAGATAATCTCCGGCTTCATAGCTTAAACGTGCGCGATCCAGGTTAATATCAACATATTGCGGATCCAGCGCGGCCGCCTTATTAAAATCAGACATTGCTTCTACCCAATGTTGATTGTTCTGCAAAATATGCGCTCTTTTTACGTATAACTGAGCTGAATCTCCCTGTTCGACAAGTTGAGTTGTTATGTTATTGATTGATTGCTGGCCCGGACCATGCGCAACTGAGGTTGCAGAAAAGCTGTATAGGCAGCAAAAGATTAACAGGTTTTGTTTGTCACCCACTAAACAGGCATGGATTATGGATTTAATTGTATCAATCATAAAAATTCTCCAGTTTACCGTTTATGTGAGTTGCTAATTCTATAAAGAGAGTAAGCCTGTTAACTAAAACTCAACAACTATGGACTGAAAGCCGTCTCCTGAGTAGCTTTTTTTGGCTGGTATTTGGTAGGGTGCGCCGTGCGCACCCTACCAAAAATTTAATCATACCCTGACCTACATTTCTTTATAGTGAGTAACAGCTAAAGCCTTGCACTTAAGTGCATAGTTTTAACTGGCGAACTGAGACATATAATATGAATTAAAGCAGTATTGATGACTTTTTAATACTGGCTACAATCGTCCAGGTCTGCCCCGACATGCCTCACTCAACTTTTGAGAATGCTTTAACACAGGCTACCGACTGCAGCGCAATTTCCAGCTCTTCGTTGGTTTTAATCACCAGCACTTCCACTGCCTGATTTTTTTTACTGATGCTATAACAGGCTGTATCGACTGCACTATTTTTTGAACTGTCTATAGCCAGTCCAAAAGCGTTGAGATTTGAACAACACTGCTCTCGTAACCAGCTATCATTTTCACCGATACCTCCGGTAAAAATAACGGCATCAACCTGCCCCAGAATAGCATAATAAGCACCAATGTATTTTTTAATGCGATAGGCATACATCTGCAATGCAAGTTGTGCCTGTTTATCTCCAGCATCACTTAAGCGATGAACCGCACGCATATCATTTTCACCACAAATACCTTTTAAACCACTCTGACTATTTAATGCACGCTCGATTTCGGCATTATTCATTGAACTAACCCGGCTTAAATAAAACTGCATGGCCGGGTCTATATCACCACTGCGAGTCCCCATCATCAAACCTTCCAGCGGTGTCAGGCCCATTGATGTATCTATACTCTTACCCTGTTGAATGGCCGTAACACTGGCCCCATTACCCAGGTGCAGACTGATCAAATTAAGTTTTTCTAATGGCCTCGACAGATACTCTGCTGCCTGTTTAGCGACATATTGATGTGATGTCCCATGAAACCCGTAGCGACGAACAGCAAACTCGTTATACCAGTCAGCGGGAACCGCATAACGATATGCATGTTGCGGAATCGATTGATGGAATGCAGTGTCAAAAACGGCTACCTGTGGCACATGACCAAACTGCTTTAACGCCTGTTTTATCCCCTGCATGTTTGCCGGGTTATGCAAAGGTGCCAGTGCTGACATGTCTTTAATTTTATTTATTATCGAATCGTTGACCACAACTGGTTCAGAAAAATATTCACCACCATGCACAACTCTATGACCGATGCAGTAGAGTTCTGACGTACTATTCAGGGCTGATGACTGTAGCAAGCTATCAAAAATTAATTGCAGACCCTGCTGGTGATTTTCGACAGGCTGAGTTTGCTTCTGCACTGGCAGTCCATTATCAGATATTTTAAATTGGTGCAGGCTATCGGCTGCACCTATTTTTTCAATAATACCGGATGCGACGACAGCCTGATCTGTCATATCAAACAGGCAATACTTGATAGAAGAGCTGCCAGAATTGAGTACCAGTGTTTTCATTTAGACTGCTGTGCCTGTATGACGGTAATCGAAACCGTGTTGACTATACCGGCAAAGACGATGGGGCGAAAGAACCCCTGCTTTTCAGAATACCCCGAGGGCATTGCCAGCATGATGACCGACTTACCACTACCCTGTTTGGCACCGGTGATATAAATATTTTGAGAAACAGGATTCATGTAGTCAGAGTGAAATTTGGCCGGTCTTTAGACCTAAGATATATATTCCTGGTAAATTCTGGCATTAACTGGAACCATCCGTAAAGTATGACTATAGCCGTTAATACAACAATTTGAAACAGCCTGCAGAGCAACCGTCAATAGTCTTCCTGTAGCACCACAGGAGAATAATTCCCTGTACACAATTTATTATCTTTTATTATAAACAGGCAGTGGATTTGTGTTTGTAAATTAACGCTGACAGTTTGCTCTTTCATTTCTGACCTGTTAAATCTACTATATGACTTTGATTGACCACATTTTGAGTAGTTAATATGCCAATTTTTAAAGCCGTCAGCCTGAAATTATTAAAGCCTTTTCTGTATACCCTGTTTTTATGCCTGCCCGTTACTACTTTTGCAGCCGAAGACCCCATTGTTTCTACCAGCGTTTCAGGCAATTATCATGATGTTGCCAATAGCATTCGCGCGGCAATACTTGGCAAAGGTATCCATATTGCTCATGAACTTTCGGCTAGTGACATGCTGAACCGCACAGGTTCTGCTTATGGTTATAATAATAACACTTACACAGATGCCAGAATTTTTGAATTTTGCAGTGCAAGTATTTCGCAAAAGCTTGCACGCCAAAACCCGGATAATATCGTTTTATGTCCATTTATCATCAGTGTTTATACGCTTGTCGACGAACCTGATTCTGTCCATATAACCTATAAGAAACCCGTCGGTAGAGCGGGTTCTGAAGAAATCGTAAAAGAAGTTATTGAATTGATCAGCAGTATTATTGAGGATGCCAGCTGGTAACAGGGTACTGCTTTTTTAGCCATTATCGGCGGAAAGCATGTACGGGCGGATAGTTAGTCCTTATGTTTTTTGAATAGATAATTCTATAACATTAACAAGAACCAGTTTCCTGCCCTCATCGGTGTAAGGGTTCAGGCCGACTTCGACAGGGATAGTTGTACCATCTTTCCTGAGGGCTTCAAGCTTTCGCCCTTCGCCCATTTTTCGGGGTCTGGGATTAGTCATAAATTCTTCTCGTAAAGCTAAATGAGCCTGTTGTTTGCCAGTAGGCAATAATGTTTCTACTTTGCAGCCAATGAGTTCATTTTTTCTATAACCCAGCATTTCTTCAACGGTAGCATTACTTATTTCAATTTCCCCTGAGCTGTCAACAACCAGCTGGCCAACACTACTGGATTCAACCAGACGACGGAAACGCTCTTCGAGTTCTTTCAGGCGGGTCATGTTAGTTGCATGAGCCATTGCGTAAGTTGCTTCCAGTTCTGCCCGTCTTGCTCTAAAGTTCCCATTCAGATAAAAGAATAGTGATACAGCATACACAAACAGCGCAACCAAGACGCCAATGAACGAGGAAACACGAATATTTCGGCGCATGACCAGCATAAAATTCAGTGGTCGCTGGGCAACAAAAATCAACGAGAACTCACCTGCTATACGCTTTTCAATATCGATATCGACTTTTGAATTATACGGTTTGAACTCGATCAGATTATCGAAAGAGGAAACGCTCTTCCAGGTCCATATTTCATCACCAAGTTCCAGATGACCGGTTTCAGTTGTTGAGATATTTTTCCATACAGCTGGGTATGTTGTAGAAAAAGAGGTTATCTTCCCGTCACTTTCCCTCCATCCCGGTTTTTTAACAGTGCCATGTAGCAATTCTCCCTGCTGATTGAGTAACAGGTAATTGCTTACATTGCCTGGTTGTTCAAGAAACTGAACTGCTGTAAAAATAGGGGTCATTAAAATATTGATAATTATAATACCTCGACGGCCTCCCTGTAGATCCACTAGCGGTGTAGCAATACGTAATACAGGCTTCAACGGTAATTCAATTACCCCTCTTTCAACATTCAAATCAATTTTTGAAGCATACAGTTCACCAGCAGGCAAAGATTTGGCTGCTTCAAAGTAATAACGCTGATTTTTATCCTGAAGATTTTGACTGGGTTCGATATAGGGCCCATGCTGGCCGCGCGAAATCCTTATTCTCTCCAGACCTTTTTCATCTATCCAACGAACCTGCTCATAAATGGGATTACGTCTGGACAGAATCAGCAGGGATTTTTCAAATGCCCTGATAACCTCCGGGTCATTCGAGTTTAATGCTTTTTGCGTTTCGGACTCGTTTAAAACTGATTGCAGATGATTAAAAGTGCTGGACATGTTAGCACCGATAAATCCACTAATGTGCTGCAACCTTAAATTGTCCTCATCAATCAGTGATCTGATCTGTGCTTCAGTGCGAAAAAAAACGATAGTGAACCCGGCAATAATAATTACCAACGCGATCGGCGCATATAACGCGAGGTAATCAAAAACAGGAAATTTTACAGTTCGACTGGAACCATTAATGTTAGTGGACTGCAAGAGATACTCCCGGAGCGGGTCGTAAAAATACTGCGTTTATCGGATTAAAAAAATATACGAGGCAGATTCAACAATATCAATACAAATAGATATCAGTACCCCGTCCTGTTTCCGGGAAATACTGTAACATCTTTTATCATACGTTCAATACTAACTTAATCTGCTATACACATAATAACTTATCAACTGGAACAGTATCAATCATTCTGTAACCTGTATGCATACTCTTACTTCGACAGGATTTTACATTCAGTGAACGTCGATAACACTTGATATTATAAGAGCTGAGTGCCTGACTGCAGGCACTCTAAAAAAGCATCAACACAGGGTACGTCCATGTACCTGTGATTTGTTTAAATTAATTGAAAGAACGCATCTGCTCAAGTTGTGTACGCTGATCATCGGTTAAAATAGCATTCACTTTTTCTTTCATTTGTGCCTGCATAGCAATTCGCTGATCACGCATCAATTTTCGTTGCGACTGGCGTAATTCAAACAACTGGTCTTTTTGCACATCACTAAGGTTATCCAGTCGATACACACCGCGCATAACACCAGCCTGTTTCATACCTTTCTTCGCATGATTTTTGTTAAAATGATGTTTACCCTGCATGTATTGCTGACCTTGCATATAACCACTGTTATTCATACCCTGCATGCCACCACGCTGATCACAGAATTCTCCTCGAGAGGCTATCGCGGCAGTGGTAGCGGTTAATAAAGCGGTAGTAATCAGTATAATTTTTGTTGCACGTTTCATGTTAATTCTCCGGTAATTTAATTTATCAAAATGCCCTTTTGGGCCAGTGAAGAAACTATAACCCGGGTAATTCTAAAGCAGGGTCAAGCTTTGCAAAGAAATGCAAAGACTGTGTTTGAGAGCTTTGCATTCACCA
>CALCSG010000464.1 GCA_937894085.1 uncultured Gammaproteobacteria bacterium | reverse complement strand
ATCAGGGAAAACACCTTTTGTAGCCGCAGTGCAAACCAATGAAGAAGGACATCCGATTGCCATGAGAATGACGAAATTGAAAGGTTTTAATAAAGAAGAGATAGTTAGCTGGGCAGATCGACATGTCGCTGCAGGAAGTCATGTTATCTCAGATGGACTGTTTTGTTTTAGAGCGGTTAAGACAGCCGGAAGCCATCATGAGGCTATTGTGACTGGCGGTGGGCCTGCATGCGTTATGATAGAAGCGTTTACCTGGGTGAATACCATGATCGGTAATGTGAAAAACTCAATGCACGGTTCTTATCATTCTGTTAGTGGTCAGCATCTTCCTCGTTATCTGGCAGAATTTTGTTACCGGTTTAATCGTCGCTTTAGTCTGGAAGATATGATTCCTCGACTGGGTTATGCGGCTGTACGTATACCGCCAATGCCACAGCGCCTTTTAAAAATGGCTGAGGCTTGGGGGTAATCAGGAAAAATTATTAAAATTTGCATATCCCCTTTAAATAAAGTGCTCAATGACAAGAAATAAAATAGTTACAATTATTGGTATTTCAGCTTATTACCATGACAGTGCAGCAAGCCTGTTAGTAGATGGTAAAATAGTTGCTGCAGCTCAAGAAGAACGTTTTACTCGTATAAAGCATGATCCAAGCTTTCCCGGGAATGCAATTGAGTACTGTCTTAACGAAGAGAATATAACTCTTGAAGATATTGATTATATAGTTTTTTACGACAAACCTCTGATAAAGTTCGAACGTCTATTGGAAACTTATCTATCTTACGCTCCAAAAGGGTTTAAATCATTTCTTGCTGCTATGCCAGTTTGGCTGAAAGAAAAACTGTTTCTTAAGGCCACCCTAAAGCGCGAACTGGCAAAACTTGCGAAAATTAATGAGAAAGATTTACCCGTATTACTTTTCAATGAGCATCACCGCTCTCATGCTGCATCAGCATTTTTCCCTAGTCCCTTTAAAAAAGCTGCAGTGCTATGTCTTGATGGCGTTGGTGAATGGGCAACAAGTTCAGTCTGGTTGGGTGATGGCGAAAAGCTTGATGCACTGTGGGAAATCAATTTTCCACACTCACTTGGCTTACTATATTCAGCTTTTACCTATTACACTGGTTTTAAAGTTAATTCAGGTGAATACAAGTTGATGGGACTTGCACCCTATGGCGAACCAAAATATGTCGATTTAATTCTAAACAATCTAATTGATGTGAAAGATGATGGCACCTTCAGGTTAGACATGAGTTACTTCAATTATGCTGTTGGCCTCACCATGACCAACAACAAGTTTGACAGGCTATTTGGAGGTCCTCCACGAAAACCCGAAACCAATATTTCGCAAAAAGAAATGGACATCGCAAGATCCATTCAGGTTGTTACTGAAGAAATCGTCTTGCGTCTTGCGAACACCATTCACAAAGAGCTCGATATAGAATATCTCTGTCTTGCCGGAGGCGTTGCACTTAACTGCGTCTCTAATGGACGACTTCATCGAGAAGGACCTTTCAAAGAGATATGGATTCAACCTGCTGCCGGAGATGCGGGAGGTGCTTTAGGTGCTGCTTTATCCGTCTGGTATGAATATCTAAACAACCCTAGAACAGCAGATAATAAAACTGATCAAATGAAAGGAGCATATTTAGGACCTTCATACAACAACGAAGAGATTAAGAAATACCTGGATTCAGTCAATTTAAAATATACTGAGCTACCGGATGATCTATTGATTTCAAAACTTGTTGATATTCTCGCAGAGGAGAATGTTCTCGGCTGGTTTAGCGGTAGAATGGAATTTGGACCCAGAGCATTGGGTGGACGCTCGATTCTTGGAGACCCTCGTAGCAGTAAAATGCAAAGCACCATGAATCTAAAAATCAAATACAGAGAATCATTCAGACCCTTTGCACCCTCTGTAAAGTATGAAAAAGTTTCTGAATGGTTCGAAATTAGAAAAAAAAGCCCTTACATGCTTTTGGTTGCTGAAGTTGTAAAGGACAAACGTATAGAAATGAGTAAAGCAGAAAAAGAACTTTTTGGTATCGAAAAATTAAATGTAGCAAGAACTGAAATTCCTGCTGTCACCCATGTGGATTATACGGCACGCGTACAAACAGTTCACAGAGAAACCAATCCACGGTATTATAAGTTACTTGATTACTTTG
>CALCSG010000463.1 GCA_937894085.1 uncultured Gammaproteobacteria bacterium | reverse complement strand
ATGTGTGTTAACGACCTGGATCGACATGCCCTCATTTAGATGCTCAGGTAAATCCTGGTGATCGTCATCGCCCGTGGTCTCTTTATTCCCTGACATCATTTTCCAGCCAGGACTCAAGTCTTTACGTCCACGACTGATAAAGGATTGTCCTGCTACCTGAGTATGACAAATGATCGCTTCATACCGGTAGGCAGGGAAAAACTGCATGACAAAATGCTGCCGGATTAATTCGTAAATTTTTAATTCCTGCTGGTTCAGCTTGCCAATATCAATGATCGCTCCCGTTGGTATGATGGCATGGTGAGCAGTTATTTTTGTGTCATTCCAGCATCGGGATTGAATGGAGCTGTCGGCATGATGGATAGCAGAGTGACGGGTCCAGGCTGGATCGCTTGATTGCAGAGCCTTCAAAATACTGTCAGCGTCCTCAAGCTGAGACACGGGTAGATAACGGCAATCGGTTCTAGGATAAGTGGTCGCCTTGTGAGTTTCATAAAGCCCTTGAGCGGCTTTTAAAACCTCATTGGCATCGATACCAAACCGCTTTGAGGCTTCAATCTGTAAGCTCGATAAATCAAAGGGAAGTGGTTGGCTTTCTTCTTTTATCGTTTGCTCAAAGTGAACAATGGAGCCGGACTGTTGATTCACCTGGTCTGATACAGTATTGGCTTTTTTCTGATCCAGACAACGGCCATCTGAATCGATGCTTATGTCAGGTGATTCACCCGGCATCCATTTAGCTTTGTAGAAAGAACCGGCGGCTTCACAGTCAATCGATAGATCATAAAAAGGCACCGGTTTAAACGATTCAATTTCCAGATCGCGCTTAACCACCAAATTTAATGTCGGTGTTTGAACTCGCCCGACGGATACCACCTGATCCCCTCCAGATTGCTTTGATAGCAGGGTATAGGCACGAGTCAGGTTCATCCCGATCAACCAATCTGCACGTCCACGCCCGAGACCGGCGTAATACAGGGGTTTGGTTTGTTGGTCGGGTAGAATATTATCGAGTGCCTTTTGGATGCTCTTGCTATCGAGTGCAGATAACCAGAGTCGCTCTATCGATCCTCGGTACTGGCACAAATCAAGGATTTCACGCGCTATCGTTTCGCCCTCTCGATCTGCGTCCGTCGAAATAACGACATGCTGTGATTGCCCCAATAACTTCTTAATGACGTAAAACTGCTTGGAGACTCTGCCCGTTACGGTCATCTTCCAGACATCGGGTAATATGGGTAAGGTCTCGAAAGACCATTTTTTATATTTCAGATCGTAGTCGTGCGGATTGGCCATTTCTAATAAATGGCCTATGCACCAGGTAACAACCGTATTGTTTTTTTCATAGTAACCATCCTTTCTGGAGCTGATATTGAGTACGGCAGCAACATCTTTGGCCTGGGATGGTTTTTCACACAGATATAAGGTTTTCATAAATTAGCGCCTTATCAAAAAGAAGTCACCGGATTTAGGAAAATTATCCGGTGACAAAGGAGTAACGCGTTCTTTATTGAAGCTCAATGGCGACTGAAGAAGTTTTGCAATTTTCGAGTAACGCATTGCAGGCTTCTAAAATAAGGAATGCCTGTTTAGGGATAGTGTCTAGAAATGACGTTAAATCTTTTTCAGTATTAGCGGCGGACAGGGTGCCGCAAGACATTTTGTTGCTGCTGGTAAACTGGCAATTAAATTGACCGACAGAACTGCAGTTGTATATGAGTGACGATGAGCCACAATTTTGGCTGAATATTCTAACAT
Source organism: uncultured Gammaproteobacteria bacterium (assembly GCA_937894085.1). Lineage (GTDB taxonomy): Bacteria > Pseudomonadota > Gammaproteobacteria > JACNJF01. Next base: position 1,932 of record CALCSG010000463.1, on the reverse strand, counting down.
CGCTGCCGAGGGCATTATCATTACTCAGATATAAATCTACATGATAAGGTTCACTGGAACTCACAGACCAACCCGTCGTGAATCCACCGTTATTAACCCCTGCATTGATTGGAATAATATTATTACTGGCCGGTGATGTGCCCACAATGGTGAAAGCATTAATGGTTGTCGATGGGTTTGCCGGTGTATTGGCCGTGGGTATTTCTGAACTGTCACCGCAAGCACTCAGCAAGCTAACAACTATGATGGGAAAAGTAATTTTAGTCATAGTTATGTTCCAGATTATTTTTGTTTAATGGAGTCAACAGTCATCAGGTCAGGATTCACTCGCTTTGCTCTGACGACTAACCCAGACCGCTCTTCATGGGTCTCTTTGTCCTTCCATGTTTTGCCGATAATTGATCCATCAACGCTCACTCGATTACCCTTAGTGAGCTTGTCATGACATGCTATTCCACGTTTGCCCCATATTTCCACATTCATCCAGAAACCCCCTTTATCATCAAAGCCGCTACCATCCTGCTTCGGTACCGGTTTATCAAAATAGATTCTTAGATTACAAACGGCCTGGTCATCATTGCCGTTTTCAGTATTGTTTAACTCTGGATCATTCCCAAGATTACCTTCACCATAAAATTTGTTGCCCATTTCATTTGCTCCGTAGATCAATATTGTTTTGAAAGAGCTTGTTATTATTCAGATTAAGAAACGGTAAACCACGGCTTATGATTTTTTGCTTAAATAACTTTTTAAGACGGGCAAAAAAAAGGCCCACCTTGAGATTGGGTGGGCCTTGGGTAGTGCAGAAGTGATCAGAATGACTATTGGGTAATCTCTCTGATGGATTAAATAATACAGGTATCAATATTATCGGCAAGACTTTTTGTTAATTTAAGGTTGATCTATTTTTTTATTCACAAAAAAAGGTTTTTTACGAGGCCATTGATTCAAGAAAACTTGTGTTGGCATCGATTTTTTTTAAAGCATGGTTCAATTGTTTTGACTCGTGTTGAAGCAGGGAGAAATTCAAATTCAATAAAATTCGCTTTTTTTCAAATTGCAGCAATTCCGCTCTTACCGTTTGTGGCAAACGCACCAGGTCATTCTGGTAATGTAGCAAATCATGATCGCGCTGCTGGTTCCCACGAACCGCAATATTGCGCCAGGCTAAAAGGCCACCAGATCGTTTACGAAGACGCATGGATAATCTCAAGCCGCCAAGTGACTCGTTAAACGAATCAATCAGTTGTTCGCGTACCAGAGTTACTTTACGGATATTTGAGTCAATATTTTCTACTCGATCTAAAACCTCTCTATATTGGCGAAACATCTTTTTCTCCTGAATTGCCACAATCACCCTCCCTTACCCTTAAAGGGTTAATAGAACCCTTTAGCAAAAGAGTCTTTGCCCTAGTTGCGCCATAGAGGCTATGCCCTAGTCCAATTTGAGGCAATAGCTTGTATTGATAGATTTTTTGCAAATCGAGACTGTCTAGTTTCTGTAGCTCTTGTTGCAAGGTATCCAATATAATTTCTTTTGCCGCCAGGTTGAGCCGCATGAAAATTTCTTTGCCTAGATTAATTTCAATGAGATGCATTGCAGCAAAAGAAGCGTCAATTCCATTTTTAGTATTGTCCATAAAAGTGTCGTCCTGTTGGTAGTAAATGGGCGCATATTGATCGTTTTTTATTCGAGGCTTACGGCCAAAATGGGTTGGTTATCCATTCCACGATTAGTTTTCGATCCTCTGCATCAATACAAGATACTGCATCTACAATATCAAAACCGTATTGCTCGTTATTATTGAACCAGACGGCTGCAAAAAATTTAGCCATATGAACCTCTCCATGGCTCATGCCCCCTAAAGCCCGTTCAAAAGCATCTGTATTTAAACTCTTTGCCGCCTTGTCCCATAACACAGCACTTCGTGG
>CALCSG010000462.1 GCA_937894085.1 uncultured Gammaproteobacteria bacterium | reverse complement strand
TCGTTCGCTAGATCTGGAATTAACTGCGTTGCACTTCAGAGTTGAATCCGCCTATCAATTAACTAATAATGATTTACTTATATCTAGACGTTCCCTTACATATGAAGGAGCCGCTAAGCCATGCTTGATTCCGATATCTTCTGAACCGCTAATTTTTGAATCTTCAATGATTCGTGTAATACCAGATATTAATAAAATAAGAACATTATACCTTTTTCACTATTTAGCTAATCCATTAGTGAAAACGCATTTTATTCGTAAGTATGTGACTGGTGCGACAATTAAAGGTATTAGTCAGAAAAATTTAGAAAATATTAAAATATTGGTTCCTCCAATAAAGATGCAAGATAAATTTATTAAAGCAGCCAATTCACTGAGTGAATTTCTAGAAAAGAGTGCTACACATGAAAAAGGGGTTGTAAATTTATTTTTCTCACTAAGCCAAAAAGCCTTTGCAGGTGAATTATGAACAGCCAAAAAGCGTTGCTCATCCCGTCCCTGGGATTCGGTCTTCGACCCGCCATGCAGACGTCCAAATTTATTCCAGATATATTTGTCTCAGGTGATCTATAAGCAATGACAGCCTTAAAGCAAAAGGAGTTGGTTTTTATCAGTCATGCCACACCCGAAGATAATGATTTTACGCTGTGGATCTCTACTCGACTTAAATTGATGGGTTATCAAGTCTGGTCGGATGTGACGCAGCTCTTTGGTGGTGAGAAGTGGTGGGAGGATATTGAACAGGCGATTGATGAATACTCCTGTAAGTTTGTTTTGGTGATTACCAGGCATTCCTTGTCAAAACCTGGCGTACAGCGAGAGGTAGAGTTGGCTCTGGCAGCTGAGATATCTCATGATCTTAAAAATTTCATCATCCCTATCATTATTGATGATTCGTCATTTGTTGGACTGCCGTTTGGGCTATCGGAACGTAATATTATCTCTTTCTCACAAGGATGGGGGCCGGCACTTGGTAGACTTGTCGAACGCCTTTGCAGGGATGGTGTGCCAACGGGAGCAGTATCTGGTGATCTTGGGAGAAAACTGTCTGAGTTATCGACACCAATTATGCGGATTGAAAAACAGTCTGATCTTGTGATCAGTAATTGGGTGGAAGTGACTTCTTTGCCAGCTTTTTTGAACTTCCTCCGAATTCCTGGTGATCCTAAATCCTGGAGCAAGTACTTCACTGATCAGTCATACCCCTGGTTTGAATGGGGTGGCATGCTGGTGTCTTTTGCGGAAAGTGAATCTTTTGAAAAATGCCTGCCGGACTATCTGGGCGTTACTTCAGATCTACGATTGGATCTGTCTGACGTGTTGAAGAAGAGAGAACGCAACCATGAGGCTTTTTTGCGGGGTGAAGTGATTAAGAAGATGAACTATCTTATTGCCGAAGCCTGGAATCTGAAGATGCGATCCCATGGCCTGCATCGATATGAGTTATCCAGTGGCAAGGTCGCCTGGTTTTTCCCTGATAACGAAGACTTTAATGGTTTTAAATCTTTCGCCGATGTTTTTGGTGTCGCCAGGAAGAAAAAGGTCATAGGGTTTAGCGCAAAGAACAATGTCTTTTGGCACTATGCAATTGAACTTAAAGCGCAATATGGGCCTCATGCAAAGGTTTGCTTAATACCACATGTCGTGTTTACAGAAGACGGCAGAAATCCTCTAAACGATAAGAACAAAATGCACCGTTTGCGCAGAGGGTTTTGCAAAAACTGGTGGAATGATCGATGGCGGGACCTGCTATTGCTTTATATGTTTATGCTGTCTGAGGGTAACGACACAATTGATTTACCGGTAGGAGCGAATCAATTTTTAAAATTGGTGAGCAGACCTGATCTTTTTGAGTCTGAGGTTTCACTGATTGATACGAGTGTACCGGTTACATTGATAGAAGCCGTGGATGATATCGATTTTGACGTAAAGATTGAGGTTGATGAAGGATGATTGAGCGGTCATTAAAGCTTGAATTAATCGATGAGCCTGAACTGAGCTTTGGTTTTGACCAAAAAACAGCCTTTGCGAAAGATGGTCTGCTGTGGTTTGGTCCTGTTGAAGATGTTCAAAGGCCTTCTGTGATGAGGGTTGGATTTGTGGGTTCCCCCAAGGGATTGGTCTTATATCAGAAATGGGTCGAGCAGATTAATTTGCCTATACCTGCAGGTAAGGATGCTACTCACCATTTACCTTTTCCAGGTTTTGAGGCAGTTTTTGCTACTCACTGGCCTGTTAAACCGACTTGTGCGTTGAAACTACCAGAGAAAAAAATTCTCGACACTATCCGTATACGTGATAGGCATCAGGCTATTTATAACACTGTAACCTTGTTTGAACAGGAAATTCGACGTTATATGAATGAAGAGGATTCTGCTGTCGATCTTTGGTTTGTTGTGGTGCCCGAAGAGGTGTTCAAATACGGAAGGCCTCAATCAAAAGTGCCAGGCTCAATTGCAGAAGATGCTCCTGCTCAAATGAATGCACGACTAGCCAGAAAATTGGTGTCTGAGCCGTCCTTGTTTGAAGAGGATAATGAAATCGCAGAGCTGTATAACTATGAGTTGAGTTTTCATAATCAACTCAAGGCCAGGTTACTGGATATCAAGGCCGTTGTTCAAGTAGTGAGGGAAACGACGCTGGCTCCTGAACAGTTCGTGGTGAATGGTTATGAGACTCGGCAATTACAAGATAAAGCCTCAGTGGCCTGGAATCTTTGTACCACTGCGTATTTTAAGGCATCAGGCCGACCTTGGCGGCTTGCCAATGTACGTCCTGGAGTTTGCTATGTGGGGCTTGTATTCAAATTGGATGAAACTAGTCGAGACACACGTAATGCATGTTGTGGCGCTCAAATGTTTCTAGACTCCGGGGATGGTGTTGTTTTTAGAGGCGCTGTAGGCCCTTGGTATTCATCAGAAACAAGGGAGTTTCATATACCGAAAGATAAAGCTCAGCAAATAGCGGAAAAGGTGGTGGAAGCATATATCCGGGAGCATGGTTTCCCTCCAATAGAGCTATTTATACATGGGACTACAAAGCTCAATAGTGATGAGTGGAGCGGGTTTTGTGATGGTGTTCCTGAAGAAACGAATATTGTTAGCATCCAGATTCGTAGTGAGCAGCATTTCAAGGTTTATAGTTCAAATAATCACCCATTGGCTAGAGGTTTGTGTTTACAGCTTCATCCTAGGAAAGGTTACCTCTGGACTAAAGGTTTTGTTCCGAGACTGCAGACATATCCGGGGCGAGAAGTTCCTAAACCCTTGTCAATCGAGGTCTGTCATGGTGAAGCAAACTTAAAACAGGTGATGACTGATATTTTGGGTCTGACGAAGGTCAACTTCAATCGTTGTGATTTTGCTGATGGGACACCAGTTACTTTGCGCTTTGCAGATAGAGTGGGTGAAATTTTAACAGCCACACCAATGGCACATGATTTACCGCCATTACCGTTCAAGCATTACATTTAAAAGTAGTTGATTTTATGAATATATTTCAGGAGTTAATTGAGTGGCAACTATCGATATAGAACAAGCAAGGGCAATGTTTAAGAAGGCGTTTCCCATGACTGAGAAGACAACTCAGAAAATGGCTACTTATAAAAACCAGGGAGGCCGCGAAATCGCTTTGCAACGTGAACGCTCCAATGCCTATTATCTCTGGCTGGAAAAATACGACGTGGATTTTGAGTATGTCACGGTCAAGAACCAGAAGAATCCTGGACAACCTTATGACCGCAAACAACCCCGAAGCTCTAACCTGAATGATACGACTGCTCCCAGATTGAAGTTAGGAAATAAAGCCTGGCATCTTGAAGTTGAAAACATATCTGGATTGCAAACTGTAATTGACTGGTACAAGAGTATCTAATCAAGGGCAGAGGCTACCAAAAAGTTAAGGAGGATAAAAAATGCCAGATCGTTTAAAACTTACTAGAAACTCTCAGTTCTATAAACCAATTGCACAATTAACAAACTCTATAGTTGGGCGCATGCTGGAATCGGCTTCAGTAAGCATTGAAAATAATTCGAAATATTTAATAAATGAAATAAGGCAATCCCGTGAGATAGGTAGCTTTCAGTACACATATTCTGTAAGGGTTTTTCCAACGCAGCGAGAAGTTTATTTTTTGAGCGACAATATTCAGGACAGGATTTATGCTTATATTCTAATTCTTGAGATTGATGACTATGTTGCTTTATTCCGTAAAAGCTGTGCGAATATAAATAAAGAGCTAATAGAGTATTTTATCGCTGTAGATCATGATCAACTAACGGCAACGTTCAATGATGATGAAGTTGAGTTTCAGAAGCTTGCTACTAGGAATATGACTATGTCAGATCGAGCTCTTAGAGCTAGGTCGTACGAAGCGGCAAATCTGAAAGGGTTGCTATCAACTCATGCTGCTGGACGTTCGATACCCTATTTCTTGAGAATACGCCTCGGTGGTAAAATCAAAACAATAAATACCGGGTCAGGGCGAGTAGTAGAAAATTCAGAACGTGAGGGTATTGATACGATTGCCTTATGGGCTAAAAGCCAGGTTGATCTAATTTCAAACCCGGCCATAAATAATGACTTCCTTGATGCGTTTGCCAGTAAAATCGAGTTGGAGAAAGTCCTGGAAAACTCTTCACCAAAGGCCATCATGTTCGAGACGGGAATGATGTTAGACAGATTGGAAAGTGAAGATGTGATAATCAAATACAAAACCCGTAACGATCGCTATATTAAGATTTCCCCCCGTATTATAGATAAGCTGTTTAAAGCTCTACAGGTAGTATATGAACTTGATGACAATAATAACTTTATCGGTTATGAGGCTGATTCCAGTTTAAAAATTAATAAAAAGAAGCTTTCTTTTAAGTCAAAATCTTTGGCGAAATTCAAAGTATTCGAAAATAGTAGCGAATACACGCTTCCGGGCTATCTCATAAAGAATGGTTGGTATAGCGTTTGTTTTAGCAACCCGAAATATATGTATTTTATGGGGGCTTGTTTTGAAGATGAGTCCGGCATCTCTGAGATAAGTAGTATTCTCGATATTTTTCATCCGGTATCCGAAATTTTAGGAGTGGGTTCCGAAAAGGGTGGTTTTTGTTCTAATAGTATAAATTTTTCTAATGATTCTATGTTCAGAGTTATAGAGAAATTACATTCAAATGATGATTATATATTTTGTGATGACTTAGGAGATGAGTGGGCCGACCACATCACATTAAATAGAGATGATTCTTCAATATGTTTTATTCATTCAAAACATGGCGATGTTTCAAGATCGGCCTCGAAATTTCAAGATGTTGTTGGACAAGGTATAAAAAATTTAGGAAATATGTTTTTCACAAAAAATATGCTAATGGAGAAAAATGGTAAAACTTTTTCAAAATTCTATAAGCCCAAAGGGGGGGGCATTAACGAATATTTCAAGGGTAAGAAAAGGTAATGTAAAGAATTTGGAGCCTTTTTTGGTGGACTTTCTACAAAATTATAATTTGGTTCGGAAGTGTATTTTAAGTTGCTCATTTGTCTCGAAGTCACAGGTAAAAATTGAATTTGAGAAAATAAAGCGAGGTCAAAATGTTACTGGAAATATTATTCAATTGCTTTGGATTATCTCCTCATTCGCGCATGCTTGTCGCGAGATGAATGTTGTGCCACTAATATATTGTCAGGATTGACAGAATAGTGAAAGAGCGTGACCAAAAAAGTGGTGAACTTGGATAGTAATTATAGCAATAGATTATGAAACATATGTAACTATTCAGTTACAAAAATGACAAACGATACTGTATTTTCGCCGAGCCCTTCTGGTGTAATACTTACTCTGGCTTCGTGTAATCTTGTAATAAATCGTTGCAAGAGCGTAGATGGCATAGCTTAGCTGACTTTTAAAGCAAACTTCAGTGACTGAGTTGGGGAAGAGTGGTTTGAGTAGACAATCTGTAATCAAAAATAAAATATTAAAATATGGATAAACTATGAGAAAACCACAATCAGTAAATTCACTGGAAGATCTGGGGCGAGTTCGCTTGTCAAAATCTTTCTTTATGAGAGATTTCCTTTACAGTGAAATTTCAAATTTTTATGGAATACCTAATATTCCAGATGATCCTGATCTGGCAATACAGGCCTGTACAAAACTATGCACTGAATTGCTGGAACCACTCAATGAAACCTTCGGAAGGATATCTGTTTTTTCAGGCTATCGTTCCTGTTCCGTGAACCAGACTGGCAATGAAAAAAATCTAAGATGTGCCTCTAACGAAGCAAATTATGCTGGGCATATCTTTGACTATCGAGATGCTGAGGGTTACATGGGTGCGACAGTCAGTATAGTGATTCCCTGGTTTGCTGATAAATACGAACAGGGTACAGACTGGCGAGCAATGGCCTGGTGGATTCATGATCATTTGCCTTACAGTGATTTAACTTTCTTTCCGAAGCTGGCTGCTTTTAATATTTCCTGGCACGAGCAGTCCAAACGCGAAATACGCAGTTATGTTGAACCGAAAGGGTTATTAACAAAACCGGGAATGGAAGGTCATGATGGTGACCATTCCAGTTGGTATCAGGGCTTTCCTGTGCTGGTTAAACCTAAAATACATAATAAAGGTTATAAAAAGATAATAAACATTCTGTAGAAATTAATAGGGTATATCTTCTTATTAATGTAACTAATTGAAAAATAGTTATTTATGTTGTTGGCATGACCATTGCTGTATCTGTTAACTTACTAAGATAGAAATACAACTGGGCGTAACATTTATCACTCCAGATCATTCAGTTTTTTTAGAAATTATAAATGAAGCTGGTGTAAGCATAGGCTCTATTTGTATAAATGAAAACGGGGGATTTAAGGATAGGTGGCATAAAGAACTCATCGGTATAAGTCTTGCAGTACTGATGTGGTGTTTTATGTATTTGACGTTGATCCAGACACTCTTCTTACAGTAGCTAGATCGTTAAAAAATTATTTGTGTATCAGGAAGAACCAATAAATGAATTTTACTAAGTTTGCAGAATGGAAAAAAACCCTTCTATCAGAACGTGGGATTGATTACCCGGATGGGCGAGCGCTTTATTTATATCGACTAACTGAAGATGAGTTTCTTGAACTGGAAATATTATTAAAGAAATGGCTGGTGCATTTGCTACCACTTTTTGGGCTGGCTCGTGTTGCAGACTTATCAGGGTTTCCAGAGTTGTTCGTCCTGTATTCTGCTGAATGGTGGAGACGGCGTTATGATGGGTCCGGTTTTAAGTGGGAACCCATTTTACATGATTTAGGGGCTGAGCCAGATGAATGGAGCCCGAGTCAACGTAGTGATTTTGTTAAGCATGGTTTGCGTGGCTGGCGTTTAAAGCCACGCGAGAGTGGGGCTTTGCGCTTTATTGGTTCGGTTGCAGTTCAGGGGGGCTTGCCCTTAAAATTATTAGCCACAGCTCGCGGAGGTATAGGGCATTTACTCAGTAGGGTTCTCCAACTAGCGTCAGGATCACAGGTAACACAGTCTGATCTACTGACCTGGGTTGAAAGTCTTCAGACTATGCTACCTAAAAGCTATCGACAGTCGACAATTTTCACCTTGCTGGCCGATGTTGCCTGGACTGTTCTCATGTTAAAGCAGGAGGCGGGACTCACGTCCAGTAATGATGCCACTGCTATTTTGGATAAAAAAATGGTGGGATGGCGAGAGCGTTTCCCATTACCAGTAGAAGATAAACATGCCCAGGGAATGATTGAGCAGTTAATTCGAGATGCAGCCAGTGTACGCATTGATCGACGTTCTGTATTTCTTCCTCTGGAAAGGGTATTAGAACAGGATGCCGATGGTTGGTTATTACGTTCACGCCTGGTGTTACCAGAATCAGTCTCATTTGATCAAATGGCGAAGTTGTTTGATGTGACGAGTGATGATCTGCCGCGTACGGCTGATCTTTCTCTAATCGTTAATGATAACTCTCAGACGACCTCTCTTCGTCGATTAGCAGGGCATAACTCCTATCGTGTTGAACGAAATCCGTGGGGACAGTCAGGCGACTTAGCGGTTTGCGAACATATATTACGGATGGTCTCGCCTGATGGACGTGTATGGTCAGTAACTGTGACTAAAGGTGATGCACTCGATGCTGACATTCCATGGGTGTTCATAGAAAAAGATTCGTCGTATCTGCTTACCAAACAAGGTAGTGGCAGTGTGGCAGCACAAGAAGCCTTAGTCGCTATGCCAAAGGATTGGGAAACTGAGTATCAAGCTGACTCAGAAGTGACAAAAATAGGAGAGTTATTTTCACCTGGACGCCAGGTTTTGCGTGTTCGAGGTGTGATGAAGGCTTTTAGAGATGATGGAATGTCTTTCAGAGTTCGAACTGGACATGCTGGTGCAGCTGATGAAAGCTACATTTGGGGAGGAAATAGATACTGGCTTGATTTTTATAGCCCAAGTATGGCGTTTAGAGGTATCCCAAATCTATATCGATTTGGCGAGGATAATAATAGACGTGAGGTAGATGGACAGCCTGGTTGCAGCGTTGATGGAGCGACTGGAGTATCAAAAAATATAGGGCCGATTTATCTACATTACCCTGCAACCGGTAATATTAAATATCGCAGTCGAGTGTTGATATTACCAAAGGGGGCTGGTTTAGAAGTTATTCCATTCAATGCCGTATCCGGCGAAATTCAACTCAAAGGCTGGGAGGCTGCTAGTGTTCGTGTGTTAACTCCAGGAGTTGAGCCAAAGGTTCGTGCCACGGGTAGTGACATACTGCTTGAACTTACAGTTGAGACTGGACAGCGTGTTCCGGATTTAGTCGATTTAGAAGTTCTCTGGACGCATACTTCGATTCCAGCAAAATTCAGAGTGCCTTTTCCTGCCAAGGGCGTGCGAGCATTTGATGGTGACGGTAACGAGATTGAGAACGAAGGGTTGCTCGCAGCTCAGAAGCTCTCGGGTACTCGACTGTTGGTATCGGGTGGACAGATAAATACTCGAATATCAATGCAAATTACTGCAGATGGTAGTCGGGAAATTCGTAAATACCATTTACATACTCTACCTGAAGCCTTAAGTCTCGAGATTCGTCTTCAAGATTATTCAAGTGATATTCAGCAACTATTGTCCATGGATGACTCTCCTGATGCCAGAGTTACTGTAGCGATTCTTATTCAAGGTATCGAAATGTTTGCAGTAAAACTGGCCCGGTATGCTTCTGTGCTGGAACGTGAAGGAGATACCGTTCTGTTAAATACTGCAGACCTAAAAGCCCAGGAGCTCGATGCATTGCAGGCACTCCCTGTATATTCCATTCGACTGGAAAGTCCCGGTGATGAGGCTATCCCGTTGATGGCCTGTAATAGCGAAGGTGTCGCCTCTGGGGCATGGCTTTTCTCGCAGCAAAAAAGAGAGCCTGGTTCGTGGCTTATCTATCCGGGACAAGAAGCTTCTATACCATTCAGGCCAACGCTTTGGCCTGTTGAAGGCGATATTGGTGAAGGAAGTCAGTTATCTATAGCCCTATCAATTCCTGAACAGGAAGCACGTGAAGATGCAATTGATAAAGTCATTACTAATCTTGCCACAGACTTTGGTGATTCTATATGGGATGAGATAGAGCAATTAGCCGGCCAGGTTGGTCACTTACCTTTAGCAACTTTAGATGTATGGAGAAGATTCGCAAATTCTCCACAAGGAATGTCAGGGATGGTTCTTCGTTTCGGAAATATACCAATCGGTATGATAGAACGCTTTTCGCAAGAGTTGCCCTTTGCCTGGGAAACCATCCCTTTCGTTGTATGGCGTACTTCGATGCTCAGTTTACAAAAGCAGTGCATTAATACATTTGGTGATGAAAGCGGTTTGACTGTATTCAAATCACATTTAGATAATCGGATTAAATTACTGTCTTCATTAAATGGTGCATTAGCTTACTTATTAGGAATTGCTGGTGCAGAGTTTTTACCTGAAACACAACAGGAAGTAGCTTTACTGAGATTTCTTGGGAATCAGGCTAATCAGATCCTGTTGGAGGGAGAGAGTAGCAAGTTGATGGCATTACGCCGTATACATGCAGAAGATGATTGGCCTACCGGCTTTAATACCTTTCTTTCCAAAGTTAAAAGCGAGTCACAAATTATGAAGTATCTCTTCCAGTCTGCGTTAGCTTTCCAGAATGGAATTATCAACATGCCTTTAATGCTGGCAGTACATTCTGTAACTAATCAAACGGATGACTGGTTTGCTGATACTGCAAATATTCATTTGTTAAGAAAATATCGAGCTTTTGATCCTGATTGGTTTGATGAAGCCTATAACCAGACTGTCGCTCACTGCCTGGCAGATGGGTTATTTCAGGAGGAAGAAAAATAATGAGCAAACCTTATTACTCTGAGTTGTTACCCGTGCTTGCCGATAGAGCAAAGCAGTCAGCAATTAGCCGTCTGGGCTTTGCTAACGTTCCTTTACGTCGGTATCTAGCCAATATATTCAGTAAACCCTATGGTGAGCCAGGGGCCTTTTTGGCAGACCCAACTTTTGAAGCCGTTTTCGGTTGGCAGAATTGTCAGTCCAGTATGGCTGAATTGGAAGGTTCTTTACTCACGCCGAGCCTGGTAAGAGCAATGGATAAACCACCTGCTGAGTTGGTCAAAGAATACCGCTTTGCAAAAAATCAATATCCGTATACACACCAATTGGAAGCCTGGAAAATATTAGCCCAACCTACGCCTCAATCACTGGTAGTAACAAGCGGGACAGGATCAGGAAAAACTGAGTGTTTTATGATTCCAATACTTGATCGTTTGTCACGACAAAGAGAAGAAAATAAGGGCAAGCTGATTGGAGTGAGGGCGTTATTCCTGTATCCGCTAAATGCTCTGATTAATAGCCAGCGGGAACGTGTTCAAGCCTGGACACACGAGTTTGGTGGTGATATTCAGTTTAGTCTCTTTAACGGTAATACACCGGAATCGGTTCCAGCACGACTACATCGTAAAAACAGCAGTGAAGTTATAGATCGTAAGAGCTTACGTTCGAGTCCTCCTCCGATTCTGGTAACTAATGCCACTATGCTTGAGTTTATGCTGGTTCGTACAGCAGATGCTCCTATATTAGAACAGTCTCAGGGAAAGTTGGAATGGGTAGTCCTTGATGAAGCGCATACCTATGTTGGATCGCAGGCAGCGGAAGCTGCGTTACTCATACGTCGCGTATTGCTTGCATTTGGGGTGACTCCAGAACAGGTAAGATTTGTTGCTACTTCTGCAACTATTGGTGACCCAGAAGGAGAGGCAGGTCAGAAACTCAGACAATTTCTTGCTGAAGTAGCTGGTGTATCGGTTGATCGTGTACACCTGGTAGCTGGTCAGCGTATGATTCCGGAGCTTGACAGGGAAAAGACTAAGAACAATATTCCTTTAACCGAGTTAGTCTCAATTGATGATGGTATTGAGGCATCATCTGCTCGTTATACTGCATTAGTTTCACATCAAAAAGCTCGTGCAATACGTGATCTTTTTGTAAAAGATCCCAAGAAGCCACCCGTTGCGAGATTATCAGATATTTGTGCTGTCTTATTTGGTGCTGGAAAAGAGTACACGGGTAAGCAGCAGGTGGAAGCTTTGCAATGGATCGATTTGTTGACAGGGACTCGTAACCAGGAGAAAGAGACTAGCGGCGATGCGTTTCTCCCGCTAAGGGCTCATCTATTTCATCAGACAATGTCAGGATTATGGGCATGTGCGGATCGTGAATGCCCCGATAAACAGGGTTCGTCACTTAATGATGAAAAATGGCCATTTGGACGGGTCTATTTAGACCCGCGAAAGCATTGTAGTTGCGGAAGTCCTGCTTATGAGGTGGTTTCCTGTGGTGATTGTGGAACTGTACATTTACTGGCGGGTGAAAACGGTGGGCGACTCTTTCATTTTAATGCTCCAGATGCTCTGGATGAATTTGAACTCGATGTTGAAGATGAAGTTGAAGCAAATGAAGAAGAGAATGAGCAGGAGGAGCTGTCTGGTGTCATCAGACAAAATAGAGTTTTAATTGTTAATCGTTCATTTTCGAATGTTGGTGATTTGGATCTAGACCGTGATACACGACAAATAGTCGAGCATTCAAATGAGACATTGTGTGTTCAAGCTTATGAGGATAATGGTGAAGGCCTTCAATGCCCTGTGTGTGAAGGGCATGAAACTCCGAAAAAAATCCTGTTTAGGCATAGTCGTCTTGGAGCGCCATTTCTAATCGGAGGAATTCTCCCTACTCTTCTAGAGTATGCTCCTGATGGAGAAAAGCCGGCCCAGCATCCCTGTAGAGGGCGCAGACTGTTGACATTCAATGATAGCCGTCAGGGTACGGCCAGGATGGCAGCAAAATTACAACAAGATGCAGAGCGCAATCGTGTTCGTGCTTTGATTTATCATCTTGCGCTGAGACAAGGGCGTGGGATTGCCGATAGCCAGTCAGCGATTCTGAAATCTGAGATTGAGCAATTTGAAGCTATTCAGGCCGCGACACCAAACCCAGCCCTGGCTGCAATAATTGAGGATAAGCGTAAAGATCTAATTGAACTTAGTCAGCCAGTCCCTATTCCATTCAATGAACTTGCACAGCAACTGGCTAACCAAGGTCGTGATTTTGATCATATGCTGAGTCATTATCGGCGATATGATCCTGGTACATTTAGTGAAGCTAGTGGGCCAATTGAGCTTGCACGTATGTTTCTAATTCGTGAGTTTGGTAGACGGCCGAAACGGTTGAACAATCTGGAAACTATGGGGCTGGTGCATGTAAATTATCCACTCCTGAACAGTATTAAGACGGTTCCTGATGCTATAAGTCATTCAACCGGTTTTGATCTCACTACCTGGAAGGATTTTTTGAAGATTTGCCTCGATTTTTTTATTCGCGGGGGAGGATCTCTTACTATCTCGCGTGAGTGGAGAAGTTGGCTGGGAATGCCTTTTCCTCAGAATCAGTTAACCCCTCGTGATGAGCCGGAAGTAGCAAAAAATCAACGGCGTTGGCCTCGTGCCGCTCGGAGTAAGTTACGAGGGACGTTGGTGCGACTTTTAGCTTATACATTACAAGCCGATATCGAAAGTTCACTTGGTGAAGACAGGATTGATGAGGTACTTCAGGCCGCCTGGGATGCATTGATTTCAGCAGGATTATTACAACAGGGTGGTGATGGACGAGTCTTACCTTTAGATAGACTTGCTTTTGGTGTCATGGATCATGCTTTTGTATGCCCTATAACGCGGCGATTACTAGATACTACATTGAAGGGAGTGACTCCTTACCTGCCGGAGAAAGCCACGCAAGAAACAGCTGAATGTCAACGCATTCAGTTACCGGTGTATGATAAGCCGTTTGGTGAAGTTACTGATGACCTGGAACGAATTCGTTTAGCACGTGAATGGCTGTCAGGGCAGGACCAAATCAATCATCTGCGTGAAACAGGTGTGTGGTCAAACCTGAATGACCGTGTAATTGAACTCTCTCTCTATTTTACTTCTGCAGAACATTCTGCCCAGCAAGAATCAAGTACTCTGGATCGCTATGAGAAAGCTTTTAAAGCTGGAGATATAAACCTTCTATCTTGCTCAACAACGATGGAAATGGGAATTGATATTGGAGGTATTAGTCTGGTTGCAATGAATAATGTTCCACCTCACCCTGCAAACTACTTACAACGTGCGGGTCGTGCTGGACGTCGAAGAGAGACGCGCTCATTGTCAATGACGTTATGTAAATCCAATCCACATGACCAGGCTGTTTTCGTCGATACCCGTTGGCCCTTTGTAACCGCTTTACCAGCACCAAGGGTATCATTGGATAGCCCTGTAATCGTTCAACGGCACATTCACTCACTATTGTTATCAAGGTTTTTGAGAGGGATATCTCAAGGGGTGGATCAGGAGCAGACTAGACTTACATGTGGATTTTTCTTTCTGGAAGATGCACCTGTATCTGACAGGTTTTCTGCATGGTGTCGCGGTTTTATATCTACTAAGGATTTAGATCTGGCGAATGCATTGAGTCAGCTACTCAAGCATAGTGTATATGAAGGACAAAACCTCAATCGCCTAACAGATCTGGCCGCGAAAGAGATGGATGATTTGTCACAGCGATGGCATTTTGAGTGGGAACAACTGGAGGCCGAAGAGTCAGAGATCCTAAAAGCTGTCGGTGAATCATCCCCAGCTTTTCGTGCGGTTGCACTTCACAAGACACGGTTATCCGGAGAGTATCTGTTACGTGAGCTGGCCTCTAAAGGATTCCTTCCTGCATATGGATTTCCAACGGACATAGCGCCTTTTGATAACCTCACAAGAGGGCAGTTTGTTCGGGAGCAACGAGCAAAGAAAAGCCGCGATGACAACCGCTATCGCCGACGTGAATTACCTAGCAGAGATTTAACCACTGCGTTGCGTGAGTATGCTCCGGGATCAGAAATCGTTCTGGATGGTTTAGTTTATCGATCAGCAGGGGTAACGCTGAATTGGCATATTCCTGCTGATCAGACTTCAGTAAAGGAAATTCAGGATATCCGTATAGCCTGGCGATGTAAGCATTGTGGTGCAAGTGGATCTAGCCATAGTCTGGAAACAGCAAGTCAGTGTGATAATTGTGGTGGGGATATTGAAGGCGTTAACCGTAGGGAGTTTCTGGAGCCAGCTGGTTTTGCAGTTGATTTTTATCAGGAGCCGGATAACGATGTTACAAGTCAGCATTTTGTCCCGGTAGAAGCACCCTGGATAGATGCTTCAGGGGACTGGTTTCCACTTCCAAATCCAGCATTAGGACGATTCAGAGTAACTCCCCGTGGTCATCTATTTCACCAGTCACGGGGTGTGTTTGGTGCGGGTTATGCGCTTTGCCTGGAATGCGGACGTGCTGAACCAATGACGCAACAAGACGAGTTACCGAAAGTATTTCAAAAGCCTCATTTCAAACTACGCCGAGCCAGGGAGGAAGGTCTCTACTGTGCAGGTAGTGATGAAACCTGGAAGATAAAAGAGGGTATTACATTGGGTCATGAAACCTGGACTGATGTATTCGAGCTACAGTTAAAAACAGAATCTGGCTTTTGGTTAAAAGATATTACTGCGGCAACAACCTTAGCCGTTGCTATTCGAGATTCTCTTGCAGAGCTGATCGGTGTTCAGGCCTCTGAACTTGGGTGTGAGATAAAGCCGGCACGACAGGAAGGTAATGAAACATGCCATTCAATTTTGATATTTGATCGATTTGCTGCTGGTTACGCATCAAGTGCAGAAAGATATCTAGGGGAGATATTCAGCCTTGTTAGGCGACGACTTGATTGCCCAGCAGAATGTGACAGTTCATGTCCTAGTTGTGTGCTCGACTATGATCAGCGTTTTGTTGCGGATCGACTTGATCGGCATGCAGCACTTGAGGTGATTACTCAGGGTTGGATAAACCAGCTGAAGTTACCTGATGAGCTTGCATTTTTTGGTGAAAGCTCCAAACCTGAATTTCTGAGACTTTCTGAAGCCATATGGCATGCTGTCAGTAGTGATAAAGTGGAAAGAGTAAGATTTATAGCAGGAGGTGATTTCAGTGATTGGGATGTAGGTCCATCCCCCCTTCGGGAATTAGCTTATCGTTTAGCCGGTCAGGGAATAGGCGTCGATATAATGATTCCTGATAATGTGCTAACCAGTCTTGATGAAGTTGATCTTTATTTGATATCCAGCCTCGCAGATCACCCTGATATTTCACTTTATAAAATCAATGAATTGCCTAAGAGTGGGCTGGGTTGGCTGGTTGCTGAGACAACGAGTTCACCCTCAAGACGATGGGCATTTAAAGAAAAGTCTTCTCTTGTTTTTGGTCCAGGGTGGGCTGATAGTGAAGATCCCTTAATTACTACAGCTCAAGGAAGTCAGCTATTAGAACTCGGAGTAAAAATTTCATCAGAAGAAATTCGACCTGTAAAAGAGCTTGAAGGTGACAGGGAAATTGAAATTCATCATGAACTTGATGGGGCATTACAGGGGTTTGGAAAGCGTCTTTGGGATTTAATCGAAAGTGAGCATTTAACAACTAAAAATATATTGAATAACCCGGATGACGATGTCTTGAAAGTTCTGTATAGCGATCGTTATCTTTTTACTCCGTTATCTGTGGCTCTTCTGGCAGAAGTAATTAATAGTTTGCGAGAGATAGTAGGAGCAGGCCGGTGGGCTGTAGAAAAAATGGAAATAGTGACCGCAAACTGTCGATCATTTGGAGAAAATAAATCTAAAAATACTGTCTGGGCTGATTGGCACGACACATCCGTACGTGATGCAGTGGTTAAGTCAGCATTTGAGTATATGGGGATAGAAACGACCGTAGCAGCCGGTTCTGTTTCAAAAACGGGTCATGGTCGTTTGTTGGAAGTCGAGTTTCTTTCTGGGGTGAAGCTTACAGTCAGGTTTGATCAAGGTGTGTCGTATTGGCGATCATCATATTCAAATAGCAAGCAAGCAAGTTATTTTAATGTCGGATCAAAAGATGTGGAGTTTCAGGGCACCCGTTTAGCTGAACTAAATCTTGAACTTGAAGGATCAATAATGTCTACACAATTGTTTGTAAAAGTGCGTGGTTAGGGCTAAAAATATAGTTAATTTTATTCCCTGAATGTTGAATTGCATTCAAAACTGTCCCAGTATATTGATGCAATTCAACAGCCTGTTAATGATTATTGAAACGGCCAAGCATGCTACAGAGCCATTTTTAATTATTTCTCTGTCATAAACCCCAGTTAGCATATCCTTCTGACCAAAAGTCCGTTAATTCGTTTTTAGCACAAAATGCCTTTTCAGCCTCGCCTTTATCAGAATATAAACCGAGACCAAAATGAATAAAATGTTTTGATCTTTCATGAAGTTCAATTCCAACAATTAACCATTTATTATCAGCTCTTTCAGACATAACCACGATTGATGATTTTTCCTTAAGTACATTAGATTCAAGTACTGAAAGCCTGGGAAAAATATCTTCGTGTTCACTATATGCAAATACATCTCCAATTTTTAGATTTTGATAATAATCATCAAGAGGCTCTGTTCCAAAATCTTTAGGACAACAAGGGAAATAAGCAGAAGCTCTCCACATATATTGTGCACACCATGGTGTTAAGGCCAATTCAAGTCCTGGCTCTCCATCAAGACCGACTTCCCACTTTTGAAGTGGTTTGTAAACTCTTTCACCAAAAGATTTATTGCGATTGACTGTATCAGTTGATCTTTTTGGTTTGTTATTAGAGGTTGCCCAGAGAGACATACGTACCATACAGTTTTTAGCTTCTTCTGGTGTTACCGTTCGCATCCATTTGAAATTGGGATCACCTTGAAGATCATTTAGCATCGAAGGATTTTCAAGAAATGCCTCAATACTACCGCAATGATATTCAATTTTTTTTTGGGTTACTGGATTATTAAGCGCATTCTCCAAGCGAGTGATCCATCTTAGGTTTTCAGGACGGTTGTTCTGACGATTTGTATCAATGTGATCAACTATATGCTCAGGTGTAGGCGGTGTACCATGGAACGCTGTTGCAACAATCCTGTGGATACGTTTCTGAGAAATACACATATAGCCGTTTTGGCTATTTAGCTTGCCAAAAAACCATTTGCAGTCGGTCGGGCGCGGACGTTTACCCGTTCGAGGATGTCGCAAGATAGCGCCGTTATCACGAACCGAATATCGCTCATCATCATAAATACAATCTACTTCGCACTGGAAATCATTTACACTAATATTCATCATGGCCGAACCCCCAGCGAATCTAGTGCTCTTCTTGCACCACCAGTCCATTGCTCAACAGAAACCTGTGGTTTGCCATAACCAATACGTCCCGCTACGCGCCGGAGCTTAATAGTAGTTTTACCAACGCCATGCATCTTGCCGGTGGAAGTTCTATGAGAGTGTAAAACAGTTAATGTTACACCGCCTTCTTCATCGTTAACCTCAACGATATGGTGCATAGGAATATCTCGGTAGAACTTGAATACACTTTGGTATGCATCGTTATTTTCAACTAAAAATTTTGCCAGCTTCTCAAAACCTCTAAATGGGGGGTATTGACTCGCCCACCCCTCGTCGGAGAGTAGAGAAGTGTAGACCGCTTCACCTAGTGTGTAACTATCTGGCAGCTCAGATGACAATCCTTGAAGATTTTTTCGTCGTTGGTCGATATCATCATCAGGGGACATCACGATAATTTCGGCCTGATCCAGATTGCTGATGGGATATTTTGTATCCGCAAGCATGGTGTTTTTGGATCTATAACCAATGAACGCGGCCACTAGCTCATGTGCGTGCGCCGCTTTTAACTTGATGTGATATTTTTCGTGGACAAAATTGCGTAATGAATCCACACATATTTTAGAAATGTCTTGTGACATAGCAAAAGCCTCCATTAAATGGTGCTGACTATAATTTCGGTTGTCGTGACCGTTCAACACAACCATGCCAGCGGTTTAATAAAGGTTTACCAATAGGCAAATGGTCTTGCGGTAATATCGTCTTTTCGGGCGGTCACACCTGTGGCATCGATTCCTTTTTTTAATATATGACTGAGTGCCAAGAAAATCAACCACAAATAGACTGAAATATTGTTATCACCAAAAGTGGGCATTCATTTTCTTCTCAAGCTTTAATTACCCGTCAAGATTCCATTAAGTGGGGGCATTACTGACTGGCAGGTTCACGCCCTGAGGTGTGTTGCCGTTAGTATTCATTTATTGAACGGCTCCTTTATTAAAGGGTTCTTGAAAATACGAATTTAGCTTTGCTAAAAAATCTAACTTTGAGTGTGTTCCTACGAGAATTCCCCCGGTTTTTTAGAAACAGTGATGTACTCAATTTTGATGGTTTATAGAGAAGCCTTAATTTGCGGTTGTCACAGATCTGTCACAATTTTGTCACAGGGGTTTTTAGAGGTTTTTTTTAAAGGGTGTTAATCGGCAGAAATTTGTATGATTTTGATTAAAGATTGAACTTAATTAATGACCCAATCACTACTTCAAAGTCATCTATAACTTCATCCCAGGTAGCAGCTTCAGACTAGCCGAAAACCAAAAAATAATTAAAGATTAGAATATAAAAATCGGGTAGAAACAAAACAGCCACTTATGTAAGTGGCTGTTTTATAAAGGTAATATGGTGGCTACACCGGGATTTGAACCTGGGACCCCATCATTATGAGTGATGTGCTCTAACCAGCTGAGCTATGTAGCCTGAACTTTTTTTCTTCGGTTGAGTGATCTGGTCAAAATCGATTCAATTACTGAATCTCTTTTAACCCATGAAGATAAGAATTTCAACCAGAATTCTTTCTTCATTTTCAGCTACGACCCATACCTTATGAGTGATGTGCTCTAACCAGCTGAGCTATGTAGCCTTGTATTTTCGAGGGCGGGATTCTCCCTTTTCACGCCCTTGTTGTCAAGCTTTGAAACAATCTGTTAGACGTTAAACCTGAAATGCACGATGTCGCCTTCCTTCATGATGTACTCTTTTCCTTCCAGGCGCCATTTTCCGGCATCTTTACAGCCCTGTTCACCGTTGTATTGTATAAAGTCATCAAAGGACATAACTTCGGCGCGTATGAAGCCTTTTTCGAAGTCTGTGTGAATGACGCCAGCCGCTTTGGGGGCGGTGTCTCCGACCTTGATTGTCCAGGCTCTAACTTCCTGCACGCCTGCAGTGAAGTAGGTCTGAAGGTGGAGGAGGTGGTAACCGGCGTGTATAACACGATCCAGGCCTGGTTCTTCGAGTCCCAGTTCCTGTAAAAATTCTGCGGCGTCTTCTGCGTCCAGTTCGGCGATTTCTGATTCTATGGCGGCGCACACAGGTACGACGTCAGCCCCCTCTTTGGCTGCAAATTCGTTGAGCTGATCGAGGTAAGGATTGTTGTCAAACCCGTCTTCAGCAACATTGGCTATATACAGGGTGGGCTTGGCGGTTATGAGGTGAAGCTCTTTTAACCACTTTTTTTCACTATCCTGTATTTCCATGCTGCGAGCTGAATTACCTTCACCTACGTGTGCCTGTATATTTTGCATGAAGGCGAGCTTGGCTTTTGCATCTTTATCGTTAGACTTGGCCATTTTCGTGGCGCGTTCAGTCTGACGGTCGATGGATTCCATATCGGCCAGTAGTAATTCGGTATTGATGGTGTCGATATCGTCTAACGGATTGATTTTGCCATTGACGTGCACGATGTCGTCATTTTCGAAGCATCTAACCACCTGAGCAATAGCATCGGTTTCGCGGATATGCCCGAGAAACTGGTTACCCAGTCCTTCACCCTTGGAAGCACCAGCAACTAGCCCGGCAATATCGACAAATTCCATCGTGGTCGGGATGATTTTGTGTGGCTTTGCGATATCTGCAATTTGTTGCATGCGTTTGTCGGGTACTTCAACAATGCCAATATTCGGGTCAATGGTGCAGAACGGTTAGTTTTCTGCTGCAATGCCTGCTTTCGTCAGTGAGTTGAAGAGGGTTGATTTGCCGACATTAGGTAAGCCGACGATGCCACATTTGAAGCCCATGATAGTTCCTGATGTTTATTAACTTTACTTAGTGTGGAGTTGCTGCATGGCTTTTTCGTATTCGCCGGACAGCAATGTTGGCATGATGTTGATCGTTTGCAGGCTGGCATCTTCGATTTTTTCAAGATCTATTTTGGAAGGTGCTTTGAGGACGTAGTTGACGACCTGGTTGCGGTCTCCCGGATGGCCTATGCCTATGCGTAGCCTGAAAAATTCTTTACCCAGATGGTTGATGATATCACGCAGGCCATTATGGCCGCCGTGCCCACCGGATTTTTTGAGTCGAACGTCACCGGGTTCGAGGTCCAGTTCATCATGCATAACGAGGATCTGTTCAGGTGATATTTTAAAGTATTTGGATAATGCCGCCACTGATTGGCCGCTTTTATTCATGAATGTGCCGGGTTTGAGTAGATAAATGTCCTTTCCAGCGGTATGAAACTTGCCGACTTCCCCATGAAAGCGGATTTCATTGCGTAATGCCAGGTTGTGCTCTCTCGCCAGTTGGTCAACCAGCCAGAACCCCGCGTTATGCCGGGTAGAATGATAATTGGCCCCGGGGTTACCGAGGCCAACGATCAAACGAATATCAGCTTGTTGAGCTGCCATGACTGAGCAGAAAAATTACTCTTCAGTAGCTTCTTCGCTAACTACAGCAACTTCAACTGGCTCTTCTACTTCTTCATCAACTACTTCTTCGCGCATCTTGTGTACAGCAACTACGCCAATGTCATGCTCACTTTCACTATCAGGATCTTGCTCGTCGATATGAGTAAGTGCAATAATTTCAACACCTTCTGGTACTTTGATGTCTGAAAGGTGAAGACTGTCGCCAAGTTCCAGTCCGGCAACATCCAGTTCCAGGTACTCTGGTAAGTCTTTTGGTAAACAGGCAACTTCAATTTCATTGACCAGGCGATTAAGTAACCCGCCTTCCTGTTTCACACCGTGACAGGTTTCTTCATTCAGTAAATGCAGAGGAATGGCAACATGAAGTACTGTTTTATGATCAATACGCATAAAATCAGCATGCATAATTTTGGGTTTGAAAGGATGACGTTGTAGATCACGCAGGATCACGTCCTCTTTCTTTTTATTGCCTATTTTCAGAGAAAGTATCTGAGAGTAGACAGCCTCATTTTCGAGTTCGTGCATAAACGAATTATGAGGAAGTGTAATAGAGATGGGGTCTGTTTCTCCACCATAAATGACTGCAGGAACCAGGCCGGTCTTACGTAGGCGGCGGCTCGCACCTTTCCCCATGTCAGAACGGACTTCAGCAGTTAGTTCGATTTTGTCGGACATTAAAATGTTCTCCGGTTAAATAAAAAAATCACCTCACGGTGATTTTCAACTCCCCTGCGACCGGGGAGTGAGATTGCACAACTCAATGAGTTGTGATCGTCAGTCCATGTAAAGTGAGCTGACAGATTCGTCAAAATGAATGCGGCGTATAGTTTCTGCCAGCATCCAGGCCATAGATACGGTTCTGATTTTTTCACAGGCCAGAGCTTCCTCAGACAGTGGAATCGTATCTGTAACAATCAGTTTGTTAATGACTGAGCTGTTTAAATTTTTTATTGCATCGCCGGATAAAACCGGGTGAGTACAGTATGCAAATACGCCTGCGGCACCATGTTCTTTGAGTGCGTTAGCAGCCTGGCATAAGGTGCCGGCTGTATCGACCATATCATCTACAATAATGCAGGTTTTACCTTTTACATCACCAATAATGTGCATTACCTTGGCCTGGTTTGGCTTGGGTCGACGTTTATCGATAATGGCCAGTTCTGCATCACCCAGTTGTTTTGCAACAGCGCGGGCACGTACCACGCCACCAACGTCTGGTGATACAACAATCATATCGGGGTATTCCTGTTTCCAGATATCACTCATTAAAATGGGTGATGCATAGACATTGTCTACCGGGCGGTCGAAAAAACCCTGTATTTGATCGGCGTGCAGATCAACGGTCAAAACACGGTCAACCCCGACGCTGGTCAGCATATTGGCAACAACTTTGGCGGTAATCGGTACCCGTTGTGAGCGAACCCGACGATCCTGCCTGGCATACCCAAAGTAAGGAATTACAGCGGTGATGCGATAAGCTGATGCGCGTTTCATGGCATCTATCATCACCAGCAATTCCATCAGGTTATCGTTGGTGGGTTTGCAGGTAGGCTGGACGATAAAAACGTCTTTGCCACGTACATTTTCCCGTATCTCTACTGAGATTTCTCCATCACTGAAGCACTCAACAGAGGCCTGGCCGAGAGGGGTGTCGAGGTGTTTTGCAATAGCGTTTGCCAGTTCGAGATGAGCATTTCCCGAAAAGACCATCATGTTATGTGCGACGATACCATCCATCAGATTTCTACACTTGATTAAAAAAAATAATGGCTTGAGCCGATTTATGCAGGACTATAGTCCGTTTCACACTTGTGGCTGTTGCGCGTTTAACTTTGATCTGGCCAAAGTTAGAGAACCTGCTACGGTTCAAATTCTGCCGCGGTCTTCGTAGTAATATCTACTAATACTGCAACAGTATACTCAATATGGCTGGGCCGGCAGGATTATGAAATACGTCGTGTATTTCACCCTTCGGGCCGCTGCGCGTTTAAAATCGTTCCAGACGATTTTATATTCGGGCTATCCATGCCCACACCCTAAAGGGCCGCCTTTGGCGTTCAAAATCATTCCAGATGATTTTGTATGTCGGACGTCGTGTCCTCCACCCTTCGGGCCGCTTACGCGTTTAACTTTGTTCCCGACAAAGTTATCGAACCTATAACGGTTCAATTCCTGCCGCGGTCTTCGTAGTAATATCTACTAAAACTGCAACAGTGTACTCAATATGGCTGGGCCGGCAGGATTCGAACCTACGCATGCTAGGATCAAAACCTAGTGCCTTACCGCTTGGCGACGGCCCAATTAACTTTTACTCAGTCTGTATTAAAACAGGCTGTTGTGACCGGGTTGCTGTTTAGCCCTTTGGCTACAAAACCGGTCCACTTTTCAGGAATTTGCGATTTTACGTTATTTGCTTTTTCAACACTATCAAAAATTGCAAAAATACAGGCTCCTGTTCCTGTCATTCTGGCCGCACTAAACTGGTTAAGCCAATTTAATGAATTTTGTATCTCGGGATACAGTTCACAGGCCACCTTTTGGCATACATTTATGCCACTGCCTTCCAGAAAGGCGCGTATTGTGATGGGATGACAATCCCGTGTCAAATACTTAGACGAAAAAATTTGCTCTGTAGACACAAAAATTTGCGGATGAATGATTAAAAACCACGATTCGGGCAAATTCAGGGCAGTTAATTCTTCACCTACGCCTTCAGCCCAGGCATTTTGTCCGAAAATGAAAAGCGGGACATCAGCGCCTAATTGCAGTCCAATTTGTTGTAATTCTGTTTTGCTCAGGTTGAGTTTCCATAAATGGTTTAACGCCATCAGTGTCGTCGCTGCATTCGAGCTGCCGCCACCCAGGCCACCGCCGATGGGGATATTTTTAGTAATTGATATGTCGACCCCCTGCTTTTTGGCCGAATAGGGTTGTAATAAGGTTGCCGCTTTGATTACCAAATCGTCCTGTTCTGCGACCTGTTGATTGCCGCTGATGCGATTTATGCCCTGTGCTGTTTTGTTGAAAGTGAGTTCATCGTACAGGCCTATTAACTGAAATACGGTTTGCAGGTTGTGATAGCCGTCTTCCCGTTGACTGGTTATGTGTAACATCAGGTTGAGTTTGGCGGGGGATTTCAGGTGCATGGCAGGGTAGATCGTTAATCTTTGAAAGTTGGAAATATTTCCGATGCAGAGGTGTTCTGTTGAGCCTGCCATTGATCGATCACAATTTTTAATGCCAGGTTCTGCCGTTTCATATAAATTTTTTGCGGTAGTTCAAGGTTATTCTGCCCATCTGCTGTTGTCTTTTCATACTTCAGGTAATTAATTTTCCAGTCATCCTGACGTAAAGAACGTGCTCTACCGGCACTATCTATATCGGGAAAATATTCTGAGTTATTGTGATTGATGCCTTTAATCCAGGACTCCAGCCCTTCGACCGGTATAGACCAGCCGGTGGATTGTAATAATACCTGTTCGGCATTTTCACCGAAATAGGTTTCACCTTTGGTGGTAGTCAGGGTAACTGCAGTTTTATTTTTTTCGAGTTGAATCATGCCCTGACCGAGAGCGGCTTCCAGCTTTAGTGTCGAATGATTTTCTTCAAGTATCCAGCTTAGACCAAGGTTATAAACGTCATCGCCAGCAAATAATGCGACGCGTCCGCGTATTTCCCAGTTATGCACTGACGATAGCTTTTGCTGGCGCTGTGCCCAGCGATCATGGCTTTCGTCGGTAATTTGTTCTGACAGTTCTGGCGTGGTTACGCAGCCATTCAGCGCTAAAATTAGCGCTGTTAATAATAAATAGCGAGACATTCAGATAAGGAAGCGTAAGTTATGGTTTAAAGCGTTTCATGGTTTTAAGAATATTGCTATCTTCTGGTGATTTTTCCAGAGCTCGTTTCCATATACCCATCGCTTCCTTCTGTTGACCGGAGACCCATAAAACTTCTCCCAGGTGGGCGGCGATTTCCGCATCTTCAACCTCTGATAAGGCTTTTTTCAATAAGCGAATAGCTTCTTTATAATTGCCCATTCGATAATTGACCCAGCCATAACTATCTATAAATGCAGGATCTTCCGGGTTGATTTGCATGGCTCTTTTTAAATAACCATAAGCCTCCTCAATTCGATCTGTCTGGTCAGCCAGGGTGAACCCCAGGGCGTTCAGAGCGTGAGCATTATCCGGTTCGGTCTTTAAAATGGTGAGCATATCGGCTTCCAGTAATTGAACGTTACCGATACTTTCTCCGGTTAATCCGCGTGCATACAGTAAATCGATATTACCCGGAATAATCTCTAAAGCCATGTCGTAGTTTTTTATAGCGTCTTTAAAACGCTTGTCATCTTTTAAAATTTCACCCCTGGTAAGGTAAATTCGCACCAGAGATGTGTTTGATTGA
>CALCSG010000461.1 GCA_937894085.1 uncultured Gammaproteobacteria bacterium | reverse complement strand
GCGCCAGAAATTCAACACTATCCAGTTTTTTCAGTAATGGCCTGATTTCTTCAACGGTATAAGAACGCACACTTTTTGCCGCAGCCATCATAATACTAGCGTTCAATTCGACCTCATGTTTAGCATTTTCAAGTAATAACGCTTTAACCAGATAGCCCGATGCGATGAAGCCACATACAAATATCAACAAAATGGTCAGGTTAAACTTGAAACGAATGCCCATAACTACTCCTGAATGAGTAAAATTTATTATTTTTTATAATTTTTTTAGGATACAGGTTGATCTATATGCACAAAAATCGAGTAAGCATGTAAAATTACACTATAAATTGTTTAAACATACTGATTTATAGAGAACGCCATTCGACAACTCATACTTATGTAAACCGGAAAAACACTGTATCATTTCTTATATCTTTGATAATGATACTAACCTATCTTAATTTAAATCAAAAGCCTATTACTAGATGACCCAATTTACCATTCTATTCGCCGATATTGCCGGTAGTACATCACTCTACGAAAAACTGGGTGACTCACAGGCTGAAGAACTTGTCAGCACGGTACTTGAATCACTCTCCGCCATCGTAAAAAAACAAAAAGGCCAGGTAATTAAAACTATTGGCGATGAAATCATGTGCCAGTTCCCCTTATCCAGTCAGGCAATCGAAGCTGCGAATCAGATGCACGAATATACCGAGCAGGAGAGCTTTAGCGGGTTAAATCAGAAAATATCCATCCGAATAGCAGCGCATGTTGGTACCGTTATTTACAATGATGGAGATATTTACGGCGACACGGTCAATGTATCGGCTCGCATCGCCGCGCTGGCGCGACCAGGAAAAACAGTTATCAGCGAACAAACTTATGTGACATTGCCCGGTTATTTACAGCAATTCTGCAGAAACAAGACAGCGGCTTATCTGAAAGGTAAAGATCAGCCCATCAATGTGTATGATGTTGTGTGGGAACAAACTGACCAGCTGACCTGCATAGTACAAATACCGAAACAAAATCCATCACAGAACGAGTTAATATTAAAATACAATGACCAGCACCTTAAATTCACCGAAAGTGTACTAAAAATCGGCAGAGGTCAGGAATGTGACCTGGTAGTTGAGGCTCCGCAAGCCTCTCGGTTCCATTGTGAAATTCGACTCAATGGTAATAATAAATTCAGCCTGATCGATAGCAGTACAAACGGCACCTATATATTGCAAAACAATGTAGAACTGCTGTTTCACAATGAAACAGTACCTTTGCATCATTCTGGTCTACTCAGCCTGGGTCAGGGCTCTAAAAGCAATAAAGAACACTTAATACACTTTTCAATCGAATAAACCTGTGGGCTATTGACGATATCTCCTGCCAGATTATATAGCTGATGTATGCTATTTAAAGCTTGTAATGATGTAATAAACAGGCTCAAAATAGCTTTTTTTACTTTTATCAAACAACCCCGTTTTGTCTCAAAATACTGAACCCGATAAAGCTTCTTTTTCAGCTACCCGTGTATTTCTAAGGGGCGTGATTCTCACCCTGCCTTTGAGTATCGCCGTTATCCCATGGGGCATACTGGCGGGCTCTTTAGCTGTAGAAGCGGGGTTAATCGACTTTCAGGCTCAGGCAGTATCTGCCATTATATTTGCGGGCTCGGTGCAACTGGTAGGTATGGGACTGATAAAGGCAGGTGCCAGCCTGACCACTTTACTGTTAACGACCCTGTTTCTAACTTCCAGACATCTGCTTTACAGTGCCACTATGCGCTCTCGAATTTCACACATGCCCATCCATCGACGGTTGCTACTGGGATTTCTATTAACCGATGAATTATTCGCTGTTTGCTCACACCAGACACGCAAGGAATTTAATTTCTGGTTTGCATTTGGAGCTGGTTTCAGTTTTTATTTAATCTGGCAGATGGCAACTCTTGGTGGCATTCTGCTCGGAAAAAGTATCCCGAATCTCGACCAATATGGACTCGACTTTGCCGTTGCCGCAACCTTTATTGCGATAGTACTACCCACCATTAAAAAACTGTCGGTTTTGATCACCGTTGTCATCGCCCTGGTCTTTTCGGTAATTTTCAGCGTTCTAAATATCGAAGGTGGTATTATCTACTCCAGCCTTATTGCCATGAGCTGTGGTTATGCCGTATCCATCATCAGAAAGGAAGCACTATGAGCTGGTCAACCTTGTTGTTGATGGCCGCAGTGGTGTTTATCAGTCGCTATCTTTTTCTGGAACCCAGGCTCCCGCTCAGGCTCGGCCCAAAAATATTGCACTTTTTACACTACACCGGCCCGGCTGCATTAACCGCAATATGGGCGCCCATCGTATTTCATCGTGAAGGCGAACTTAACCTGGCAATTAATAATCCTTATTTTATAGCGGCAATAATAGCTGCCATACTGGCGGTCACTACCCGTAATGTTTTATTGACAACAGTACTCAGCATGGCACTCTTTTTTATGACTCGTTATTTGTTAACAGCAACAGGTTAAAGTTTATGCCTAAAATCAAAATAAGCTCACAGCAACGGGTCGCCGTCAGCGAAATACGCTCCAATTTTGCCAATGCCATGTCCGATATGTACCGTTTTGAGGTTCCGCTATACGGCACCTTGCTGGACATGGTGAAACAGGTTAATCAGCTGGAACTGGATAAAAAACCGAAATTACGAGAACAACTCGAAGAAACTCATGAATTACAGCGTTTAAGTAGCGAACGTCATGGTGCAATTCGTCTGGGTAAGGCTGATGAATTATTTACCATGCGTCGCCTGTTTGGCGTAATGGGAATGTACCCGGTGAGTTATTATGATTTAACCGAAGCTGGTATTCCTGTGCATTCTACTGCCTTTAGACCATTACAGAAGGATGAGCTTAGCAGTAATCCATTTCGCATTTTCACATCTTTATTACGTCTGGACTTAATAAAAGATGAAAACTTAAGACAACAGGCAGACGAACTTTTATCCAGGCGTTCCATTTTTAGCGATAACCTGATCAGGCTGATTGACACCAGTGAACAGCAAAATGGTTTGAATGTTGAGCAGGCACAACAGTTTGTGGCAGAAGCGCTACAAACTTTTCGTTGGCACCATCAGGCAACCGTTGACCTGGATACCTATCAGCATTTTTTACAAATGCATGGACTGGTTGCCGATATTGTTTGTTTTAAAGGTCCGCATATTAATCATCTGACACCCCGCACACTCAATATTGATGAAGCCCAGCAACTTATGTCAGACTACGGGCTTCAGGCAAAAGCCATAATCGAAGGCCCACCACAGCGAAAACATCCGATCCTGTTACGTCAAACCAGTTTCAAAGCACTCGATGAAGAGATACAGTTTCAGCAAATAAATGGTGAATCTGAAGTGGGTTCACATACCGCTCGATTTGGAGAAATTGAACAACGCGGAATAGCATTGACAGCTAAAGGTAGAGAGTTATATGACCGCCTGTTAAATGAAGTTCGTCTGGCAGTACCCGATGCAGTTAATAATGTCGACGCTTACTATCATCAACTTGGCGATATATTTCAGCAATTTCCTGATGATTTAATACAGCTACATAATATGGGACTGGCTTATTTTAGTTACCGGGTTAACCCGCATAAATTGCCGAATAGTTTTTCTCAGTTAAATACACTGGTCACTAACCATGAGATACTGATTCAGCCGATCACTTATGAAGATTTTTTACCGGTCAGTGCTGCCGGAATCTTTCAATCTAATCTGCAAGGACAGGAAACACAGTTATTTTCCCGATCTCATAACCAGCAGCTGTTTGAAAAAGATCTGGGCTGTAAAGTAATCAATGAATTTGACTACTATGCAAAAATGCAAATAGATTCTTTACAGGATTGCCTGCAACAATTGAGAGTAGATGAGAACCAGCAGAAACAACTTATCAAACAACTTGAAGGCACAACATAAATGCCAACAACAGGAGCTTTCAGGTTACTGGTAGAGGATCTTAAAGCGGCTGGATTTGAGGGCGATATCGAATCCTCCTATGCAGAACGTATTGTTGCATCCACCGATAACAGTATCTACCAGTTGACGCCTCAGGCAATACTTTATCCGCGTGTAGCAGAAGATATCAATCGTGCCATGCGTACCGTTTTTAAACATCAACATGCCGGGTTTTCGCTGTGTGCGCGGGGTGGTGGTACCGGCACCAATGGGCAGTCATTAACTGATAATTTAATTCTCGACTGTTCCAGGTTTTTAAATCAAATTATTGATTTTGATAAAGAAAATTTGACGGTCACTGTTCAGCCCGGCGTGGTACTCGATCAGTTAAATGATTATTTAAAGCCGCATAGTCTATTTTTTCCGATCGATATTTCGTCTTCATCGCGTGCAACTCTGGGCGGCATGGTAGCCACCGATGCCTCTGGCAAAGGTTCACTCATTTACGGCAAAACATCCACTCATATCCAGTCACTCGAGCTGGTACTGGCCGATGGATCGGATTTTAAGGCTGATAGACTATCGCTAGATAAACTGGATAAAGAGGCTACAAACCCATGTAGCAATGTTTACCCGATAATACACCAGCAACGTGATGAAATAGAACGTATTTTTCCAGTTATGAACCGTGGTTTAACAGGCTACAACCTGCAGCAAAGCATACACCAGAAAGGTTTCTTTAATCCCTGTTTTCTGCTTGCCGGCTCCGAAGGCACTCTGGCACTCACCCGGCAGATTACTCTACGGGTGATGCCCAGACCCACTCATAAAATGCTCACCGTTATTTTTTATGACCATTTTTTACGCGGGCTGGAACACGTCCAGCCGCTACTCGCCAGTCATCCTGCTGCTATCGAAATGCTGGATGATAAAATTCTGCAGCTGGCACGTTCCGACAGCATCTGGTTCGAAGTACAATCTGTGCTGGACGGGCTACCCGATGATGTCGACATTAAAGCGGCAAATTTTGTCGAGCATGTGAGTAATAGCGAACAGGAGCTTGAAAAGCATCAACAGGAAATAAATCAAATTCTCACTAAAACCAGTTCAATTTACAACGTCATACTCAGTAAAGTCGAATTAGATCCCGTTAAAATATCAGCCCTTTGGAATTTAAGGAAAAAAGCGGTTGGTTTACTGGGCCAGTCTCAGGATGGTAAACGCGGTATAGCGTTTGTCGAAGATACTGCTGTTCCTCCTCAAAACCTGGCAGCTTATGTAACCGCTTTTAAACAGTTACTGGATGATAATAAACTGGAATACGGTATGTACGGTCATGCCGATGCCGGTGTGTTGCATGTGCGCCCGATGCTTAATTTATTACAGCGAAGTGATCGTAAACTGATCCGAAAGATTTCCGATAAAGTTGCAATGCTTGCCAAACAGAACGGCGGCGTATTATGGGGAGAACATGGCCGCGGTTTTCGTGGAGAATACTCGCCGCTTTTTTTTGGCGAAAAACTCTACCCGCTGCTGTGCGAAATAAAGAAACTCTTTGACCCCAATAATTTATTAAATCCGGGTAAATTAGCCACACCAGATATGCATCAAAAGCTGTTGCTACTGGATGAAATTACCATGCGTGGAGAACTGGATGCTCAAATAGATATTGCTGCACAGCAAAATTATGCCGATACACTTTCCTGTAATGGCAACGGCGCCTGTTATAACTGGCAGCCCGATGAAGCCATGTGTCCATCCTATAAAGCCACCCGCAATAAACTGTACTCCCCCAAGGGGCGTGCTGCCATGTTGCGTGAATGGTTACGCCTGAAAAACACAGAATCGACCGGCTCTCAGTTAAACGAGCTGGAGCAAACCTTATTCGATAGCCTGCAACATTGCCTGTCCTGTAAATCCTGTACCGCAAGTTGCCCACTTAAAGTCGATATCCCGGAATTAAAATCACGTTTCCTTGAAGACTGGTATCAAAAAAATCAACGGCCAGCATCGTCATTTTTTAACCGCTACTTTGAAACGTTAATTGCTTTAGGTCGACTCACCCCACGTTTAAGCAATGCTCTGATTCAACATAAATGGGGTAATAAACTACTGCAGAAGATCAGTAGATTAAACCACTTACCGGCTTTTTCAACACAGGCTCTTTCAAGCGCGTTAGAATTGAATCGCAACAATTTACATAAACTCGACAAACAGCAAAAAGCCGTTATTTTATTGCGCGACAATTACATGCAAAGCTTTGACCGGCAGACATTGCAGGCATGTTGCGATGTTTTTCATAAACTGGGATTTCAGGTTTACCTTAGTGAAATCATTCATAATGGTAAATTATTGCATGTTAAAGGCTATAGGGAGGAATTCAAAAAGCAGGCCAAAAAAATCATATCAACCATCACTGAATTACATCAAACAGGCTTACCATTAATCAGTACGGAGACCGTGACTCGCCTGATGTTAGATATGGAATATGCGGATATTCTGCAACATAAAAACAAACTGAAAATTCACAGCTTCGAATCGTTTATTGCAAATTTTTTTCAGCCAGCAGATGACATGCCTGCTTCCAGTATTTCTCAACCGGTAACACTGTTACCACATTGCATGGAACAAACCAGTGCTAAAGAGTCTTCACAACACTGGCAGAAAATATTTGAAAAGGTGGGCGTTCCTGTCAAAGTAATCAACGCCGGGTGTTGCGGCATGTCCGGCCTGTTTGGACATGAAGTAGTCAATAATCAACTATCTGAAAATATTTTCAATCTGGTGTGGAAACCCACCCTTGAACTGACCCCTGGTATTTTATTAGCCAGTGGTTTTTCCTGTCGTTGCCAGAGTAAAAACCACCAGTTTAAAACTATGCACCCGGCGGTGCTTCTGGCCGAGCTATTTCAGACTGGCTCTTAATTCAAAACCGACTTTTTGCTTTCAGGACTAGCTGGAAGCCATCCACTTCTTTTTGTTTATCCAGTGGATATGCAAAATCTATATGCAGGACCTTCGAGTCAGATTGCCTGGTTGATACCAGGCGAATGCCAAATCCGATATCCGAGATAAAATCAGCCTGCTCATCATTTTTCCAGGCCGATCCAACATCGGCAAAGATCGCCACCCCCATCTTGACCAATTTATAAGGATACCAGTTAAAATAACTACGCTTCTCGGCGCTGAATAATGCCCTGTTGTGCCCTGTTTGGAAACGTATTGGATACCCTCTTAACCCCGTATCTCCGCCAATCACATACAGGTTCGTTGATAATAAATTATCGGCAGTTTGCAACTCTGCATCCAGAAAATAGCTATTATTGAAATCACTGTAATGAAACCACCTCGCATTAAAACTCAGGGCGTTATAATCTGCTGCACTTCTATAAACTTCACTGCTCAAACCAATTTCAATAAATGCCAACGATTTTTGAGATATATCTATTGCTGCAGAATAATTAGCTGAAATAATGTAACCATCATCACTGGACCCCCATGACTTATCCAGCAGACCTAAGCGGGCTGAGAAATTTTTGCCAATTGGAATATCTTCAATCACACCCATAATATTGAAATTTTCACGTTGAATATAAAGATCCTGCAGGTATTCAACTCCGATATACGGAAAATGTTTCTGGCTATCGACCGGTAAAATACTGTCAGGATAGTCTTCTACGTTAAAAAACTGATTATCCGTCGCCTGCCAGCCCAATTTGTAACGAAACACCTGTTCGTCATGTAAACCATCAGACCAGCCAAACTCAGCATTTAAGCTTTCTGTAAGTTGCCCGGCTGTATCAACAATCAGGCCATTTTCATAGATTGCAATCTGTTTCTTTTCTCTGGAAGTATTTAAAGATAAAGCCTGTCTTGCATCCAAATGATAAAAAGGTTTAGCAATACTTATAGCGTCAAAATAACCATCAGAATTCTCAGCAGTTTTAACAAATAGTTTATAGTGTGAACCGAATAAATTATCATCACGATATTCTAAAAACCGGCTATCCCTGTCTTCATTCGACTCCGATTGATACTTTATATCCTTACCCAGTCCAAACAGGTTAGATTCTGCTATTTCAACTGATGTCCTGGTAATGCCGCCAGAGCGGCCAACAGAAATACTGGGTGTCAATGTCCAGTTATCAGATGTTTTTACGATGACGACAAGCTGTCCATTGCATATATCCGACGGGTAGATACTCGCCGTATGCAAATAACTTTTAGATCGCAATATTCGTTCCGTTTCATCTATTTTCTGTTGATTATAAACATCTCCAACCTGAAACAATAATTGCTGCCTGATCGTTGCCTGTCGGGTCTGGATATGGAGGGTATTAGCGATTTTGTGGATGGTAGAGTTTTCGTCAGGATTATTGGGATCAAATATATTTGAATTTAATAATTTTATTTCGCCAATTATCAGGTCATTTGAATTTTCTGACACCGGTTGACAATTATTTACGATTGCATTTGCACTGTAGCTGATCAGCATCAGTGGCAAAATTACAATTAACGCAGCCAGTTGCATAGTGATTTCGTGATTTATAAATAAGTCAGGTTAATATTACTCATTGAATCTTAAGGAAAGCTGAAATTAAGCAAAATAGATTAATTAATTATCGATCTTTTACGCAATTAGCAATCAGCTTAAAACCTGAACATCGGGATAATTACTGAAAATAGATAAATATTTATTTATTATTGAGTTCAAGCCTGTTAGGAAAATTGCTCAGAGTCACGGTAAAACGTTGATTAACATCCAGTTCAAACGAAACAGAAATTTTTAACACGTCACACAATATTGCGACCAGGGTTAAGCCCAGCCCGCTATTTTTACCACCACTGCGCGCTTCATCCTTTCTCCAGAAATATTCGGTAAGATGCTCAAGGTCAGCTTTTTCCAGATCAGCAGTTAAATTACTGATTGAACAGCTGAGCTGTTGTCCCTGCATTTTTGTGCGAATAATGATGCTACTACCCCGCTGACCATATTTGCAGGCATTGGTTATCAGGTTGTTCAGAATTTGCTCCAATTTATCCCAGTCACTAAAAATTTGAGGCAAATTGTCAGTTGCACACTGCCAGTCGATATCAGCGCAATCCTTATTATTTAACCTTATTCGATTAATAGATTTTTGAATGCATTCGTGCAAATTAAACACCGTCATGTTGGTATTAACCCTACCAGGCTCTGAATGCGCCAATGTGAGTAAAGTCTCAACTAACAGGTTCATATTTTGGGCAATATCCTGTGTATCCTGAAAAAACTGTAAAATCATTTCAGGGTTATCGATGCAACTTTTCCCTACTTCAGATAGAGTCATTAATTCAGCAATTGGTGCTCTTAATTCATGCGAAACATTGGATGAAAAGCGCTTTTCCCGTAAAAAAGCCGCATTTAACCGGGACAATAAATGATTAAGCTGCATTGTGATCAAGGTTAATTCGCTGGCCATGTTATGTTGACCCAGCTCGGTATCCAGTGAATGATCATCAATAAGTTTTACTTCATCAGACAAGGTGGTCAAAGGTGATAAACCTTTCTTTACTGCGAATCGAATAATAAGGTAACTGACTATTAACATACTCATTAGAGAAAGAACAATCACTATCCTGTTCAATACTAAATCATCGTTCAACTTATCGCGTTTCCGGGCTAGAACCAGCGTTACCGTTTGCAGTGCCAGTTCCGAATCCAGATGATTAGCAGATTGCACAGTCATTTGCAGAACACTATCCTCTTCTTCTAAATCCACCTGCGGCGTGAAATGAATAGCGATCAGTCTTGCAGGTTGACCATCAGGTAAATCAAAATCCAGGAAAACTGATTCGCCTTGGTTTATTTTTACAAAGGGTAAGTCTGAGTCATTCAGCGAATGAGAACGCTCCAGTATTTTTCCATTTCCCTGCCATAATTCGAAATATTCAGAATTTTCAGATGGTTCAAATTCCGGCATCATTTCATCGGCAAAATCAAATTCCACCAGTCCGTTTTCCTGATCAATTAAAGTCGCCAGAGACCACGCTTTACTTTCCAGTGTGTTATTAAATTGAGTATTAAACTGCTGATGAGTAAATTCATCGATAATAATGCCCGTTACTGTGGCAACGATGAATATTCCCGCAAGAATATATTGGGTTATATTACTCTGGATAGAAGACATCAGTTACTCAATAATATAGCCAAATCCACGACGGGTTTGTATAAGTTGAGTCAGCCCTGCTTCACATAGTTTTTTTCTTAAGGTGCTAACATGAGCTTCTATGGTGTTTTTAGTCGCATCAGTTAAACTATCGTAAACCATGAATATCACCTGCTCATGTGACACCACATGCCCTTTTCTTCGACTCAAATATTCGAGAATATTGTATTCTGTCGGGGTTAAGTCAATATCGGTATTGTGGTAGGTCACTTTACGTGCAGCAGTATTTATTTGCAGCCCGCTGATTTCTAACAATGGATTTTTATAGCCGTACTTTCGTCGTGATAATGCTTTGATACGAGCCAGTAATTCATTAAATACAAAAGGTTTTACCAGATAATCATCAGCACCTAGTTCCAGCCCCGAAATACGATCTTCGACCTGTGATTTGGCCGATAAAATTAATACATGTGTGTTATTTCCCTGCTGCCGCATGGTTTTCAAAATTTCCAGACCATTAACACCGGGCAACATCAGATCGAGCACGATCACTTCGTAATCATTTGTTTGAATAAATGCCAGCCCTTGATGACCATCTATTGCCTGATCAACCGCAAAGCCTGCTTTGCCAAGTCCTGCTGAAATCGAGCGCTGTAATCTTTCGGAATCTTCAACCAGTAATAATTTCATAATACTGCTAGCTCTCAGGGAAATGACAATGTTAGTCTAAATTATCCGGCTTAAGAAATGCTTAGGAAACTCATTACCTGATAAATATTTTAATTCTTTAGTAATATCCCACTCCTATACTTAAAGCAGGATTCAACTCAAAAAATATGTTTACTCAGAATTTCTTAAGTTTAACTTAGTAAAATAAATTACTTTTTAATGTTATGGCTGTTTAAAAATGCATTCAATTGGCACTATAAACAAAATTGAATCAAAAGATTCCGACTTTCAGTTAAATATCATCATTCCAGTATTTAATGAGTCAGAATTATTGTCTTCCTTATTTTCGCGTCTGGAAAAAGTCATTGACTCAATACAGCAGAAGACTGAAATCATCATGATTGATGATGGCAGCACCGACAACAGCTGGTTGGACATGAGCAACTACAACCCACAAAATTTTGATTTGAAATGTCTAAACCTGAGTAGAAATTTTGGCAAGGAAGCAGCATTGACTGCGGGTTTAAAAGCCGTATCGGGGCGGGCTGTTATCATTCTGGATGCAGATTGCCAGGATCCACCTGAATTAATTCCTGTCATGCTCAAAGCCTGGCAGGATGGCGCAGACGTGGTAAATATGAAGCGGCGCATCAGGCATGGTGAAACCTGGTTTAAACGTAAA
This sequence comes from uncultured Gammaproteobacteria bacterium, assembly GCA_937894085.1. GTDB lineage: Bacteria > Pseudomonadota > Gammaproteobacteria > JACNJF01. Next base: position 14,275 of record CALCSG010000461.1, on the reverse strand, counting down.
ACAGCTAGTCTTTATTATCATATTTTAAGTCATTTATCAGAAACACCAATACCTGAAAATGTCGGCGATTTTCGCCTGCTAAGCCGTCGTGTTGTCGATGAGGTTAATCGGCTCGGCGAACGCAACCGCTATATGAAAGGCATTCTCAGTTGGCCGGGATTTAATCAGAAAACACTGGAGTACGACCGCGAAGCACGAACTGAAGGCGTCAGTAAGTGGAAATACTGGAAACTCTTTTATCTTGCGATTTCAGGTATTACTGCTTTCAGTAACAAACCTTTAATGCTGGCCAGCTGGATGGGGGCAATCGTTGCTTTTTCATCGTTTATTTATGGTTTCTGGGTGCTGGTAAGGACATTGATTTTTGGTGATGTGGTAACTGGCTACCCTTCCATGATGGTGGTCATTCTGTTTATAGGTGGCATTGAACTGATTACTATCGGGATTCTTGGAGAATATGTAGGACGTATTTTTACCGAAGTAAAAGGAAGACCCAACTACATTATTAGAGACATTCAACAGAAACACCGTAGTAATGAAACTGTGAGTTCTTCATCGCTAGAAAATAAGTAATTATTTTTATGTACCTGACTCGATCTCAATACTTATGGCTTTTGCTTATCAGCGTCGGGTTACTTCGCATGGCTTCCCTGGCTATGTACCCATTGATGGATACGACAGAGTCCAGGTATGGCGAAATAGCTCGTATTATGGTTGAAACAGGTAACTGGGTAACGCCCCAGATCGATTACGATATAGCTTTCTGGGGAAAGCCACCTTTGTATGCCTGGGTCAGCGCATCCAGTATTTATTTGTTGGGTAATACAGAGTTCAACCTACGCCTGCCTCACTTTCTGTCTGCAATCCTGGTGTTGATACTACTCTGGAAATTTACACGTCATTTAAAATTTTCACCCACCGAGGCAAGCTATTCGGTGTCTGTTGTTGCGACTTCAGCAGGATTTTTAATTGCGGCTGGTGCCATAATGACCGATATGCTGTTATGCCTGTCAATGGCCATGAGTATGACGGGTTTCTGGCGTAGTTGGCATGGTGCAAGAAGATATAACATTATGTTGTACACGGGCCTCGCTCTCGGCCTGCTGGCGAAAGGACCAATAATAATGGTACTGGTCGGACTCGCTGTCTTTCCCTGGCTGGTTATACATTATGGATTGATTAAAATGTGGCGAGAAGTCTGGCTACGTCTGAATTTACTGCCAGGTTTGATGCTGATGCTTCTAATAAGTGCACCCTGGTACATTTTAGCTGAACGCGCAACTCCGGGTTTCCTGGAATACTTTTTTATTGGTGAACATTTTTATCGTTTTATTGATAGTGGCTGGCAGGGCGACCTGTATGGAGCGGGACATGCAAAAGCCCGCGGCACTATATGGCTATACTGGTTAGTGTTTACCCTTCCCTGGTCCCCGCTTATATTATGGATGATCATACGTCATTTTTTTTCTGCCAGAAAAATCAGCACTGTTAAGCCGGGGTTAAATTCATTTTTACTGCTCTGGCTATGCAGCCCAATGCTTCTATTCACCTTTGCTGGAAATATTTTGCCGGCTTATATTCTGCCAGGATTACCGGCGACAGGCCTTCTAATTATAGTAAATTATGATTTTCTGAAGCTGAATAAAAAACACGCGCTATTCATTTTCGGTCCTCTTTTAATGCTGATTTTCATGTCATATCTCAGCTTCTATAATGATGATAATTTTAGTGAAAAAACATTACTGAAAAATGGCATTGATTCTCCACATCCACTTTATTACTACATAAGCCGGCCTTATTCTGCTCAGTATTATTCAAATGGTAGGGCATTAGTGGTGAAGTCTTTACCTGATCAACAAAACTATTATCTCGCCATCAAAAAGGATAGGCTGTTTAAAGCAGTAGAATTAAACTGTCAGTTAAAATCGGAAAATAGAGATAGATATTTATATTTTTGTAGTAAAACCGGAGACTGACATGATGAGTAGCATGGAATATCCATTTTTCACCACTATTAATTGTACAGGTAATTGATTTACTGGTGTCATTTAAAAAGTAAATGAAGCATTAAACAGATATAATATTTTGAATGAGCATTTGATTAGCATCCGCCAGTCTGCTGGATGAAATTCCAATAAACCGGAACGATAACATTGAATAATAAAATACCACTTTTACCTTTTTCCGCCCCCAGTATTGGGCAGCAGGAAATTGACGCTGTGACCGCTGTATTGAAATCCGGCTGGATTACAACCGGTGCTAAAGCGACAGAGCTGGAAACCATGTTCTGTGAATATACGGGTTGTAGACATGCTATTGCACTGACTTCTGCCACCGCTGGAATGCACCTTTTACTACACTCATTAAATCTTAAGCCTGGTGACCAGGTAATAACACCTTCGATGACCTGGGTTTCCACGGTAAATCTGATAGTGGCCTGCGGCGCTACACCGGTTTTCGTCGATATTGATAAAGACTCTCTGATGTGTAATGCTGAACTTATAGAACCTTTGATAACCGAACACACCCGCTTGATAGCCCCCGTTCATTTCGCTGGAGCGCCGCTGGATATGGATGATATCCGTTCAATGGCCAGCAGAAAAAATGTAGCACTGGTGGAAGATGCCGCTCATGCAATTGGTACTGCATACAAGTCTCAAAATATTGGCTCACAGGGTACTGCTATATTTTCCATGCATCCGATAAAAAACATTACCACCGGGGAAGGTGGAATGTTTTGCACAGATGATGCCTCTCTCGCAGAACACATACGTCGTTTAAAATTTCATGGTTTAGCCGTAGATGCGTTCGCACGCGAATCTCAGGGACGTTCGCCGCAGGCTGAAGTCATAGAGCCCGGCTTTAAATACAACCTGCCAGACATGAATGCCGCGCTCGGTGTCGAGCAAATGAAGCGCCTGCAGGAATTCAATCAAAAGCGACAGTTACTCGCACACAGATATCACCAGCTGTTAACTGACGTCGATGAAATATCGCCGTTATCTACACCAGGGTATGATCATCAACATGCCTGGCATTTATTCATAGTCCGACTGGATATAGAAAAAAGTGGCTTTACCCGTGATCAATTCATGGAAGCTTTAAAGCAACAGGGTATAGGCAGCGGTTTACATTTTCGTGCCGTGCATTTACAGAAATATTACCGTGAAAACCCACCACCGGGTTTATCATCACTGCCGAATACAGAATGGAATAGTGATAGAATCCTCTCTCTGCCGCTGTTTCCTGATATGCAAATACAGGATGTAGAGCGCGTGGTAAACAGTATAAAAATCATCTTATCGGGAAACAAAAAATGAATTCAGCTATACCTGCTGACCCAGTAGAAACAGGGAACAGTTCGCCATGGTTATCGGTTGTCATACCAGTTTTTAATGAAGAAGCCAATCTGAACGAACTAATCAATCGCTGCCTTAAGGTCTGTAACGGCCTCGAAAAAACTTACGAAATTATTCTGGTAGATGACGGTAGTAAAGATGCCTCGGTAGAAATTATTCGTCAGCTTGTTAACAGTCATAGTGATGAAATTAGCGGTGTGTTTCTGAATAGAAATTATGGCCAGCATTCGGCCGTGATGGCCGGGTTTTCGCAGTCATCGGGTGAAGTCATAGTCACCCTGGATGCCGACCTGCAAAATCCTCCGGAAGAAATTCCGAAATTATTACCACCACTTGAAGCCGGCTGTGATGTAGTAGGCAGTGTTCGAATGAACCGGCAGGATTCACTGTTCAGACGCCTGTCCTCCCGTCTTATCAACAAAGCGGTATAGAAAGCAACGGGTGTTATGATGACGGATTATGGCTGCATGCTAAGAGCTTATAGCCGCCCGATAGTAGATGCCATGTTACAGTGCCAGGAACACAGCACCTTCATCCCGGTACTCGCCAACAGCTTTGCCAACCGCACAGACGAAGTCCATGTCAACCATGCCGAGCGATCTAATGATGACTCCAAATATGATATATGGAAATTGATCAATCTGCAGTTCGATTTGTTAACCAGTATGACGACTTTTCCGCTCAGACTATTGAGTATCATGGGCGGCGCAATTGGCCTGATCGGATTTTTATTCAGCTTTCTATTAATAATTATGCGTTTCGTCTATGGTGCGGAATGGGCTGCGGAAGGTGTATTTACCATATTCGCAGTGCTATTTATCTTCATCGGTATGCAATTACTGGCGCTCGGACTGGTTGGAGAATATATCGGTAGAATTTATAACGATGTACGCGACCGTCCAAAATATTTTATACGTGAAGTTATCGGTGTTGGATCAGAAAAAATAACGTCAGGTAATACGATCAACTGGACGAAAACGTGATGTTAGCTCAATAGAGATCACTCTACCCTGCTTACGAACCCTGAACAGGGGTTAATAAAATTTATTGCAACAAAATAACTGGAGATTCTATGAAAGCAATCGTTGTCGCTTACCACAATATGGGTTGTGCCGGACTTGAAGCATTACTGCGCCATGGCTATCAGATTGAAGCTATTTTTACACACAGGGATAATAGCGATGAAGGCAACTGGTTTTGCTCAGTGGCTGAATTTGCGGCGAAAAATAACCTGCCGGTTTATGCACCGGATGATATTAATCATCCGCTGTGGGTAGAAAAAATTCGGGCTGTTAAACCGGATGTTCTTTTTTCATTTTATTACCGTGAATTACTCAGTGAAGAATTATTAGCTATTCCCTCAGCAGGATGTTTTAACCTGCATGGCTCTTTATTGCCAAAGTACCGGGGACGGGCACCGCTTAACTGGGCACTGGTTAAAGGTGAAAAAGAAACCGGTATTACCTTACACGCGATGACCACAAAACCCGATGCCGGGGATATTGTTGGCCAGCAGACTATTAATATTACTACCTCTGATACCGCACTGGACCTGAACAAAAAAGCGGTTTCTGCAGCCGCTCAATTACTGGATGAGTGTTTGCCTAAAATAAAGGCTGGCACTATTCAATTCACTGCACAGGATCAATCCAGGGCGAGCTATTTTGGTGGAAGAACTCCGGCAGATGGAGCAATCAACTGGAATGTACCCAGCCAGACTGTGCACAACCTGATACGGGCTGTGGCTCGCCCGTACCCGGGTGCATTTACCTTTCGTGGACAAAGTAAAATCATGCTATGGGAAGCCAAACCAGTCGAAACGGAAAATAATTCTGCCACTCCCGGCACCATAGTTTCAATCAGCCCACTACAGGTGGCCTGTGCAGAGGGTGTACTGGAAGTCAGTTTTGCTCAAAATGAAGGTGGAATATATCTTTCCGGCGAACAACTTGCAAAGCAGTTAAACCTGGTGGAAGGCATGCGCTTTCATGATGATCCTTCAATTAACACTGGTAAAAAACGCAAGACGCGCATTTTAATACTTGGCGTGAACGGGTTTATCGGCAATGCCTTAACAGAGCGCCTGTTACAGGATAAAAACTATGAAGTTCATGGCATGGATCTGAATAATAATGCCATTTCACGTTTCATGACTGAACCGGATTTCTTTTTCCATGAAGGTGATATTTCGATACACCGCGAATGGATTGAATACCACGTAAAAAAATGTGACGTTATCCTGCCACTAATTGCTATTGCAACACCGATAGAATATACACGTAATCCTTTACGGGTTTTTGAGCTCGACTTTGAAGAAAACCTGCGTATCGTTCGTTACTGCGCTAAATATGATAAACGAATAATTTTTCCATCAACCTCTGAAGTATACGGCATGTGCCAGGATGAACAATTTGATGAAGACACTTCTAATCTGACACTGGGACCGATTAATAAGCAACGCTGGATTTATTCTGCCAGTAAACAGTTACTGGATCGCGTGATCTGGGCTTACGGCAAAAGAGACGGCTTACGTTTTACCCTGTTCCGCCCTTTCAACTGGATAGACCCGAGGCTTGATTCTCTCGACTCAGCCCGTATAGGCAGTTCCAGAGCGATTACCCAGTTAATTTTAAACCTGGTTGAAGGAACCCCCATCCAGTTGATAGATGGCGGTGAACAGAAACGCTGTTTTACCGATGTTTCAGAAGGCGCTGAATGCCTGTATCGAATTATTGAAAATAAAAATGGGGTTTGTGACGGGCAGATTATCAATATCGGTAATCCTGACAATGAAGCCAGTATTCGTAGAATGGCTGAAATTCTTGTAGAAGAATTTGATGCCCACGAATTACGTAATCACTTCCCTCCTTTTGTTGGTATGCATCTTACCGAAAGTCATGCCTACTATGGTGATGGTTACCAGGATGTTCAGCACCGTAAACCCAGTATCGAAAATGCCAAACGGTTATTAGACTGGACTCCGCATATCATGCTGGATATTTCAGTAAAGGAAACCGTTGATTACTTCTTACGCGAATATGCCGAGGAGCATGGCCTGTAAGCGCCTGACAAACTCAACACGTATGAACAAATGGCGTTAACAAATAAAAAGTTGATTCAGGTAGGCCTCAGAATCGATGTTGATACTTTAAGCGGTACCCGGCAGGGTATCCCTTATTTACTAGAGCTTTTCGCAAAACGGCATATTTGCAGCAGTATATTTTTTTCAGTTGGCCCTGATAATATGGGCCGCCATTTATGGCGGCTATTGAAACCTGCATTTTTAATTAAAATGTTGCGCTCCAATGCCGCCAGTCTGTATGGCTGGTCAATCCTTCTACAGGGGACTTTCTGGCCGGGCGCTAAAATAGGTAAAAAAGCACAGCAGCAAATAAGGGCTGCTTTTGATGCCGGGCATGAGATCGGTTTACATGCCTGGGACCACCATGCCTGGCAGATGAAAGTCGATAACATGGATCGATCGAAAATTGCTGAGCATATCAAATCAGGGATGACCGAACTGACACGAATTCTGAATCAGTCCGTTAGCTGCTCTGCAGTTGCAGGATGGAAATGTACCGAGCAGGTATTGCAGGAGAAACAGACCTACTCTTTTGTATTTAACAGTGACTGTCGTGGTTCATCCATTTTCCTGCCCAAAGTTAATAATAAGGTTCTGGACACACCTCAGATACCAGTCACTCTGCCAACTTATGATGAAATCATTGGCAGCCAGGGCATAACGGATGCTAATTATAACGAGCACTTATTGTCACTAATTAAACCTGGTCAACTTAATGTATTAACCATTCATGCTGAAGTAGAAGGTTTATCCAGACGCCAGCTTTTTGAAGATTTCCTGGATATGGCAGCACAAAAAGGGGTGGCCTTTAATCCGTTAAGTCAGCTGCTGTCTGAACATAAAAATAAACTGCCGATCTGCAATATTGAGTTAAAGCCCTTACCCGGACGCGAAGGTACAGTTTGCTGGCAGGGACCTGAATTATTGAGTTAATTTTAAATATGACACAAAAAATATCCTCCCAAAATAATAACAATCTGCTAATCGGCATTGGACTGGTTCTTTTTTTTATTGTGGTTTATGTGTTACCGCTAAATTTACGACCTCTGGCGATACCCGATGAAACACGTTATGCCGAAATACCCTATGAAATGATAGATAGCGGTAACTGGATAACTCCGCATTTGAATGGTTTACGCTATTTTGAAAAGCCACCGTTAGGCTACTGGTTGAACGCCATATCAATTTCACTATTAGGCGAAAATAATTTTGCGGTCAGACTATCTACCACCTTAGCCGCTGGCATAACCGCCATGCTGATATATTTTTTCAGCCTGAAATTTTTCCCCAGTCGGCATTCATCTGCACTCGCTGCTTTCATTTATTTGACCTTTTTGGGTATCTATCTACTGGGAACTCACTTTACCCTGGATAGCCTGTTAACCCTGTTCCTGACGGCAGGTATCATGAGTTATGTGTTGGCCACACTGGAAAAAAAGCCGGGCCGAGCCTGGATATTCTGGATTATTTGCGGGCTAACACTGGGTCTCGCATTTCTAACCAAAGGATTTTTAGCGTTTGCGGTACCGGTACTGGTGCTGGTTCCCTGGTTAATATGGCATCACCAATGGCACGCCCTGCTGATTAAAGGCTGGGTGGTGGTATTCATTGCCATACTGGTTGTTCTGCCATGGGGCTTACTAATACATCTACAGGAGGGTGATTTCTGGCATTATTTCTTCTGGGTTGAACACATCCAACGGTTTACAGCCAAAGACGCCCAACATAAAGAGCCTTTCTATTATTTTATAATGTATTTCCCACTACTGGCGTTTCCCTGGGTGAGCTTACTACCAGCTGCTATTGCCGGACTGAAAAAAAATACCCCTTTAGAAAACAGGACCATTAACCGCTTACTATTGATCTGGCTACTGCTACCATTTTTATTTTTCTCAGCCTCAAGCGGTAAACTGGCAACCTATATTTTACCCTGCTTTCCTCCACTGGCTATTCTGATGTCGAATGGTTTAACCCGCTATTTTCAGGATAGTGGAAAATATCGCCTGTTCAAATGGGGTAGCGGTTTTAATCTACTGGTACTGAGCATTTTATTGCTGGCAGTCATTTATTTACAGTTTCAGGATGAGTCTAAGGCTGTATATGGACGCGATGAACTACCGCAGATGGTCATCCTGTTAACTTCCTTTGTTATTGCTCTGCTAATGGGTGGTTTTATCAGTTTCAGAAAAAATCCATGGAATTTACGAGTATTTTCAATACTGGCATTTATTTTCCCGGTCATCGCGATTTTGACTTTCGCCACGCCACTAAAAGTAGTGGAAAAGAAAGCTCCGGAAAAACTGTTATTAGAAGTGTCTCCGTTGATTGACGAAAACACTATCATTATCAGTGCCGGTTCTATGTTCAGGGCTGTTAACTGGTATTTAAAACGCAAGGATATTTACCTGCTGACTGCAAATGAAGTGGAATATGGCCTGTCTTACCCGGATGCCAAAGATCGACTGGTCAACACAGCTAACGTTAAAAAAATGATTTCCAACAAAAATAAACGGGCTGTTGCTATTTTTTGTCATCGGGATTGCCCTGATCCCATACTTGAAATAATTCCAGCGGATGCCACCAGAAAAGAATTCGGTTCATTTAGTTTTGTATTAATTAATTAAATGGATATTTTGTTAATCAGCGCCACCTTATTACTCATTACTACAGGCCAGATATTACAAAAGGTTGCAGCTGATAAGGCAGCACAACATTCTGCTAATATAGGAATGATTGGCGGGTTAATACGTCAGCACGAAACCTGGTGGGCGGTTTTGTGTCTTGCCACAGGAATGGCTTTCTGGATGGCGGTTCTTTATCGAATGGAAGTCAGCCAGGCTTATCCTTATCTGGGACTCGGTTATGTACTTGTGCTACTGGCTTCACGCAGCTGGTTGAATGAACAGATCAGTGGTGGTAGATGGTTTGGAGTATTTCTCATTATTTGTGGTATCACCATCTTATCAATCTAATGATATGAAATTTCAACCCATAACATATAGCGGAATAATGTTAATGGCTGGCAGTATATTGTTAGGCAGTGGCGCACAACTGGCAATAAAAATGGGAATGAACCAGGTGCCGCCTGATTTGGATTTATTCATCGTCTTTCCATGGGTTACAGCTGTCTGGGTGACAGGCGGTCTATCTGCCTATGCCCTGTCCATGTTGATGTGGATGATAGCTCTTGCAAAATATGAACTCAGTTTTGCTTACCCGATGTTAAGCCTGAGTTATATCCTGGTTTATCTGGGTGCAGTTTTTTTACCCGAATTAGATGAGACAGTTTCAATAACTAAAACTATCGGCATATTACTCATAGTAGGCGGAGTTATTTTTGTTACGAATAGCCATTCTGAAACTGATCAAAAATAAATCTTATTTTATATTCAACCAGACTATTAAAGCAGTAATAAGCGCTACTGATCCCCAGCCTAACCACTCTACATATTGCCTGATTTTAGGTTCCATAGAAGGACCAAATTTATTTACCAGCAATGCTATTAAATAGAATTGAGAAGCCCTGCCTATAATGGAGGCAATTAAAAATGGGATAAAAGGCATGACCAGGGCACCAGCAGTAATAGTGAAAATTTTATATGGTACCGGAGAAAAACCAGCCATTAGTACTACCCACACACCGTAATCAGCAAACCAGTTCTGCGCTTTTTCAAATTGAGCAGCATGACTCTGTAACAACGGCATTATCAACTCATAGGCTCCAAGACCCAGCAAGTAACCGGCTATACCGCCCAGCACAGAGAAAATAAGTGTCAACCGGGCCAGCTTCCAGGCTTTTCCCGGATCTGCCAGGCACATCGGTAATAACATGATGGCCACAGGAATTGGAAAGATAAAAGCTTCTGCAAAACTAACGCCTGCGAGATACCTGGAAGCATGCCGATGTGTTGACCAGGTCATAACCATTTCATAAAGAGAACCAAATATTTTCATACAATAATTTTTTGAGTAATTTAACAGAGTCAGTTGAATAGTGAAAAAAGTAAATTTCACCCTTCTTAAGAATTCGGGTCAATATAATCTATATGCTCTAATAATCCAGTCACTTCCATTTATTAATATTTCAAATTAATTCGTCTGATTTAATGGGTTTCAGATCAAAAAGACTATGCGAGATACTGACTCAATTTAAAATATAAAGACCAGCAAAAATTAACAGACGCTGTTCTATTTCAGGGATAGCAGAAATTTAACCATAGCCCTGCCAGGCAAAATACTGGATAACATAAAATCACTACATGAATCAATTCAACAGGATATCATTATAAACATCAGGGATTATTATGGTGTATATTTAAAACAAAGTATATGGACTCCGGTAAGCCTAAATGAATCAACCGATAAACGACAAAAAGCAACCTTCTGAGAACACCAATTTAGCATCAACTTCTGAAGATTCTGATAACCTGGAAACTGTTTTAGCCAATTTTGTTACATCATTCGAAGCCAGTGCGAATCGCTGGGAAAAAACTATTTACCCCTTTATAGGATCATTTGAAGCGAGCGCAAAGCGCTGGGAAAGAATGGTTTATCCAGCCATCATCATATTTGGCATTATGGCAATATCAGGATTCTGGTTAATCTACAGCCTCACCGATGATGTGCATGAACTGGCGATGAATGTTGACCCTAAAATGGAGCGGAACCTGGCATTGATGGCGGAAAATATCTCAAGGCTAACTGATACTGTCGAAACCATGACAGATGAAGTCAAAAACATGCGCAGTCATGTCGCCAGTATGGACAGTTCAATGCTCAGCATGCAAAGAGACACCGGGGCGATGTCATCCAAACTGGACACACTCCCCCCCTTATTAAGATCCGTCTCTGAAATGAATCAGTCTATGAAATATATGACTGTTAATACCGGTAATATGAGTTATGACATGCGAGATATGAATGACACTATGGGACCACCTATGTCATTCATGAATACTTTTGCACCCTGGTAGCTCAATTTAAAACCCTTTAGCACCCCACCAGGCATGATACCTCATCACACATCCTGCTCACTGTTCCATTTGAACTGCGAAGACGAAATTTTGCCAGTTACTGTAAATCTTTAATTTCCAGAATGTTTTTCATGATGCACTATAAAACCAGTAAGTCATTCTGTTAATTTTGTGGATTTAATGAAATTATTTAATGACGATAGCTATATAACATTGAACTGATTTTTTTAGACCAATTTTCATAATTATGTAAATGCAGTTTTTACACATTTTAAAATAAAAAATTAAAATATTTACGAATTATTTAATATCAATAAATCCATTTTAATCATTGACTTACAGGATATATATAATGCAGTATATTAAACACCATGAATACCCTCCATAAGCACATAATAGAGCTGGATTTAACTAAAATACCTCCAGCACCCCAGGTTTTAATCAGTTTGATTGATCTTTTCAATCAAACTGACATCAGTTTTCAACAACTGGAATCAATTATAGAAAAAGATACAGCGCTGTTTGCCAGGGTTATTTCCATCGCAAATTCTGCAGCCTACAGCCAATGGAATAATGCCACCGAACTTAAACAAATACTGGTGGTACTGGGCACTAAAACCCTGAAAACCATAACAATGACCTCAGCCGTACATCAATTCTTTTCACAGTTTAATGATGAGCTAGGAGTATTAATGGGCAGGCTATGGCTGGATGCCCTGATCTGCGCTCATTTATGCAGACAGCTAGCCAACCTGACGGCATTCGATAAACCGGATGAAGCCTATTTAGGCGGTTTATTACATCAGCTTGGACAACTGATTTTTATTGCAAACAATCCGCAGCAATATCAATCTATGCTACAGCAAGCTTCGAATCAGAACGCTCTACTTTTCGATGAGCAAAAACATTTCGGTATCCAAAGCTCTGATCTGGCTGCCGATGTTATCGACAGCTGGCAAATCGAGTCCTGTATACAGGATGCAATAAGATACCAGCATAAACCCGCAGAGCTACTTCAAGATGCACAATCACTAGTTAAGATTGTCAGCCTTTCCTCAAAGCTGTGTAATCGTTTAAACCACACAAATAATAAATACCTGGTGGAAGATAATTTATTTGGCCTGAATCAACCGGTAATAGAAGATTTATTGGTTCAGTCAACTCAGTTAGCTATCGCCGATGCTGCTGGATTCGGAATTAAAGTCGACACTAAATCCGCTTTGCCAGAAATAAACATAGATGATGAGAGTGTTCGCCTGGAACTGGCACGTAAAGTACGCCAAATTGCTTTGCTCGATGGTATTCACCAACAAATAGAAGCATTTGAAAACACTGCAGACATGATGAAGCTGGTCAGTGAAAACCTGCAAATGCTGTTTGGCCTATCAACAAATATGTTCTTTTTTCCTGATCAGCAACAAACAGTATTAACCGGTATAGCCAGCCACAGTAAGAATATTCGACCCGATCAATCCTTCAGCATAGAATTTAAATCAGGTCGTAGCCTGGTAACACAGGCTGCTCTTGAAAACTGTATTCTGGATAGTCTGGAACAAACCTTTTTTACAGAAATACCGGTCATAGATCAGCAGATTAAAGCCTCTATGAAATCTACCCAGTTGCTCTGCCTTCCACTTTTTAGCCAGCATCAATTATTAGCCGTTATAGCAATAGGCTGTGAACAACATCAGCTGAACAGACTTAGTGCCGACCATCAACTTTTATTGCATTTTTCAACGGTTATAGCCAATTCGATGGCACAACAGCAACGGGCTACCATTGAACTCCAACAACAGCAACAGCTGAAGCAGCAGGAAATTCAGCTACACACTCGAAAAGTCATTCATGAAGTTAATAACCCTTTAACTATCATCAATAATTATCTGGAAATTATTGCCATGGATTTAGAGGAAGACTCTGAAAACAGGCAACATCTAGACACCGTACGATCTGAAATTGATCGTGTCGGAGAACTGCTATTACAGTTAAAAAGTGACCAGGAAGCTATTATGGAAAGCCGTGGAGACGATTCTCCAGAAGTGGATATTAACAGCTTAATCAACAACCTTGTCACTCTATATAAACCCACTTTTTACAAAATAAATCATATTCAGAGTGAGCTTGTTCTTGATCCAAAGCTACCTCTTATAGCCTGTAATCAAAACAAGTTAAAACAAATACTGAGTAACCTGCTAAAAAATGCAGCTGAATCTCTACCCGATAAGGGCATTATTAAAATACAATCAAAAGCCCTTATTATTGTAAACAGTAAAAAATTTATCCAGATAACAATATCAGATAATGGTAGCGGAATCCCTGAATCAATACTTGAAAGTTTATTTTCTCCTGTTCAAACAACCAAAGGCGCAAACCATTCAGGATTAGGTCTCACAATTGTTAATAAACTCGTTTCTGATTTAAAGGGAAGTATAAGTTACAGCACATCGGATTTTGGTGGCGCAGAATTTACTATCCTTTTACCAAGAAAATAGAGGTGAATAATATGTCCGGAACAAAACCATCGATTCAGTATCGGACAACTGATGGTTTAGCTTCTATCATGGCAAGTGCATACAGACTTGATAAGGACATTAATAAATCCAGTTATCAAATCCTGGCAATCGATGACGATATCAATCTGCTTCACAGTACTCAGGCACTTCTAAAAGCCTATGGATACGATTGCATTATTGCAGATGGGGGTGAGGCTGGCTTAAACGTCTTAAAGAATATACCTATAGATATAGTTTTACTTGATTTATCTATGCCAGAGGTTGACGGCTACGCTGTTCTAAAGCAGATTAACGAACCCGAATTCAACTCATAAGTGCAACTTAACCTAGCTGCACTGTTAAGGAAAG
>CALCSG010000460.1 GCA_937894085.1 uncultured Gammaproteobacteria bacterium | reverse complement strand
CGTTCGCTAGATCTGGAATTAACTGCGTTGCACTTCAGAGTTGAATCCGCCTAACATTAAAAAGGATATTGGCCCTGTTTTTGGATTAAAAAATAGAAATTATTTATAAGCTGTCCTGAACATACCCTAGCGATTGCAATCTTCTATGTCGTATGGATATTCACCTTTCCTTAATAGTCCATATATACAGGCTGGTAATTATAGTAAACGCACAACAGATACATAGTTTACGGTGTAAGGTATTTTTTATTTTTCATCAAAAAACAGCACACTTCAGGAATGCGCGTGTGCAATTTTGCAGTTGTTCAGTGTCATCAAAAGTCAAAAAATTTCCATCACGAAGACACGAGGAGCACGAAAGTAAATCAATATGTAGTAATAAGCATTTTCAAAAAAACTATTTTCCAGATAAACGCTTACCATTAACTTCACTGTTCTTTCTCCGTGATCTCCGTGATCTCCGTGCGCTTCGTGGTGAACAATCTTTTAAATAGTTATCGATTTTTATAAATCAGCAACTTCCTTATTTTGTTTCCTGGTATATATGAACATCTCGCTGCGGAAAGGGTATGGAAACACCTTCTGCATCAAAACGGCGTTTTACTTCACGCGTGATATCCCAGTAAACGTTCCAGTAGTTTTCCGGTTTAACCCAGGGACGGCATATAAAATTAACAGACGAATCCGCTAGTTCGTGCAGTTTAACTATGAATGCAGGCTCCTTTAAAACAAGTTCGTGACTGCTTACGATCTCTTCCAGGATTTTTTGTGCTTTATCAACATCGTCGTTATAGCCGATACCAAATACCAGGTCTACACGGCGCTGCGTGATACCAGTGACATTAATAATGACATCACCCCAGACCGAGTTATTGGGAACGACGACCTGCTGGTTGTCCGGGGTTCTTAGCTGAGTTGATAGCAAATTCATCGATTCGACCTTACCTAGTACGCCTGCCACATTGACAGTATCAGCTATATCAAATGGCCTGTAGACCAGCATTAGAATACCACTGGCAAAATTGCTGAGTGAATTCTGCAGTGCAAAAGCGATAACAAAACCAGCTGCGCCGATAATAGCCAGCACCGGCCCGATGTTAACTTCCAGTGCAGACAGGCCGACAAATAGCCCGATGAATAGAACCATTCGACGGGATATCATGATCAGGAATTTGCGTAACAATGTTGAGAAATGTTTCGACTTCGAAAATGCTTTGCTGGCTGCTTTACCTGCAAGAATAGAGAGGAAATAGAATACGATGATAATTAAAACGAACTGAACCAGGTTGACCGCCCAGCGGAAACCGCCTTCAGCCGATAATAACCAGCCGGTAATCGTAGTCCATGTTGCACTCGCGTCAGTCACATCAACCTTGATGCCGGATACTGCTTTTATATAGCTATCGTATTCGGTGATTTCACCACCTTTCGATTTAAGTTCAGCAAGTACAACATTAAAACGGTCGATAAGTGATGTTCTTTCTGCAATTAGACCGGTGACCAGCTTCACCAGGGCTGATTTTATATCAGCTTTAGCTTCCTGACTCTTGTCCTTCGAAGAAACTGCATTGCCTTCTTCGTTGGCTTTCGTAGTCGCAGCTTCAATAGCTTTTTGTACCGCAACATCCTGTGTGGATTTTTTTTCCACTTTTTTTGCTTGTTTCAGGGCGGCCTTTGCATCCTCGGCGGCTGCTAACGCCTGTTCACGGTTATCACCTTCTTTTGCTGCTTTTACATCTTCCTGTGTTGATTCTACTGCCTTTGCTGTTTTTATCTCTTCTTTCTTGTAAATCGCAGCTACTTCCGCGTCACTAATTTCAATGATTTTTTTCTTTAACAATAACAGCCAGGCCTTTGCTTCAGCTTCCAGCTCGCATTTTGTTAGCGGTTTGACGCGATACGTCAGTACCGCCAGGGGTACCTTTGCATCTTTATCTGTTATGGCTTTTATATCAGTCGGGCAGTCTGCAGCAAAAGCGTTAATGGACATCATAACAAGGGATACTGTTATTCCTATCGCTCCGATCATCCTGGTTTGAAACGTTTTCATAATATGAATCTCTGTACCAAAAAATTATTTGCTGATTTTACCTGAATTTAACAGGTCGTAGAAGTTCTCTAAAGCTTAATCATCATAACTCGTATTTTCTGAATTGCTCTGATATCAATCAACGCTTGACCTTAAGCAGTGGGCCACACTTTGAAAAATGAAGCCCAACAAAGTCGTAAAATAAATGTGTTAAGTGACATTTCCTGGAGGAAAATAAGTTGTGTTGTGACGATTTAGCGCTTTCTGTTGAATATCCGCCCACTAAACAACACTATTATTACCACAAACAGTAACATCAGTGTGGCAAGGGCATTGACCTCAGGCTTAACTCCAAGACGCACACTGGAATAAATCCACATTGGCAGTGTTGTCGAACCCGGTCCGGAGACAAAACTGGCAATAACAAGATCATCCAGCGACAGCGTAAAAGCCAGCAGCCAGGCGGAGATCAGGGCTGGAGCCAGTAAGGGCAGGGTTATTCTGAGGAAAACGGTAAAAGGTTTCGCACCCAGGTCCATTGCAGCTTCTTCCAGAAGTGGATCGAGCTGACCGATACGACCGCGGATTACTACTGCGGCATAGGCCAGGCTGAAAGTTATATGAGCGATGCTGATTGTGGTAAATCCTCTGCCAGGCGGCCATCCAATTAGCTGTTCCAGGGATACAAACAGTAATAGCAACGACAGGCCTATAATTACGTCGGGCATCACCAGAGGAGCTGCCAGCAGCAGTTCAAAACCGCCACGTCCACGGAATCGCCGATAACGGTTGAGTGAATAAGCTGCCAGTGTTCCGAGTGCAACGGCAAAGGTCGCGTTAACTGTAGCGATACGTAAACTAAGCCATGCTGCATTCAACAATGATTCATTCTTCAATACTTCACCATACCATTTGAATGAAAAACCTCCCCACACCGTTACAAGGCGAGATTCATTGAAAGAATAAATCACCAGTAACATGACCGGGATATACAGAAAGGCATAGCCGAAGGCCACCAGCCCCATGATCAGGTTTCGCCATTTCACGAGTCTCTGTCCTCGTAGCGCTGGTGCAGACGCTGCATGGCAATAAAAGGAACTACCAGTATTATTAGTATGGTCAGTGCAAGTGCTGATGCGAGTGGCCAGTCCTTGTTGGAAAAAAACTCGGTCCACATCAATTTGCCGACCATCAGGCTATCCGGGCCACCCAGCAGATCCGGTATAACGAACTCACCCACTGCGGGAATAAAAACCAGCATACTGCCGGCTATGATACCCGGCAGCGACAGGGGCAGGGTAATCCGCAGGAACGAGGTGACCGGTCGTGCACCTAGATCGGCTGCGGCTTCCAGCAGATTTTGATTCAGCTTTGCAAGATTGGCATACAGCGGCAGCACCATGAATGGCAGATAGGAATACACTATGCCTATGTAAACAGCGAGCTGAGTATGTAGAATAGTCAGAGGTTCATCGATAATGCCCAGTGATAGCAGCAGGTTATTCAGAATACCCTGAGGTTTGAGGATTCCAATCCATGCATACACCCTGATTAGAAAGGAAGTCCAGAAGGGTAGAATGATCATCATCAGCAATATATGACGCCAGCGTTGTTGTACAGTGGCTATGGTATAGGCCATCGGGTAACCGAGCAGTAGGCACAGCAGTGTACTGACGAGTGCCACTTTGAGCGAATTCATTAAAGCGTCTAAATAAAGTTCGTCTTCACTAACCAGCAGGTAATTGCTCAGATTCAGCTTGATTTGCAGCATCGAATCACTGAAGGTGGTCAAAGCGCTGTAAGGGGGCTGGCTGAGTACCGGTTCTGACAGGCTGATCTTCAACACGATCAGAAATGGAAGCAGGAAAAAAATAATCAGCCAGATATACGGTAAGCCGATACCCAGTCGTCTACCCCATCCTCTATAGATTTTACTAAAACCCTGGCGTAACTGCCGGATCATTCCGTTAATACCACACCAGCGTCTGCATCCCACTCGATGACAACTTCTTCACCCCAGTTTAAACTCTGTTCAGTAATCGGACGCGTATTGGTCAGAGTCATCTGTATCTTGTGGCCGGAAGCTGACAGCAGGTGAAAAATAGACACATCACCAAGGTAGGCAATATCTTGTACCTTACCCCGTATGCGATTGGGAGCGTCGGCCAGATCGGTAGATAACCTGACTTTTTCCGGACGCACGGCCACAGCGACAGGCAGGCCGATGGCTAAAGGCTGATAACTTCGCATCCGGTAATGCTCGCCTTCTGCTCCCTCTATAAGCACTTCATCATCAATACGCTGCATGACCCGGCCTTCAAACAGGTTAATAGAGCCGACAAAGCCGGCTACAAAACGACTGTTCGGGAACTCGTAAATACCGGACGGTGTATCGACCTGACGTATCTGGCCTTCATGCATGACTGCAATACGAGATGACATAGTCATTGCCTCTTCCTGGTCATGGGTAACGGTAACAAAGGTAATTCCCAGTTTTTCCTGCAGGTTGACCAGTTCGAACTGAGTATTTTCACGTAAACGCTTATCCAGCGCGCCCAGCGGTTCGTCCAGCAGCAGCAACTTGGGAAGTTTTGCCAGACTGCGCGCCAGTGCTACTCGCTGTTTCTGCCCGCCAGACAGCTGGTCGGGACGACGTTTGCGCAAGGATTCGATGTGCAGCAGATTCAGCATCTGATCAATACGCTGTTCTCGTTCTAGCGCTGGAAGTTTTTCCTGTTTGAGACCGAAGGCAATATTGTTTTCCACCGACATGTGCGGAAACAATGCATAAGACTGAAACATCATGTTAACAGGACGAAGGTAGGGCGGCACATCGGTGACATCAACACCATCAATCAGGATGCGCCCGCTGGAAGGCATTTCCAGTCCAGCCAGCAGGCGTAGTAATGTCGATTTGCCGCAGCCTGAACTGCCCAGCAGCGAGAAAAACTCACCCTGATAGATATCCAGACTGACATTGTCGACTGCATACAAATCACCGTACTGGCGAGTAACGCGTTGTAGTTGAACATAGGGTCTGGCAGAAGGGTCCTGCCAGGCTTCCAACGGCTTCCCTTCAATCTTGAGCATGACCTTCAGCCGTTAGCGGTTTGCTTTTATTCGGGTCCATAGCCGGTTAACATCACGAATCTCCTTATCCGAGCGTTGTTTGAATACGTACAATTTTTGTTTCACCTCTTCACTCGGGTAAATACCGGGATTGCTGCGTAGTTCTTCATCCAGTAGATCAGTTGCTGCACTATTTGCATTGGCATAAAAGACATAGTTTGAAGCGGCGGCAATGTTCTCTGGCTGTAGCATAAAATCAATAAAAGCCGTAGCCTGTGCTGGATGAGGGGCATCGGCAGGTATGGCCATTACATCACCCCAATGTACGGCACCTTCTTTAGGAATCAGGTAGGAAACTTCCACTCCGTTGTTAGCCTCTTTGGCACGTGTTCCGGCCTGCAATGCATCTCCGGAATAGGCATGAGCCACACACATGTCGCCGTTAGCCAGATCACTAATATATTGAGATGAATTAAAGTAACGGATGTTTGGGCGTATGCTGACAATCAGCTGTTGGGCTGCGGCCAGATCTGATTTGGCAGTGCTGTTAGGGTCTTTTCCAAGGTAGGTCAATGCCGCCGCAAACACTTCCGTTGAATCATCCATCAGGCTGATACCGCACTTTTTCAACTTTCCACTTATTGCGGGATCAAAAATCAATGACCAGCTGTCGACTACTGCATCTGTACCAAGAATCTGTTTGATCTTCGGAATATTTAAACCGATTCCGGTAGTGCCCCACATGTAGGGAACCAGGAACCGGTTGTCCTTGTCAATGTCCTGTAGTGATTGCATCAACTTTGTATCCAGATTTTTCCAGCCGCCAAGTTTTGAACGGTCTAGAGGCTGATAAATGCCCGCCTGGATATGGCGTGCAGCAAACGGTCTGGCTGTCGGAAATACCAGGTCATATCCACTGTGTCCGGCCAGCAGTTTAGCTTCCATTGTTTCGTTTGAATCATACAGGTCCAGCACCGGTTTGATACCTGTTGCTTTCTCAAATTGTTGCAGGGTGTCTTCCGCGAAATAATCATTCCAGTTATAGATGTTTACTGTTTGTTGCTCAGCAGAGGCAGCCGTACAACATAGCCAAGCCAACACAGTGAAATAAACTTTAAAACCGCGCATATTGATCCCCGAAAAGTGCATGTGAAAAAGAGGTGCTTATAGTAATAGCGACGAGCCCGATCGTATAGTGTTTTTAACTGACTTTATAGGCTAAAAGCCGATAAAATAGACATTGCCAAACCACCCTTTCCGCAGTAGATTCATGCTAAGTCCGACAAGCTGGTCAGCTGATGATGTATTAAGTTTTGTCCTCCCGGTTAGTTACTATTTTCATTGAGATCATTTCATGCAATCTACGACCATCTTTGTACGCGCCCATTTATTTGCTCAAAACATAGAGCCAAGACAAATCACTCAACAGCAAATCCTGGCACGAGACCCGACAACTATTGCGGTGGATGATGGTGGTTATGTTGTGCTTTTTCGTTTTGGGGTCGCCGTTTTTTTTAACACTACCAGTAAGGCTGAAAATGCTTTTCTGCAGGAACTGACGCCATTAGCGGGCAAACCCTTCACCCATCCCGGCATCGAATCACTGGAAGTTCAGATACAAAACAAAGTTGAAGAACGCATAGAGGATGAAATACTGGTTTTGAATGACTTGAGTTTAGCCCGCTTGCAGGTAGTGGCCGATGTCCTGGCCAAAAGCGTTTTTCTTGATGATTATGAACAAAAAGCAACTAACGCTTTTGACCGCATTGAACCTCTCGCTGAACGCATGCATTCGCTGGGCAGTTTACCCAGGCATGCGCATGATCTGATTTGTCATATAGGAGAAATTCTGCAGTTACAGCACCGTATGATAGCGCGGGCTCAGGTCGGTGAGAAGCCCGACGTTTTATGGGATCACCCCGAACTGGAGCGCCTGTGGCATCGCCTGGAAAACAACTTTGAGATTGGTGAGCGACAACTGGCCCTGGAGCGCAAACTGGAGCTGATCAGCAGCACGGCTGAAACACTGCTGAGCCTGTTACAGGATAGACGTACATTACACGTGGAAT
>CALCSG010000459.1 GCA_937894085.1 uncultured Gammaproteobacteria bacterium | reverse complement strand
CAGACACTTTATTCCAGCATTGACTAAAGCCGGATACCGGGTAGCCGTGTTTGATGCACCAGGTCATGGCAGCAATCCGGGAAAATATTCAGATATATTGAAATTCTCCGATTCACTGGTCGCTATTCAACAACTGCTTGGCCCTGTCAATACCGTGATCGCTCATTCTCTGGGTGCCATGGCGACCACATTAGCCACACACAGAGGGTTACTACCTGCACGACTGGTGTTAATTGCACCGAATCTGGATATCAATGAAATGTTTGATTCCTATGCTCATTTATTGAATCTCAGAGCAGGACTGAAACAGCAATTTCAGCAGTATGTTAAATATAAAATCGATCAACTAATTAGTATTGAAAACAGCTGGGATTTATTTAACACAAAATTTCTGTTAGAAGAAAATGAGCAAAGTGGTTTATTAGTATTTGATGCCGAAGATGAGGAAGTACCTCAACAGCATTTAAAAGAAATTCAAAATCACTGGATTACTGCTGAAGTCATTAAAACCAGGGGTTTAGGTCACGTACGCCTGTTAAAAGACCATGCAGTGATTAATAAAATTGTCGATTACCTGAATAAATGAACTTGCAAACAATAATTACACTCCCGGATTGTCAGGATGCCAGCGCATAAACAGGTGAACCCCTTTGTCTTCAACAATCTCAAAACCCAGTCGTTTATATAAGCTGAAAGCCGGATTAGCATGATCAACGTGTAAAGTAACAGGTGAACTAGTTTTAGCAGCCAAATGCTGGATATTCTGAATAAGATGTTGCCCCAATTTACGGTTCCGGTACTCAGGTAATAATGCGATATCAATAAGACGACATTCTGCTTCCGATTTAAGCAGATAGAGACGCCCAATTGACTCAGCTTGATATTCAATTAGATCAAATTCAGCATCAGGATAAACTTGCCTGTAAGAAGCATATTGCGCTTTAAACTGTTGGGTTAGAAAGGAAATTTTTTCAGCATGGGACCAGTCTAGCTGTTTTAATTCGAGTTCACGCGTGCTTATATATAACTTTAAAAGAAAGTCGGTATCAGCGCTGATTTCAGCTCGAAACCAGACTTTGTCAAAATCAAGTGCAGTCATAAATCAAAACACAAAAATAGGAAGCCTCAAAATTTTTATTTAACTGATAAATAAGTTACGCGAAAACGGCTTCATAAAAATAATGCAGCTGATCCTGTTTGACAGGTACCAGGAACAATTCAATATCGTCTAACTCGTGATGTTGTAACTTATACATTTTTTGCGTTAAAAAAGGTGCCAGCGGCCCACTGAACAGCATGTTAAAAGGCTCTCTGATTCCCAGTTCTCGCGCCTGCTGTAGATAGCGATCATCCGGGCTTGCTATTTCTGTCAGAGTTAACGTTATAAGGGTTTCATCATCAATCTGCAAATGAAATACTTCACCTTCACGTCCCTCAAATTGAGATCTCTGTAATTCCAATCGAAGCCTCTACAGCAGGTTAACAAGTAAAAAACAAATGCAAACTATCGGAGTTTTGCTATACAGGCACGATAGTGAACACCATCATGCTGTTCGTCGATAAATGATCCACAGGGCTGCAAAAACAAATCGAGGTTACCTAACGAGGGGATGGATATTGCATAACTGGCTTCTATAAGTTTAACCGGTTCTAAAGCTCTAAAATTGATAATATATTGAGCTACTTTCGGTTCAGCTATGGAGACATGTTCCATTGCAACCAGTTGCAGTTGAGCAACACATAGCCCATCTTTATATACATTACACTGCTCGTCAGGAAATGCCGTCAATTCCTGAGTTTTTACGGTTTCTCTAGATATTGCAGCCAGCACAGATACCGGCAAACCGAGTGAAACCAGGGCACCGCTACTAAATGATAAAAAGTTACGTCTGCTCAACATGTTTATATTCCCCATTAATTCAGCTCAATGATCTAATCAATTTCTTGAAGGAAAAATACCTTGCAGGGCTATAATATATCTTACCGTTGTGAAGGGCGGCATATGGTTTACTGCCTGCCCTCCTCCAGATAGTCCAGTATTTTGTGTAGCTGCTGGATCATTAACATAGTTACGATCATCCGTAACAGCTGTTGTATTACCTACCGGACTGGTCTGATCACCCTCAATACTAGAAGCAAGGTTCATTGTGTGACTGTGAGAAGGCATATTATTTGTGGTTATAGTGTGTGTTTCAGTACCTGTTTTTAATCCCTGCAACCTGGAGGTAAGCCCAGGACCATTACCTGCATGCATTGCGAATCGACCTCGCAGATCAGGTAATGCAAAAGTAACTCTTCCATCCCCGCCCGTAGGTAGTGCCCAGTAGTGAAAACAACGCCGTGTATTGAGAAATCTGCAATATCTGACCATCACAAAAAGCCCAGCTACGGGGAGCAAAGTTACCAGCGAACATCGTGATCTGGCCTATAAATGGGTCTGACATTTTTTTATTTCTCCAATCAATTTTATGCTTAGTAGTTGCCAAATATTTATCCTGAATTTGCCCAAAACCATAACCTAAAACGTAGGTACTGGACAGACTCCGAGTACTGTACTGCCTTCAGGCGGATCAAGCACAAAGTTCTGCGGATTTGCAGACAATGCAAAACTACCCACCACTGCGTCGACTACATAGTCTGCCACCTCACTGTTCCCCTGTAAATCCAGACAGGTGCTGGACGTCGCATTTGCATTACGGGCGTTCATGGCCTGGCTATCGATGGTGCTCAGGGTATTATTCAATACAGACATATTCAAAGTTGTATCATCTGTGGCAGTTAAATCAGTTTCAATGACGTCAAAGTCAAAACCTTCAGCTGGACCGTCCATTGCATTGTTCAATGCTTCCATGGTTAGCGTGGCTCCATCGAAGACTCTAACCTTAATACCATCGCTCCCCGTCACATTGCTAATGTCATTCCGGTTGATGCGTGCCTGAGTATTAGCCGTGAGCTCCGCCTGCATATCGATCAAATCACTATCGTTTGCGATAAGGGCTCGAGTCAGCGTGTTATCGAGTATGCTCAAATTGGTTGCATCTTCAATACTTCTAATTTGAATGCCTTCATTAGCACTGGTGATATTATTATTCTGAATAGAAATTGTATTGGTACGGCTTAAAGTGGGATCCGCACTGGTTTTAATATGAACACCACGGAAACCAACATCGAATATATTACCTTCTATCATGGTCGAGCCACCGATCTGTACGTTAAAGTTACCATTGTCATTATCCAGCTTGATACCATCCTGTTGTATATCACTAAAAATGACACCACGAACATCCAGGTTCATTGTCACGGCATTGGCAGTGTCCGTATTCTCAAATTCGATTCCATCACCCAGCTTACCCGGTACACCACTGATAGAGCCACCATTCATAGTCAAAGAAATACTGGAAGTAGCGGCCATAAAAATCGCATCGTCTGAGACTGTTGAATCGTCCTGGTCTATGCTCTCAATGATGACATCGGTCAGAGATAACTCCACATTAGTCCCTGAACCCTGTATTGCGCTCTGACCAATCTGGCTTATGGTGATACCTTCAATTTCTACACCTTCAGAATCATTAATAACTAACCCGTCTAGTAAAGTCCCGTAGATATTGACACCCTTAATCAGAGTATTGTGTGCCGAATTAAGCGTGATACCTGATCCTGTGAGACTGGTTATTGAAGGAGCACTACCTGCAGCTACCAGCATAGTACTATTAATGACCAGTGCCTCGCCTTCACCGATAATAGATACATCTGAAACCGACAGCGTTAATCCCGAGTCAAGCCCTGTATTTGTACCGTCACCATTAGCTATATAAATAGTATCCCCAAATTCAACTACCAGTTCTGCACTAGAAAGAGAAGCAAATGGATCATCCGAAGTTCCAGAGCCAGCAGAATTGAGGTTATCGATATACCAGATTCTATCCGTTATATCGATATAGGCTGTAGCAACAGCAGAGCCTATACCATCCGAAACTCGGTATGTAAAACTATCCGTGATCGATGTCTGACCTGCCGATGGTACGTAAGAGAAATTGCCCTGCGAGTTGATGCTCACTGAACCGGACACCGGAGCAGTCTCTACGCTAGCGGTTAGCACATCACCTGCATCCAGGTCTGAATCATTATCTAACAGGCTGCCACTTACAATAACAGCAATATTACCACTGGATGGAACTCCAACTTCCAGCAGTGTATTACCAAAAGTAATGTATGAATCGTCGTTAGCAACCGGAATATTATTGACTCCTGTCACGGTGATCTGAATTTGAATGATATCAGTAGCACTCTGATCATCCGTCACTATAATCGAAATTGTTAACACTTCGCTGACACCGGCATCAAGATATCCATATGAAGTAGTTGCAGGATCAAAACTGTAATTGCCATCGCTATCCAGGGTAAAACCTGCTGGAGAGACTGAACCACCAGTGATGGCAAAGCTTGTACTGGCACCATCATCTACATCCGATGACGTTAATAACCCGGCAATAGCCGCATCACCAACATTTAAGCTTGCAGTGACATCATCACCTGCAATGGGGGCATCATTGGTACCGGTTATTGTTATCTGTATCTGTGTCGTATCAGTTGCTCCCTGATCATCCATTATCGTGACAGGAACAGTAATAACTTCACTGACACCAACTTTCAGGTGATCGTATGCCGCATCTGCCGGATCAAAACTATAGCTACCATCAGTGTCCAGGGAGAATCCGGCTGGGGCGCTAGCTCCTCCTGTTATGCTATAAGTTGCTGTTGAACCATCATCTAAATCTGAAGAATTTAACTGGCCTTCAACAATGACAGAACCTTCATCTACAGTCATAGTCACAGCTGTACCTGCAACCAGCACATCGTTTGTTCCTGTTACCGAAATCTGAATTTGCAGGTTGTCAGTTGCTCCTTGATCATCGGTTATAGTCACAGGAATGTTTAATACCTCACTATCTCCAACATTCAAATGATCATACACAGGCAGGGATGGATTAAAACTAAAGCTACCATCATTACTGAGGATAAAACCTGCCGGTGGGGTAGTGGAAGCACTCACTGTAAAACTGGCTGTTGCACCATCATCCACATCTGAGGATGTTAACTGACCTGTAAAAATTGTTGTGCCCTCTTCCACACTGGCTGTTACATCATCACCTGCTACCGGTGCATCATTGGTACCTGTCACGGTGATTTGTATCTGGGTGGTATCAGTCGCGCCCTGATCATCTGTGACGGTCACAGGAATCGTTAACACTTCAGTATCACCGACATTAAGATGCTGGTAAGCGGCATCTGATGGATCAAAGCTATAACTGCCATCAGAATTCAGGGCAAAGCCAGATGGTATACTAGCGCCGTCGGATACCGCAAAAGTTACCGTTGAGTTATCATCAACATCTATAAACGTTAACTGGCCAGGCAGGATTGCAGCATCTTCTTCAACACTGTTGCTCACTGCCACCACGACAACCGGTGCATCATTGGTGCCGGTTACAGTAATCTTTATCTCTGTAATTTCAGTTGCACCCTGAGCGTCGGTCACGGTGATGAGAATAGTTAGTACTTCCGTATCACCGGCATTGAGGTGTAAATAAGAGGAATCTGCGGGATTAAAATTGAAGCTGCCATCACTGTTTAAAGTAAATCCAGCAGGAACATCAGACCCATCAGAAATTTCAAAGCTTAAGGTAGAGCCATTTGCTGGCTGTGTAGATATAACCAGACCGGTTATAGCCGTTTCACCGGCATTTACACTGGCAGTTACGACAAAGTCTGCGACAGGTTGATTATTTTCTTCATTAGAACTATTAGAACTGGAGCAGCTTGCCAATAGCCAGGAAAAAAATAAAACTACTAAAATGTACTTACATCTACCATGGCAAAGCATATAAACCTCGAAAGAACCAAGCCTGACTTCAAAAACCATCCATGAATTTTTATTCTACTGAAGCCTTTATTAGAATAGCCTGAATTCGTATAATAAGTG
>CALCSG010000458.1 GCA_937894085.1 uncultured Gammaproteobacteria bacterium | reverse complement strand
ATTACTCACTAACAGATTTCAGTGAACTACCTTAATTGGAGTTTTAGAAATGAATACTAAAGAAAATCTTAAAGAAGCTTTTGCCGGAGAAAGTCAGGCAAATCGTACCTATCTTGCTTATGCTGAACGAGCCGAAAAAGATGGTTTTGCGCAGGTCGCCAAACTTTTTCGAGCAGTTGCTGCCGCAGAGACTGTTCATGCCCTGGCGCATTTGCGAGCTATGGATGGAGTGAAAAGCACGGCAGAAAACCTGCAGGAAGCTGCTGCTGGAGAAAAGTACGAGTTTGAGGAAATGTACCCACCGATGGTAGCTACCGCAGAGGAGGAAGGTGATCGTCGTGCGGCCAAATCGATGTCAAATGCCATGGAGGTTGAGAAGGTACATCATGATTTATTCAATGCCGCTCTGGAAGCGGTTAAATCAGGTAAGGACCTGGAAGACCTGCCGGTTCGTGTATGTCCAATATGTGGCCATACAGTAATTGGTGATGCACCCGACATATGTCCGGTCTGTAAAGCGAAAGGTGAAAAGTTTACGGTAGTTTCATAATATGAACATTAACTGCGTATACTCTGAATGAGAATGACACTCATCGCTCGTAATACGCAGTTAATCGCATTAATTTGTTTTAGCGGATAAATTCGGCTTAAAAAATTTTAATTTTCAGACAACGCTATCAAAACAAGGATTAAACCATGTCAGACAGTACTAGCACTTATATTTGTAATGCCTGCGGCTGGGTTTATGATCCACAGCAGGGTGACCCGGATGGTGGAATTGCTCCCGGTACACGTTGGGAATATATTCCTGATGACTGGGTTTGCCCAGTGTGTGGTGTTGGTAAAGAAGATTTTGAGTGTGTTACAAAAAAACCGGATATGGCAGAAGAAAACAATTCTGAGCAGGTTCAGGCAACGGCTTCTCTAGTCATAGTAGGCAGTGGACTGGCCGGGTATGCTGTGGCCAGAGAACTGCGTAAACGCGATACTTCCCTGGACATTACTATCATCACCAGGGATGGTGGTGAAGTCTATTCAAAGCCAATGCTATCGAATGCCTTTGCGCGTAAACACCAGGCTGACGATATGATCCAGAAAGATGGAAATACAATGGCAAAGGAGCTGGGCATTGAAATCATCGCTGGCACTACAGTACTTGGTATTGATCGAAATACACAGCAGTTGATGCTGCAGAAAAATGGTGAAAACAGTAGTTTGAGTTATGGTCGCCTGGTGCTTGCGCTGGGTGCTGATCCCAGAATATTTCCTGTTGAAGGCCAGCAGTTAGTAGATATTTCAACGGTGAATGACCTGGATGATTATCGTGTTTGGCGTGAAAAATTAAACCCTGGTGATCATATATTACTGATTGGTGCTGGTTTGATAGGTTGTGAATTTGCTAACGACCTGGTAACTGCAGGATATCAGGTCTCAATGGTGGATCCTGCAGCGTGGCCACTCGCCAGATTACTACCAGAACAAATTGGCAACATGCTTGTAGATGCTTTGCAGCGAGCAGGTTGCAAAGCACACATGGGTCGTACGGTGATTCGATATACTGCCAACGAATCAGGATTACAGGCTGAGCTGGATAATGGAACAATTGTAAAATTTGATCACGCTCTATCTGCCGTAGGACTTGTTGCACGGGTTGACCTTGCCAGGGAGGCCGGTCTTGATGTACAGGCCGGAATTATTGTCGATCGCTTTATGAGAACAAATGATCCTTTAATTTTTGCTTTAGGCGACTGTGCACAAACTGAGGCTGGACTGTTACCCTTCATTGCTCCTTTACTGGCAGAGTCCCGGGTACTTGCAGAAACGTTGACAGGAAACGAGACAAAACTACAGCTGCCAGCGATGCCTGTCGTTGTCAAAACACCTGCTCTTCCGTTGATTGTATGTCCACCACCCGTTGGTGCTGACGGCTACTGGACAGTTGAGCAAAGTAATGATGAAGCAGTTGCTGTCTTTCAGTCACAGGATGGCACTGAAACTGGCTTTGCTTTAGCAGGTAAAAAGACAGAATTGCAAAAGAGCATGGCAAAGCGTATGCCTGATTTACTGCCAGCTGAGGATGCTACCCTTGAATCAGTAACAGAAGTTAGCAAAGCTGATGATGCGCAAAATTATGAATGCGATGTTTGTAGTTACATATACGATCCAGCAGAGGGTGACCCGGATGGTGGGATAGCACCTGGTACTCCATGGGAAGACATTCCTGATGACTGGGTCTGTCCGGTTTGTGGAGCTGGAAAAGATGATTTTACTGCTGTCAGTTGATTAGGTTTGCGATATATATACACCTGAATGCCTGGAATTCCAGGGGGCATACGTTGTTTGGAGAAAACAGTTAATAACTAACGAAATTTTATAAACGTTCGCAATACTACGAGCATTAAGTTGTCGCAGTAAGGAGATTTATTTTTCATACAGGTTCAATTAGTTGTGTTGACTCAAAATTGAACGCACACAAAGTGCCAGTTATGGTTATACTGAGTCAGCTTCTTGAATACAGAATCATGGGCATTGTGGCCATTCAGAGAAAGTTGTGAAATCAATCTAATCTGCCCCCAATGCCGGTAAGTTAAGCGACTCGCGTCATTCTGGTGAAGGCCAGAGTAGTGGCACATGGAAGTGCCGTTCACGGAAACAAGGGATGCAATCCATCACAACGAGCCTGCAGGCCTATAAAATGGATACCCGCCTCGGCTCTGGCTTCCTGCTTCGCTCTACCTTCTGCATCCATGCAGTCGTACGCGGGCATGACGACAAAGGACCTTAACTTACCGGCATGGAATCTGCCCGCCATCGAGTCTGATCCTATCGATTCCAAATCAAATTTGACCCCATCGATTCCATATAGCTCATACAATCAGTGGTAGAGGAAAAAGGTTGTTGGCAGAAGCACGGCTGTGTAATTGATATACAAATAAAGCACAAATCTGGATCAATAGTGGATGCAATTAAACAGTTTTGCCACCAATTGGTGACGCAGGGCATCGCTACGGGCTTATGATGAACTTTAGTTGAAAGTGATCAACTGATGCGCGGCGGGTGGACGAACTTTTCAGGCAAAGCAATACATAACACGGAAAAAGGACTGGTACTGGTTCGGATTTAGCGGATTGATATTGGCAGATAGGGCTTCTATACTTCTTATACTTATGATTCGTCGAGACAAAATACGATTACAAATACTTGGCGCCACCTTGCTGGGTTTTGCGTTGTTGTTTTCTCTTGCCTGGTATCTATGGCAAAAGTCTGTGCAGGTAGAAGAACATCGACTGCAGGCATTTTCGCATCAACTTGGTCAGCAGGTAGAGAATGCCATTATCGATGCCCGTGATTTACTGATAAGCCTTAATAACGCTGCTCCATTACCCTGTTCTCCTGACCATTTGCAATTAATGCAGGAAGCCGCAGTTGCCCGGCCATTTATTCGGGCAATAGGCTATTGGCAAGCGGCGGACAGGCTATGCGGTGCAGGGTTTATTCAAGGGCTGGAATTCACCCCACCTCAAGCCAGCCGAATTTATGATTCCGGGGTTATTGCCTGGTGGCCTAGTGAAGAAACTGAAATTGGTGGTGTGCAGCTATTTTTGATGCGATTCGGAGAGCACGATGTCGTTATCGACCCTCGGTTACTGATAAATACAGGTCCTCTGGAAGGACAAAAGGCAGGGCTCTGGGTTGAAGGTCTGTTAATGATATCTACCGAGCCTAAAACAATGCTGCCGAATCCTGAATCATTATCCCCGGGTTTAATGGTTGATAGTGCTAATCAGCGTATTTTATCCCGTTTTTCATTGGGTACAGTGTTTCCTATCGATGTGGTTGCCCAACAACCGATGACTGAATTATGGCATCGTTATTTACCCGCTCTACTGATTGCCGGATTAGTAGGTCTTGTGTTTATTGCATTATGGACATTTATAGTTCTTCGGTATTCTCGTCAGCGGTTGAGCCTGTCGGCTGAATTACATGATGCGATAGTTAACGACCAACTTAAAGTGAAATATCAACCGATTATAAACATGGTAAGCGGGCGTTGTTGTGGTGCAGAGTCACTAGCACGGTGGATAAGAGTATGTGGCGAGGAGGTGAGCCCTGATGTGTTTATTCCCATCGTTGAGGAAGCCGGGCTTTGCGATGAGCTGGCGATGGCTATATTGAAGAGTATATTGCAGGAAATGAGCGTTTATCTGTGTAAATACCCCGATTTTAAAATTAATCTCAACCTGACTGCTCAAAACCTGGCGACTGACACTGTCAGTGACTTTCTTGAAAAGCAGCTTCAGGCTAGTGGAGTACCAGCTAGCGCTATTTGTCTGGAGATAACCGAACGTGCATTGGTGGATGCTGATGATGCCTGTGAACGTATTAAGCAGCTCAGACAGCGTGGACATCGAATTGCTATTGATGATTTTGGTACGGGGTATTCCAGTCTTTCTTATCTTGAAAGGTTTGAACTCGATATATTAAAGGTGGATAAAATATTCGTAGATGCCATTGAAACAGATGGGGTTATCAGTAATGTAATTTGCCATATCATTGATATAGCTAAGTCGCTTAAACTGGATGTGGTCGCCGAGGGTATTGAGTCAGACCATCAGGCCGACTGGTTGGTTAGGCAGCAGGTATTACTTGGTCAAGGGTATGCATTTAGCAAACCTTTATCAGCAAAGCAATTTGTTGATTTCGCATTTTCACCACCAAAAGGAAATAATAAGGTTATTAAATTTCGAGCGTCCGGTATAAAATAAAACTAAATCGTTAGTTAACCCAGTAACAGTCGTTGAAAAGAAAACCAATTTTGAAAGTCTTTAATCCACACTATTTCATCAAGCCATTAATCCTTTCGATAGCGTTTACTGTATTAGCTACGGGGTGTTCAATTCTTAGTGAATTAACACCAGCAACTGCTGTTTCATCAAAGCCAGGCACTTCTCCTCCGGTATCAGTATCACCCGCCCCCGTTATCACGCCCACTAAGTCTAAAAGCCCAGATTTGATGATGGCTAAAGGGGACAGCGATATGCTTCAAGCGATGAATAGCTTGCGGAGTAATGAAAAATCCAGCTTAAACTCAGAGAATGTTGGTTATTACATGGATGTACAGTATGCCAATTTGCAGCAAAAACTCGCTGGCATAAATATTACGACCGTCCGCGGTGAGCAGGATATAAAAATCACTATTCCGGGGTCTTTGATGTTTGATTCTAACAGTGCTCGACTGAATTCGTTTTCTGAGCAACCACTCTTACTCATCGCTGACGTGCTAACTGAGTATTATAAAACACTCATCGTAGTCGAAGGGCATGCAGATAATCAGGGTGACGCCGATTACAATCTACGCCTCTCGGAAAAGAGGGCGCTTGCTGTAGGCAGGTATTTACTCAATCATAAAGTGATGCGACCACGCCTTTATCTAATGGGCTTTGGTGCCAATCGACCTGTTAGCAGTAATCAGTCTGATAAAGGTCGAGCGGCTAACCGGCGTATAGAGTTAATTATTAAACCGGTGATGGATAAGCCGCCTGATCATTTCTGACGTATGTTAACCTGTCTCTGATTATCCTTAGATAGTTGGAATACCTGGCTCAACCAGCTTGGCACCCATATCTTCCTCATTCATTAAACCCCGTTAATTTGACTGGAATTAACCACTATAAACACATTTATTAAGGAATAAAGGATAGCATTTTCCACTTCGTTTTCTGATGAATAGTTTTCACACAACCTGTCCATGGACTTGCCTTATAGCCTGTCAGAAATGCCCGGAATTGCGATGATTGGCCGATTTCACATGCATACAGGAATGTCCACTTTATCAGTCACTACCAGGGCTTCGTAATATTATTTTCTGAGTTACACTCAGCTGCATCGCTGGTAACAGTCATTGAAATTTTAGTAGAGGTGACGGTGATGTTATCATTGACTTAATTTGTTAATCTCCCGCTCTTTGGTTTTA
>CALCSG010000457.1 GCA_937894085.1 uncultured Gammaproteobacteria bacterium | reverse complement strand
CCAATATTCTGGATACCGCAGAATCCTTTACTTCTGTTACTAATCGCAGCATCAAAAAAGTACCAATATTGCGCGGTAAAACGGTCGCAAACCTGTTTTTTGAAGCCAGCACCAGAACCCGTGCAACTTTTGAACTGGCCGCTCAAAGATTATCCGCCGACATACTCAGCCTCGACATCAAGACTTCATCAGCGGTGAAAGGTGAGTCATTGCTGGATACCCTGCACAACCTGCAGGCCATGCAAGTTGATATGTTTGTGATACGCCATCAGGATAGTGGCAGCGCTCATTTTTTTGCACAACATGTTGCCCCTGGCGTCAGCGTATTAAACGCAGGAGATGGTCAGCATTCTCATCCCACACAGGGCATGCTGGACATGTTTACCATTCGCCGACATAAAGGAAGCTTCGAGAACCTGTGTGTGGCAATTGTTGGAGACATCAAACATTCACGTGTTGCCCGCTCACAAATTCATGCCTTAAATATATTAAATACCGGACAGGTTAGAGTCATCGCACCACGCACCTTATTGCCTGAACAGACAGAAGCACTTGGTGTACAGGTTTACCATGATCTGGATGAAGGCCTCAAAGATGTCGATGTAGTGATTATGCTGCGGCTGCAGAAAGAACGCATGACAGGAGCTCTGCTACCCAGTGAACAGGAATATTTTCGCCAGTATGGTCTCACAGCTGATCGCGTAAAACTGGCCAAACCGGATGCAATAGTAATGCACCCCGGCCCCGCCAACCGTGGCATTGAGATAGAATCATCCGTGATGGATGGCAAACAGTCGGTCATATTACAACAGGTCACTTACGGTATCGCTGTACGTATGGCGGTGATGTCGATGATCGCCTCTCAACCGGTGTAAGGACGATGAAAATACACATCCAACAAGGTCGAATGATCAACCCGGCAACACAGCAGGATGAGATCACCGATATTTTTATTGAGAACCAGTTAATCATCGCTATCGGCGATAAACCACAGGGATTCACGGCAGACAAAGTTATCGATGCCAGTGGCCAGTTAGTATTACCCGGCCTGATCGACATTCAGTGCAGGGTCAGAGAGCCCGGCTTCACCCATAAGGCAAGTATAGCCTCAGAAACCAGGGCGGCAGCCATGAATGGCATAACCAGTCTATGCATTCCCCCGGATTCCAAACCCATTACCGATAACTCTGCCATCGTAGAACAGATTCACCATAGTAATCAAAAAGCAGGCAACCGTTGTCATATTTACACCATCGGCGCAATTACCAGAAAACTCAACGGTGAACACCTGAGTAACATGGGTACCTTAAAACTGGCAGGATGTGTCGCACTCAGCAATGCACTCCAGCCTTTTGCTAATAACCTGGTACAACGACGCGCCATGGAATATGCCGCAGGGCAAAATATGTTAGTGGTCATCCAGCCATATGACCATGCTCTTTACTCTAACGGCTGCGCACATGAAGGAGCTCTCGCAACTCGCCTGGGATTACCACCTATTCCTGAAGCCGCCGAAACAGCTGCACTGGCGAAAGACATTGAGCTGGTTGCGCAAACAGGCGCCACAACTCATTTTGGTCAGATTTCCTGTGCTCGCTCAGTAGATATGATCCGACAGGCGAAAAAAGATGGTCTACCAATAACCGCAGATGTCAGTATGCATCAATTATTCCTCACTGATCGCGACATTGACTACTTTGACACCAATAAATTAACCATACCACCGTTACGCAGTGAACAGGATAAAGCTGCGTTACGCCAGGGATTAATTGATGGCACCATAGACTGTATTTGCTCAGACCACCAACCGCATGATGCCGATGCAAAGTTAAAACCTTTTCCATCAGCCGAACCCGGCATCAGTGCGCTGGATACACTGCTCCCCTTGTTGTTTAAATTAGTTGAAGAGGGTGTTCTGAAATTGCCTCAGGCGGTGAATAAATTAACGCTAAAGCCTGCCAGTATCTTTGCATTACCCACCGGGCAAATTGCACCGGGAGAACTGGCGGACATAATCATTGTTGATGACCAGTGCCACTATCAATGTGATTCGGCCAGGTTTCTCTCTGCCGGGAAAAACACCCCGTTTCATGGCTGGGACTTTACTGCAAGAGTTACAACTACCATGGTGGCCGGGACAATTATTGAATAATAAAGGAGCCATTCAGGCGTCGGCACGATCAAAGATGTTTGGATATACAAATAGAGAATATTATGAGTATATAGTGACTGTGTCCACGGAAAGGAAGCTGGCATGGCCCAAAACACAGGTCCTCAAGGAAAGTGCACCACAGCGCCCCCTCATCAACGCCATCAGCCAGAATAAACACTACTCTAGCGCACTTATTTTGCAGGGTTTTCAAGCGGGTCTTTGGCGTGTCGCCAGGCAGAGTTCGCTACAAAGTAACTGTTCCGTTTTAAGGCGGTCTATCCAGGCACTGGTTTAGCATTGAAAACGGGGTGTTAACATCCATTACCCGAGCAACTTAAACATTCATTAAAAATAAGCATGGATAAAGAGTTATTACATCAAACAATACTGGCAGAGTTAAACACTCTTCGGCAGGACGCCATTAACGCAGCAATGCAAGCTTACAGCACGGCCACACATGCAGAGAATGTAGCGGATAACAAGTATGACACGCTGGGGCTGGAAGCTTCTTATCTGGCTCAGGGTCAGGCTAAACGGGTTGCCATATGTGAAGCTAACTTAACGGCTTTTGGCGAACTCAAAATTACTGATTTTACTCCGCAGACTGCCATTTCATTGGGCGCTTTAATTTACTTAATGGATGACAGTGACTCACAACAAATTTTGTTTTTAGCGCCAGTTTCTGGTGGTGTCAAAATAAGTTTTTCAGGACTGAATATCACCCTTATTACTCCTGCAGCGCCACTGGGTAAAAAGTTAATGGGTTGTTATGTCGATGAAGAAATCAACATCAAGCTGGCCGGTCAAAAACATCACTACAACATTACGGCTATTTATTAGCTCATTTCATTTATATTGACCCGCCATATATCTGAACTAGAAAACCGGTACCAGATGATACCCTTGTGCCTGGTAACCAATCAGCGAGATAAATCCATCACCTACCAGAGTCATGGAGGGAAAAATAGTTTCATTATCGATACCAAATACTTTTGTTGCTACCGCACAGACTTCCTGTTTTATGCCCAACTCTGCTAAAGCCTCTACATTAGATTCAATCTCCAGTAATATGCCGCCGGCTTCCTGTTCTGTTTCACTTGAGGGAGCATTACTGAGGTATTTTACACTGGGTCCAATGTATACCAGGATGAAGTCTGGTTGAACTCCCTGTGCTTTCATTCCTTTGAATGTACCCTGTATGACTTCGAGGTAAAAATTTAGTTTTTTAGGATCTCCGATATCCACCAGAAAAATGCCTTTACCCACTTTAAGGTCGCCCAGAGATGAACTGTCATCTATAACATTTTTAGCAGCATACACGTTGCTGATGGTTAGAATAATTAATACAGTATGCAGTATTTTTTTGATTAAATTTTTCATCGTTTAGTCTGTGGTTTGTTAGATTGAATTTTTCATGCGTTCGAGATCAACCAATGAACAGCTGGTCTTTCTCGTTGCCTGGCAATATTTGTCTGCTGGTTGGTGGTCGAATGAACAGCTTTTTTGCTGAAGCATCTGATAGTCTTCTGCCGAATAGGCATGTACTGGCAAGTTGGGTGGATAGTAGACACAGCCCATACAGTAATCTTCTAATGCTTCTGTTTTATTCATCGTGATGCTGAATATGCTGAAAGTGGTTAGCTTTTACTGCTGGCAACGGCGCGCCAGGAGCAGGCCCAGATATCATCCAGGTAGGAACTTAGAGGTTGATCGAGAATCCCGTCCAGGTGAGAAGTGATCATTTTTATAGCTCCGCCATACAGGCAGGTAGAGGCAACTAATACATCGCGCTGTTCGATCTCACCTTTATCCATGCCAGACTGAACCATTGAACGCATAATTTCGAAAGGCTCAGATGAACAGACTGGAGGCTCGGCTGGCAAAAACTCGCGATGCTTTGTGTAGAGCATGAAGCTCATCACTTCAGGTTCCTCTTCGGCTATTTTAAACAGCAGGCTGATGACAGCATGGCATTGATCATGTGAAGTATCATGTGTACTGACAATATGCAGTAACGCTACTCGCATACGCTCTATCATGCTCCGGTAGAGTGCTGTTGCAACGCCTTCCTTATCTTTGAAATAGTGATATACAGAACCGGTACTAACGGCTGAATCTGCAGTAATATCACGCATAGAAGTGCTGAAGTAGCCCTTCGTCGTAAACAGGTTCAATGCTGTGGTTAGTACTTTATTGGGAATATGAGTTTGCATCTGTCGATACTAAAACGAACGTTCGTTCTAGTCAAGGGCCTGTTTCACCAATGTTAATTTCTGGGTGCAAGCAGCAAATTTAATACTCGTTTTATGGTTATTTCATGCGATCTGTAATTGGTGAAACACCCGCATGTCTGGACTCACCAGGTTCAGATAAAAACGTCGCTTTTTTTGATATCGCATTTGATATAACTTCTGGGAACGCTTCCTGACTTTCGCTGTTGGCAACTATACAGTCCTGGATAACCTGGTCTTTATCAAAACAAGTCTTAATTTCCAGTGCGCTAAAAATTTTCCTGTTCAACCTGCAGGTACATTTCTGCTATTACTCTGCCCAAAAAATCAAATTGATACCATTGTTGAAATTCAGATAACTCTACTTTTAGCCTTTGTGTTATTTCGAAGTCTTCCAGCCCTTCGCTGTAATAATGTTCAACACCGGAATAAATTGCTTGCAGGAATCGAAGCCCTCTTTGCGGTAGTACCACACCCTGAGGGAACCCCTGCCCAGGAATATAGATGTTCATGTGGAGTTGTATTGCAAATTTTGTGGCTGCAATCTGGCCTTTAAAATTGGCATCTGCGGGAACACCTTGCGATGGTACTTCCGGCTCGACCACGAGACCGCCCAGGATCAAAATTTTGTCCTTAACCACTTCGATCAAAAGATCGTGGTCTGTGTGAGAAAGCCCCTGATAATGGATTTTTATCTCGACACCATTCAGGTTTAATACTTCGCCCCCTTTTAATGCCGTATCAGGCAGCGCCAGTTGGGTTTTATCTCCATCATATTTACCCGTAATTGCGTCGATCCAGAACACCCCTTCGCCTTCTGCTATTCGCTGGATCATGCTCTGGTGGGCATAAATTTTCTTGATTACGTATAAAGCTCCGCCAGTCTGGTCACGTTAAGAGTTTTTGGTTTTGTAGTAACCGCTGCACGAAGTAAACGAGATAGTATCGTACTCAGGTCAAAGCGTCGATTAAAGCGGTATTGAGCTTCTGATAAATAACGCTGTGCATATTTCTGAAATTTGATGGCATGGTAGGTACCAGTGATCGCTGTTTTCAGGTTTGCAAGAAGTGTATTAACCCATTTGAACTGAGGAAGTTGAACAGCAGCGGGGCCAGATCCGGTGATGGTAGGCAAATGATCATCGACCATTTCAGAGAGAACAGTAAACCCACTGAGACCGTCAGAATGGACTACAGTATCAGCGGATAAGGCTTGTTGAGCCCAGCGTTCGATTTCGTCATGGGTGAACCCATTGACACGGTCAAAACGAACGAGGTGCGGGCGACCTTCATCACTGGTTTGCACTGCGGCAACAAAAGGGACCTTATTGGGAGAGCCCCGGCCACGTTTACCGCGATGTTCGCCACCGAAATAGGCATCATCGATCTCGACGCGTCCAATGAGTTCACGATTTTGTTCACGTTCTTCCATGACCTGGAGGAGTTTGTGTTTAATCAGCCAGGCTGTGTTGTAACTCACGCCCAGATGACGAGAAAGTTCGAGCGTGGAAACATTATTTTTGGCTTGTGTCAGTAGGTGCATGGCCAGAAACCAGGTCGTTAGCAAGAGTTTAGAGGAATCAAAAATTGTACCGGCTGTTAAGCTGGTTTGTTTACGGCAACGGTAGCATTGAAAGAGTTTTCGGCCGGAACGCTGATGCGAACTGTGTCGAGTATCGTTTCAATGCGGACAATAAAAACCATTGGGCCAGCGTGATGTTTCTAAAGCCGCTTCACACTGGGTTTGAGTACCGTAAAGTTTAATAAACTGGGATAATGATAGCCCTGGCTGAAATTGAATGAGGTTACGTGACATGATGTTGGCCTGTAAAAGATATGAACAGGTGTATTATGCACCAGCTACTAGCTCGCCACGTGAGCTAGCGGAGCTTTGTACGTAATCAGGTAAATTTTTGCCTCAGGGAATTCGGTCTTAACGGCATGATTGGCTAACCAGTACAGGCCGTGGATATGAGTATTGATAATAGCTATGACGGGTTTTGACGTGATAAAGCGAAGCCTGTCTACAACCAGTTTACCCACCTGCTGGCTACTCCCTGGGTCGACCAGAATGACCCCGCTTTGCCCTATAATAGTAACCGGATTTGTGACCGGGTGTTGAAGCGTTTTAATGGGGCACTGGTCTGGGTTAGATCCGTTAATGACATACACCTGCTTCGATAATGGTTCGAAGTGACAGGGCATATCAGCTGCCAGAACAGCTGATGCGCCACACAACCATGCCACAAGGGTAAGCAGATAAACAACATATAGAGTTATTGTATTCATCACATCAATTGAGCTATTCACTCAGCAGCTGACCTGAACCGCCGGCCTCTTTCGGCAGATCCTTAAACTTCGG
This sequence comes from uncultured Gammaproteobacteria bacterium, assembly GCA_937894085.1. GTDB lineage: Bacteria > Pseudomonadota > Gammaproteobacteria > JACNJF01. The sequence goes on along the minus strand of CALCSG010000457.1, from coordinate 29,872 downwards.
TAATCCATCTGAAATTGGCCGCACCGCTTCCTGATAGTGCACATGAAACCCTGGTTTAAAACTAAAACCGGTTATTACAGCAGCCGGTATATCGTTCACGCCCATGTCTGGATGCTCGGTATAAATATGACCCCCGCAGGTTTTACACCATTTTCGATGACTCACTTCGGTTTCATGCTCTGAACCTGGATTTCCAGTAAAGCAGTCTAACTTTTCTTTTCCCGAGGTTATTTCTATGTTTTCAGGTTTCCACAGCGTGAACGCACTAACCAGCCCTGCCGACCAGCGCCTACATGAGTCACAATGGCAGTAAGCCATGGCTTCTGGTTCTCCAGTTAAGGTAAGTTGCACATCACCGCAAAAACAACTGGCCTGGTAACGGGTTTGATTATTCATAAGTCTCTCCTAAACAGGTTATATCAAATTCAATGATTAACCGGGTTTCTGGTTTTCGAACACCACTGAAGACTGTGGTTTTGTATTGATGTGCAGCTGGAAAATATCAGGCCTTGAATAATGACCTGATACATCCAGTGCTCTTCTCGCGATGCCCACTTTTGCCGGATCAATTTCGCAATATAAGATGCCGTCTTCTTTTCGCAACGGACCCGCAGTAATTTCACCGCCGGGGGCAATCACTACCGAATCACCTGGATTCACCCATTCCTCTGCATCCGGGTACAGGTTGTCTTTTTCGGGAAAGTCATCCGGGATATCACTGCCTTTCATTAAATTTCCGCAGCCTACAACCCAGCAACAACCTTCCCTTGCTATATGTTGCAAACTGCCAATCCAGCCATCTCCACTGTCATAGGTGGGCGCGATATACAGTTCTACTCCCTGTGAATACAATGCATATCGAGCCAGTGGCATATAGTTTTCCCAGCATAACAAGGTGCCTATGCGACCTGCCGGTGTATCCACCACCTTTAAGCCCGAGCCATCGCCAAATCCCCACACCATGCGCTCAGGGTTCGTGGGCATTAATTTCCGGTGTTTATTCAACAGGGTGCCTTCTGGACCGATGACAACAACGCTATTGAAAAGGGTTGACCGACTATGTTCGCTGTCTCTCTCTTCTATGCCGCAAACAACTGTCAGCTGATGTTTTTTGGCCGCTTGATAAAGTGGAGCCAGGTCATCTGAATGCATATTGATCGCATTGTTTAACAGGCGTTCATGTAACTGTTCTGACAGGTTCCAGTCTCCACCTGGTCGCAGGCGCCATACCCAGGCAGGATAACCGGGTATGAATGCTTCGCTGAATACGACTAGATCTGCTCCCTTTTTGGCCGCTTGTTCGATCTTCGAAACCGCTAACTCAATGGTTTTAGTTTTATCCAGAAAAACCGGTGCTGTCTGTACGATGGCTATTTGACTCATTATCTCTCTCCTGTGGTTTATTTGGTTCCTACGGCAACAAGCATTTCGCAGGGACCTTCAAATTGACCATCCATTTCAAACTGGCCCAGAGCTTCTTCAATTTCATTCCAGGCTTCATCCTGCTGGGGATCTGACAGTCCCGATAACATTTGATGCAGAGCACCAAAAGATTCCTGTTCAAACTGCAGGCACTCTGCCGCCGAGGAAAGTCGAACAGGAGCATTTATTTTTTCAATCTCTATATTTCTGAAACCCGCATCGGAAAATGCTTTTTCAAGCCTGTCTTCGTCACCCAGGCTAAAAGGCCCTGGTTGACCGGGTAAAGGGGCAGGTAGTTTTGCCCGACGACGTATAATAGATACAGGAATTGAGAAGAAGGGATTTTTTTCAGCCGTGGAATAAACCATGGCGGCCACCTTTCCATCAGTTCTCAAATGATGTTTCATGCCTGCCAGTGCCTTTTGCTGATCCAGGAAATAAATCAGGCCTACTCTAGAAATGATGGCATCAAATGGATCGGCGTTAAGCTGCGTTAGATTTTCACCATCGATCACCTGAGTGGAAATATTTTTCAATCCCGTTAGATTGGCCGATATACGGGCAAACTCAAGGATGTCGGGTGAAATATCTGTTGCCAGTATATGCCCTGATTCTCCAATGCGTCTGGCAGCTGCTATTGTCTGTTCTCCGGCACCGGCAGCTACATCAAGTACTCGACTGCCACTTTTAACCTGACACATATCCAGCATCGTTTCAGTAGCTGGCCCCAGCCATCTTGACAGTAAGGGGCCCCAGCGATGCCAGGCTTCTGCAGCCGTATTCCACTGTTGCAGGGTGGTTTGTTTGTATTTTACAGCATCGAATAGTGGTGGGTTATGAGTCATGATTGTTCTCCTTTGATTGTTTTGTTTAAGTAATACTGAGTGTATGCTGATTACTTATGCTTACAATTCGCTAAAAAAAGAAACATAATGTGCAAAAATGCACAACCGGAGAAGTAACGATGAATTGGGATGACCTGAGACTGTTTCTGGAGGTCGCACGCACCGGGTCCATTAGCGGTGCCGCCAAAAAGCTTAATGTCCAGCATTCCACCGTTTCAAGACGATTGCGCAAGTTAGAGGAAAATTTGGGTGCTCGATTAATTGAACGTAAAAATACAGGCTACGAGTTGACGCCTGCAGGTGAAAATATACGCCAGGCAGCGCATAGAATGGAGACTGAAGTACTACATGTGGATGGTACTGTGCTGGGTAAAGATTCAAACCTGGTAGGCCCGCTAAAGGTCACCGCTATTAATAACATGGCTTCGACCGTATTAATGCCCATGTTTGCCAGCTTTAGTAAGACTTATCCTCAGGTAGACTTACATGTAGTTGTCTCCAATATAGATTCCAGCTTATCGCAACGTGAAGCTGATGTAGCAATCAGGTTGACCAACACACCAACCGATACATTAATTGGTAAAAAGCTGGTCACAGTCGCCTCCACCATTTATGGCAGCCGTGAATATTTGCAACAACATCGGGAAACAGGCGGGGCTCTTAAATGGATAGGTGTGGATTGCTGTACGTTTCATAAATCCTGGACCAAACATGCCTGCGACGAGCAATCACATAATTTTTTCAGTGATGATACGTTGTTAACGCTGTCTGCAATACGGGAGGATTTAGGCGTTTCGTATTTACCCTGTTTTATGGGGGATACAGCACCACAGCTTGAGCGCTACTGTGAACCCGATCCCGCACATAATTTAGGTCTGTGGATTTTGTTACACCCGGATCTTAAACGTACGGCAAGAGTATTAGTGTTTCGCAACCATATGATGGAAGCCATCAATGAAAACAAAGCCTTGTTTGAAGGAAAGCTTCCAGATTCAGGTTAATTTGGTTATTTTAAGAAGCAGGATCGAAACACTCTGGATCGTTAGGGCTGGCGTAAAAATTATTATACATTTATATATCAACTATGAGCACACTTAATAACTTAAAATAATTCAATAAACCTGAAACGAATAAGCCTTCTTTCTTAAACTTAAGTGAGCTTCTTGCTGAAAATCTTTAAAAGCTCTCACTGAGAAACCTGTTCTATAGTAACTACTTACGCAGACTTTCGTAGTGATAAATAAATACCCGACCCTATCGCTATTGCCCCGACAACATGAAACCAGAATAATTTTTCGTCCAGAAATACCACAGCCATAATCGTTCCAAATACCGGCATCAGATGGATAAACTGCCCGGCAGTACCGGCACCGACAATTTTCACTCCCTGGTTCCAGAATAAAAACGCACCGATAGAAGCAAACAGCGCGACATAAGCAATAGCGACTATATTGGCTGAATTAACCACAAACGCCGGTTCATTCAGAAAATTTAACCAGTACACCGGGCTCAGAATAAGCACCCCTATAATCATAGTGAAACTGAGAAATGCGGGTGCGGTTAATTCAGCAGGTCGCCAGCGCAGGCTGATAGAATAAACGGCCCATACAAATGCAGCCAATAACACCCAGAGATCACCCTGGTTAATTTTGAAGGCTATTAAGTTGGCAACTTCTCCCCGGCTCACCAGCATTAAAACGCCACCGGTAGAGATCAGAATACCGATCAGTTTTGCCGCGTTAATCGGGATACCCGGTTTTATTGTAGACAGCAGTATGATCAGAATTGGAATAAAACTATTAATCAACAGTGCATTGGTAGCAGTTGTTTTATTCAACCCTAGATAGGCAAATGTATTAAACCCGGAGACACCAAATGCTCCCATGAAAATTAACAGGGGTAAATTTGCACGGATTATAGACCACTGATTTATCATTGATTTTATAGTGAACGGTAAAATCACCAATAAGGCACTGCACCAACGTAAATAAGAAATGGTTAAAGGTTGTATGTCGGCAGCAAAAGCCCGGCCGATAACAAAATTTCCAGACCAGAAAAGTGCCGAACCGGCCAACATCAGGTAAGCCCAGTTTTTAGACATTTAATTTTCTCGGGAAAATAGTATGTTATAAGGTAGCGAGTAAAAGAAACATCAGAATGACTCTTCAGAGGGTAATTCCAGCTCATCTGGAAATGGCTGTTCGTTTAAATGATGACGTTTATCTCTATCCCTGCCCTGGTCTCCACCAAAATTAATTTTCCACTCCAGGTTAGTACTGGAGTCAGCGTAAGTTAATGCATTTTTAATTGAAATTTTATCCGCTTTATACAAGTCGTAAAGGGATTGATCAAAAGTCTGCATTCCAACTGTGTCACCTTTTTCCATGACTTCCTTAATTTCATTAAAATTACCTTCGCGTAATAATTCAGAGATATAAGGCGAGTTCACCATCACTTCCACCACACAGGCCAGCTTTCCATTCATCGCTGGAACCAGTCGTTGTGACACAACCGCTTTCAGATTTAATGACATATCCATCAGTAATTGTTCGCGCATATCCGTGGGAAACATATTCATAATACGGTCCATTGCCTGATTTGAATTCACCGCGTGCAAAGTGGTTAAACAGAGATGACCGGTATCTGCAAAATTTATAGCTGCCTGCATCGTTTCCCGGTCACGGGCTTCACCAATCATGATTACTTCAGGCGCTTCACGAAGTGCCTCCCGTAATGCATTTTCATAGGATAAGGTATCAATACCGACTTCACGTTGTGAAATAACGGATTTAGAGTGTTTGAATACAAATTCAATCGGGTCTTCGACGGTTAAAATATGACCACCTTCACGTTGATTGCGATAATTTAACATGGCGGCCAGGCTGGTAGACTTACCGGATCCAGTCGATCCCACTACCAGCACCAGTCCATTTTTTCCCATTACAATTTTTTTCAGAATTTGCGGTAGCCCGAGCTCATCGATACTCGGTATGATCCACTTAATATAGCGAATAACCATCGAAACTTCGGATCTTTGTAAGAAAATATTGACCCGAAAACGTCCCACATTAAGCAGTGTAAAACCCAGGTTTAATTCCCGGTTTATTTCAAAATCCATCACCTGTTCTTCGGTGAGCAGGCTATATGCCAACTTTTGCACCTGACCGGGTTTAAATGGATTTTTAGCTATAGCTGCAGTTTTACCATCCAGCTTCATATTAGGTGGGGCACCGGTGACAAAAAACAGATCAGACGCCTGTTTCTCAGCCATAATTTTTAAATAAGGCTCCAGCAGATTAGTGGTTGGTTCTTTGCTCATTACGAATACCTAAACCTTAAAGTTTCTATATCATTCCACCAGGTGAATTATCATCCTCAGCATCTTCCAGCTCGAAATCATCACGATGATCATCCACCAGTCCGCTTTTTCTTGCTGTATCGCTTTCCAGTTTTATTCGCAGTCGTAAATCATTCACTGAATCAGCATTTCTCAGAGCATCTTCAAAGGTAATCTGTCGACTTTCGTATAAATCGTATAAAGCCTGATCAAATGTTTTCATGCCCTGTTCATTCGATTTTTTTATTAAAGATTTCATCTCATGCACTTCACCTTTAAAAATCAGATCCTGCATCAAAGGTGTGTTAATCATAATCTCAACGGCGGGAATACGGCCGACACCATCGATACGGGGTATCAGTCGTTGAGAAATCAGAGCTTTCAGGTTTAACGATAAATCCATCAATAACTGTTGACGTCGCTCTTCAGGGAAAAAGTTGATAATTCTATCCAGTGCCTGGTTAGTACTGTTTGCATGTAATGTAGAAAGACAAAGGTGCCCGGTTTCAGCAAAGGCGATGGCGTGATCCATGGCCTCTCTATCTCTGATTTCGCCGATTAAAATCACGTCAGGTGCCTGTCGCAAGGTATTTTTCAGGGCAATTTCATAGCTATCGGTGTCAACGCCCACTTCACGTTGAGTCACCAGGCAGTTACGATGTTCATGCACAAATTCTACCGGATCTTCAATAGTTATAATATGACCATAACTGTGACGGTTTCGATAATCCACCATTGATGCTAAAGAGGTTGATTTACCCGAACCGGTACCACCGACAAAAATAACCAGTCCACGCTTGGTCATGGTAATGTCCTGCAACGTATTCGGCAGGTTAAGTTCTTCAAAACTGGGGATTTCAGAATTAATGATACGCAATACCAGCCCGGTACTGCCACGTTGTACAAACGCATTCACACGAAAACGGGCAACGCCGGGTAAGGCAATTGAAAAATTACATTCCTGATGCCCCTCAAATTCAGACACCTGTTTGTCATTCATAATAGATCGGGCCAGCATCTGGGTATGCGTGGGAGCCAGAATTTGCTTTGATACCGTAGCGATCTTGCCGTCAATTTTCATGGCTGGTGGTGAACCAGTCGTAATAAACAGGTCCGATCCTCCTTTGCTAACCATCATTCTTAACAGGTCATGCATAAAACCTATCGCTTTATTTCTATCCATATTTTTTGCCTTTAAATATTAACCTGATAAACCTGGATGCTAAATAGCATCAGGATTAGCTGCCTTTTTCCTGGCTTCTTCTTTTGATATTAAGCCCTGAGCCAGTATCGTTTTAAGGTTCTGATCCAGCGTCTGCATTCCCAGGCTCTGACCGGTCTGTATGGCCGAGTACATCTGGGCAATCTTGTCTTCACGAATCAGGTTTCGAATAGCCGGTGTCCCGATCATGATTTCATGAGCTGCGACACGACCACCACCAATTTTTTTCATCAATGTCTGTGAAATTACTGCTTTCAGTGATTCCGATAACATCGAACGAACCATCGACTTTTCAGCGGCAGGAAAAACATCGACGATTCGATCGATCGTTTTAGCGGCTGAACTGGTGTGCAGGGTACCAAAAACAAGGTGACCTGTTTCAGCGGCAGACAATGCTAATCGAATGGTTTCAAGATCACGCATTTCGCCCACCAGAATAGTATCCGGGTCTTCACGTAATGCAGAGCGAAGCGCTTCATTAAAACCCAATGTATCACGATGTACCTCACGCTGGTTAACCAGGCACTTTTTACTCTGATGTACAAATTCTATCGGGTCTTCAACGGTCAGAATATGACCATATTCAGTATCATTCTTATAGTCTACCATGGCTGCCAGCGTGGTCGACTTACCTGAACCGGTGGGGCCGGTGACTAATACTATTCCACGAGGATATTCAGAAATATCCTTAAAAATCGACGGAGCACCAAGATCTTCCAGTGACAGAATTTTGGAAGGGATGGTTCTAAAAACACCGCCAGCACCTCGATTATGATTAAATGCGTTGACACGAAAACGTGCCAGCCCCGGTATTTCAAATGAAAAGTCTGTTTCCAGAAACTCTTCAAAATCCTTACGCTGTTTATCACTCATGATATCGTAGAGCATGTCATGAACCTGCTTATGGTCCATTTCCGGTACATTAATTCTACGAATATCACCATCCACCCTGATCATCGGGGGTAACCCGGCTGAAAGGTGCAAATCTGAAGCGCCTTGTTTCACGCCAAAGGCAAGAAGTTGAGCTATATCCATGTTGTTCTCTAATGTTGATTATTAGTTATTATCGGAAGTGGTGTAATATTCATTTTTTTAAATTATAGTAGAAGCATGTCACTTATTAGCAATGACTATAGCAAAAGCTATGCATAACATCGAAAAAAATCTTGCCCTGGTGCAAAACAAAATTAAGCAGACTGCCCGCGACTTTCAACGTGACCCGAATAAGGTAACCCTGCTTGCCGTCAGTAAAACCAAGCCTGTTTCCGATATTGAAATCGCCTACCATTGCGGCCAACGGGATTTTGGCGAAAATTATTTACAGGAAGCCGAACAAAAAATTATCGCTTTACGCGATAAAAATATCATCTGGCATTATATAGGGCCGATTCAATCCAACAAAACCCGTAAAATCAGTGAACTTTTTGACTGGGTTCATAGCATTGACAGGCTCAAAATTGCTCGAAGGTTAAGTGATGAACGTCCTGCCAATAATTCACCACTAAACGTACTACTGCAGGTCAATATTGACAATGAGCCCGCTAAATCAGGCATTCAGTTAAATGAAATTCTCTCTTTAGCACACCAAATTGCACCACTTCCCCGATTAAAACTACGCGGTTTAATGGCTATTCCTGCCATCCATAAAGATCCACAACAACAGCGAATTCCTTTTGCAAAGATGAGACAGGCATTAACCGAACTCCAGCAGTACTGCCCCGATTGCGATACGCTTTCAATGGGAATGAGTGAGGATATGCAAGCAGCCATTGCAGAAGGTTCAACACTGGTTAGAATAGGCACTGCCATTTTTGGCGCCCGGACAACCTAAAACTAACTGTTAAATAAAATAATATGACCAACAAAACAACAGCTACTATCTGCTTTATTGGCGCAGGCAATATGGCCAGCAGCCTGATAGGTGGCCTGATAGCCAATCAGTACCCGCCTCAAAATCTTATTGCTAATGATATAAATGCTGCGAAACTTCAGCAACTACATGATGATTTTTCGATTTGCACAGAAACTGACAACGGCATTGCGATATCTTCTGCGGATATCATTGTGCTGGCCGTCAAACCGCAGGTTATGCAGCAGGTATGCAGATCAGTTGCGATTTCCCTCAGCAAAACTCAGCGTAAACCACTCTTTATCAGCATAGCCGCAGGCATTCGTGAAAGCGATATTAACCGCTGGCTTGGCGGAGATCATGCAGTGGTAAGATGCATGCCAAACACGCCGTCTCTGGTTAATCTGGGTGCATCAGCCCTGTTCGCTAACTCTGCCGTGAGCCTAAGCCAGAAACAAAGTGCAGAAAAAATTCTACAAAGTACGGGGATTACCGTCTGGGTGGAACAGGAATCTCAGTTAGATGCGGTAACCGCCATATCAGGCAGCGGGCCGGCTTATTTTTTCCTGTTTATCGAAGCATTACAAAATGCCGCTATAGAACTGGGCCTGGATAATGAAACCGCAGCAAAACTGGCCCGCCAAACGGCACTGGGCGCAGCCACTATGGCGATCGACGAAGATGTCTGCACTCTACGTCAGCAAGTTACATCAAAAGGCGGCACAACCGAACAGGCTATAGCCAGCTTCCAGCATAATGGATTACAGCAACTTGTACTGGAGGCAACACAGGCTGCCGCAAAACGCTCTGTTGAACTGGCCGACGAACTGGCTGGCGACACTATCTAATACCTGAATTAGTAACTTTATGACAGTTTCTGGCACAAGTTATTGATTCAGGTAATATTAAAACTTAGTAACACTTAAATCGAGAATTTAAAATGGGTTCATCCTACCTGACATCGCCGCTAGTATTGATAATTAACACGCTTCTAGACCTGTATATTTTTCTGGTTTTATTACGCTTCATGCTGCAATGGTTACGCGCCGACTTCTACAACCCTGTTTCCCAGTTTATTGTTCGTGCAACCACCCCCCCGTTAAAACCTTTACGTAGAATTATCCCCGGTTTTGGTGGTCAGGATATAGCCGCTCTAACGCTTGCCCTGATTATTATCATGCTTAAGTATTTTATTCTCAAAGCTTTAGGAGCAGGCGTTGTGGAGTTAGCCAATGTGCTGGCACCTATTGGTTCTGTAAGCATTTTCGGCATGTTGATTATTGCACTGGCTGAAATTCTTTCGATGTTTATCAATATATTTTTATTTGCTATCATCGTTTCGGTCATTCTCAGTTGGGTAAATAGCGGTGGTTACAACCCCGTGATTGGATTAATCAACACCCTCAGTCAACCGGTCATGAGACCCATTCAGAAATTTATTCCACCACTGGGGGGGCTCGACTTATCCCCGCTTTTTGCTTCATTAGGACTAATGGTACTAAAAATGTTGCTGATTCCCCCTATCGTGTATCTCGCTGCTCAATTATGAATCGACAGCCCTGGGTTTTAAAAAATAATCAACTTACCTTATTCTGCCATATTCAACCCGGGGCAGCGCAGGAGCAGCTTAGCGGTCTGTATGATAACTGCCTGAAAATACAGCTTAAAACACCGCCGGTTGAGGGTAAGGCAAATAAAGCGTTGATTACTTTTATTGCCAAACTGTGTGAAACCTCTAAATCACAGGTGTCTATTCAAAGGGGGTTAAGTGGACGGCGAAAAACCCTGATTATAAAAAATATCACTGAAATTCCAGATAAAATAATTAATTTATCAAAACAATAATCGAATCTTTTTAATTAAATACGTTCTATACTTATAACAGGGTTCAATATCAGCAGTTATTATAATTTTAATTTGATCCCACAACATGATACCAACGGAGAAAACATGAAAAAAATAATATCATTAGCCTTTATTAGTATTTTAATCGGCTTCCAATCTATTGCATTTGCAGAAAGTTCCCAGGAAGTAGGAAATTACATTGTTCATTACAACGCCATTTCAACAGAATCTCTACCGCCTGCCGTAGCAACTGCGTATGGTATTACGCGCAGTAAAAACAAAGGATTGTTAAATATATCCGTACTCGCAAAAGGCGCAGGTTTTCAAGGTGTAGAAGCCGAAATTGATGTCAGTGCAACTAACTTAACCGGACAGTTACGCGCTATCGAATTACGTAAAATTGAAGAACAAAAAGCCATTTATTACATCAGTGTTTTTTCAGTGACTAATCGCGAAACTTTAGATTTTTCGATTAAAGTAAAAACCGCTGATGGACAGGTTGGTAACATAAAGCTACGCCAGCAGTTTTTTGCTAATTAAAGAAAATATGCACCACGAAGCCACGGAGAATACGAAGAAAAAATAGCTGGGATTATTATTAAGAGTAAGCACTCTGTTTGAATCCAGGCATGACCTGCAAATTTAAACCATACCCACAAACCTTCGTGCTCTTCGTGCCTTCGTGGTGAAATGCTTTTTGGTCAGGCTGTTTTTTCTGCCAGCATTCTGGCTTTTATGAAGTCTTCATGAGAAACATACAGTAAATCGGCAACCTTCCTCAGTAAATGTTCTTCATAATGATGCTTCTCACCATCGGCAAAAGCCACCATCCACATTAATTCAATCACTTTCGCTTTGGCTTTCTGATCAAGCTGCTCATTCATTAAACGGGTAATATGTTGCAACGACACTAATCGATCCGCTTCTTCATGAGCATTTGCCAGCAAAGTATCCACTTCCTCTTCACACAGGGAAAGGTGCTTCAGCAATAATAGCCGAATACTCTGTAATTCAGCTTCATCCTGCGAAAAATCAGCTTTACTCACTTCAACCATCAACGTTGCAGTAGCAAGATCTATCGCCATCGATGGCTGAACTTCATTAAAGCGTTGGAAGGCTGGTTGAAAAAATTTCTTAATAAGATTATTCATTCGACTATTCTAATCAATTTGAGAGAAAAACTTAATAGATTAAATTGATTGAAAGCCATTTTTTCATTGCTATTTACCAATACAGTCATCAAACTAATATAATCTTTGAAGCTATATTGAATTATGACACTTACTGAACTTCGTTACATCGTTGCCGTAGCACAGAAAAAACACTTTGGGCATGCAGCCCAGGCCTGCTTTGTAAGTCAGCCTACGTTAAGTATCGCCATAAAAAAGCTTGAAGAAGAGCTCAATGTAAAACTGTTCGAACGCAGCTCGAAAAATGAAATACGTATCACCGACATCGGCCAGAAAATCGTACAACAGGCGCAGAAGGTGTTACAGGAAACTCATGTCATTAATGAAATCTCTCAGCAGGGCAAAGACCCGTTATCAGGCACTTTTAAACTGGGGGCTATTTACACCATCGGACCATATCTGTTACCCGATCTGATTCCCGGGCTGCGCAAAAATGCGCCGAAGATGACGCTAATTATCGAAGAAAATTTTACTGCCAACCTGTCTCAATCGCTAAAACAGGGAGAACTTGATGCCATTATTATTTCTTATCCCTTTGATGAACCGGGAATTGAGACTTTCCCTTTATATAAAGAACCATTTGTAGTAGCCATTTACTCTCACCATAAATGGGTAGAAAAAAAGCAGATCAAGGTTAATGAACTTGTTGGTCAGGACCTGATGCTATTAGGAGCAGGTCATTGCTTTCGAGACCAGGTATTGCTGGCCTGTCCCAAATGTATTACTGAAAACAACGAATTAACCCGTACGCTTGAAGGTAGTTCTCTGGAAACTATTCGACACATGGTGGCAGCAGGCACCGGTATCACCGTTTTACCCTGCACCAGCATGCTAAACAGTCAGCACAACTCTGATCTAATAAAAATCAAGTACTTCAGCCCCCCTCAGCCCAGTAGAACGGTTGCCCTCGCCTGGCGTAAACATTACCCGCGCAAAGAAGCTATACAATTGATAATTGATAACATCCAGCAATGCGGGTTACCGGGAATTGAAACTATTGACTAAACTGATCTATAGCGGCCAGGTCGGTAACAGCCATTAACTATGCACTTGATTTTCTATACAATACAACTAATTTAACCTTTGTATTCATCATGAACAAACCAGAAATCACCAGTGCAGAACTCATTCGCGGCAAGCTCAATAGCGAAACTGCGCGCATGCCCTGGAAAGAACTACAACGCCATTTTGCCAGTGGTTACACCTTATTCGTTGATCAGCAACTGGATCTGATCGAGGTTGCCTTTCAATTCGAACAGGATAATGCCAAACAGATAGAAATCTGGTTAAACTCGCAATTGATTCAACAGGTCAGTAACGATCAGGCACGTGAATGGTTTAATGACGATGCCAGTTTATGGACCAGCGTGGTCAAACCCTGGGTGTTAATCCAGCAACCGTAGAATGCGCTGCATTCACCCACAAATTCCAGGTCATGCGATTTTTAATGGTGCACACAGTGCACCCTACTGTTGTTCAAGAATATTCACCAGCGCATAACCATCCAGCACACTTAAATCATGTGTAAATCCCTCTATTATACGCGTTGAATTTTTGCCAATAGCCTGCACATTGGCCATATCCTGACTAAAACCCGGAACAATGGGATCACCAAGCACACCATTCACCGATGACCTGACGATAGAGTAATATTTAACCGGCGGATGTTGTTGATTATTCAGCCAGTATAATAATTTACCTGGCACTGCAGGAACAATGTCATGTAACAAACCTCTGGAACGCACCAACGTGTCATAGTCATTACCGGCTAAGAACTCTTTTATTTTATTAATGGGAAAAGGATCATCAATTTCATCCAGTCCCCGGTAAGCCAGCACGGTTCCAAGATGTGGACTGGCAATAGTGATTAACGCTTTTACATTTGGAGCACCACTTCGCACCAGCGATAAGCGCGCAACGACCCCGCCCAGAGAATGACCTGCAATAATGATTTTTTCTGATGGATAGCGGTCATTAACCCATCGTACTGCGGTTGTAAACACATTGGCCTGGCCACTGAGCGGGGCTTCTGAATTTAACTGTAGATTGATGACCTTGTTATCGGCATCCTGCCACTGCATCGGAATCGGGACCAAACCCTGATATGTTCCTAGCAAAACACCTGCACGTTTCCAGCCGAACTGTTGTAATACCGCAGAGACACCGGAATGCTCCCAGGAATAAACACTACCCTGATAACCATGTACCAGTAGCAGCACATCGGCTTTTGCACTACCTGAAAGCGCCAGCAGTACAATAATAACAATACCGCCAACTTTGTTGATAAGCTTCATGATCTGTACTCCTGCCTGTTGCTGTTATTTTAGTTGAACCTGAATATACAATTTCTGGTAAAAATAAATTTTGTGTGTACATTATGCAGTTTTTTTCACTCAATATTAGCTTTATCTTATACATAAATGACCAAAATCAATCCATATATTTTTAACATCGATTTAGAAGACTTCGATGATCAGGTTCTACAGGCTTCTTTTAAAACCCCTGTACTGGTCGATTTCTGGGCTGACTGGTGCAGCCCCTGTATTGCCATTGCCCCGGTGTTAAGTCGAGTGGTTGAGTCTTTCGAAGGTCAGGTTGTGCTGGCCAAACTGGAAGTCGATGAAGGGCATAACATGAAACTGGCAGGTCAATATCTGGTGCGAGGTTTTCCGACCATCATCCTGTTTAAAGATGGAAAAGAACTGGATAGATTTAGCAGCGCACGTCCGGCGCAATTTATTCAGCACTTTATTCAACAGCACATTTAAATCCATCAACTATACTTCAAAAAAACTTGAAATATAATGTTGTGCTCGAACCCGACTTTCCATCTAAAATAAATCGCTTTATTATTAATGACATCCTTGGCAAAGGCGCGCAAGGTGTTGTTTATCTGGCCACCGATCCCAGCCTGGAACGTCAGGTTGCCATCAAATCTGTATTCCTGCGAGATAATTACCAGCAACAGGAAAACGTTGATAATTTATTGCAGGAAGCACGTACCGTCAGTAAATTACAACATACCAATATTGTCAGTATATTCGATGTTGGCAACGACCAGCTTAACCCTTACCTGGTGCTGGAATATGTTGAAGGCGATACACTGGATAAACTTTTAAAAAACCAGATCCCGCTACAGCAGGCTTATAAAATAATGCGTGATGTGCTTTCCGGTGTCGCCGCTGCGCATAGCGAAGGTATTATTCACTGCGATTTGAAGCCAGCTAACATAATGATCACCAAACAGGGACAGGCCAAGGTGGCTGATTTCGGGCTGGCTTTACTGGCAAATAAACAACAGCAGAACAACGATCAGTTGCTTGGAACGCCGCAATACATGGCTCCTGAATACATTGAAACACGTAAAAACCAGACTGTATCGGATGTATTTTCTCTCGGGTTAATTTTTTACGAACTACTAGCCGGGCAAAAAGCGGTCAACGGGGATGATGTATATCAATTGTTAAATGCAATTGCCAATGTGCCGATTCAACCACCATCAAGCCATAACAATAGTATCGATGAAGGACTCGATGCCCTTATCATGAAAGCGCTGGAAAAAGATCCGCACAATCGTTACGAAACGGCTGGAGAGATGCTCAAGGCGTTTGAGAATACTCTGGCACTTAATCATGTAGCGAATCAATCTGAGAATACCGATGCGACTGTTCAATTTTTATTACGGCGCATGAATCATAAAAAGGATTTCCCCGCATTTTCGCAGACCATCAGTATACTGAACAAAGCCACCAGCAGTGAATCCACCAGCTTAACCACGGTTTCCAATGCTATTCTTAAAGACATTTCACTAACCAATAAGATTTTACGCGTGGTTAACTCGGCCTATTACAATCGGGGTGAAAAAATAAGTACCATATCACGTGCCGTTGTCATGCTCGGCATGGACACGGTAAAAAGCATGGCTGTCTCCATGATGTTATTTGAAAACCTGCAGAACAAAGACCAGGCAGGAAAAATGATGGATGACGCTGTCACTTCTTTATTTAGCGCTTTAATGGCGAATGATCTGGCGAAGTCAAATCAGGTCACCGATCACGAAGAAGCTTTTTTATGCGCCATGCTACAGCAGCTTGGAAAAATGCTGGTTCGATATTATCTACATGAAGAAAGCTTGCTGATAGACAATCAGATTGAACAGAATAACTTAAAAGAAAATACGGCATCGATGAAAGTGCTGGGCACTTCTTTCCTGCTTTTAGGTATGGCTGTTGCTGAAGAATGGGGATTTCCGGAACAGATAATTAACAGTATGCTACCGCTGGATAAACGTATTCTCAGCAACCCTGGAACACAACAGGAGAAATTAAGAGTCATAGCTCATTTTAGTAATGACTTAAGCCAAATTTTAAAAAAACCTGTGGGAACTCAGGAACTGTTAATCGATAAACTGATTACACATTATCGCAAAGCATTGAAGCTGGATAAGAAATATGTAACAGCGATGATTGAAAAAACACTTATCGAACTGAATAAATTTGCCGAACAAATTAATTTTAATCTATCTAAGAGTCAATTTTACCGCCAGCTCAGCGAAGCTAACAAAGAACCTGTGGAGCAGGATCAACAGCCCGAAGATGATTTTGATGAAGATAACACAGCACTTGTTTTTCATGAAGAGTGCACCGAATTGGATCAGAAAAGTTCGGAAGAAAAACTATCTGATGGTATCGCCGACATCACCAACACATTAACCAGCGATTATAACTTAAACCAGGTTTTTGAAATGATTCTGGAAACCATATACCGGGGGCTGTCAGGTTCACGTGTATTACTCGGTTTGCGCGACAAGGCCACTAACAGTATTAAGGGAAAGTTTGGTTATGGTGAAAATATCGATGAATTAATTCAACATTTTCAGATACCGCTTAGTTATGAAAATGACGTATTTCATATTGCCTTTAAAAAAAATCTGGATATAAAAATTGATGATACACAGGATACAAAGATCAAAGATAAAATTCCAGCATGGTTTCACCGCAAAATTGGCTCAAAGTTTTTCATTCTTTTTCCGATTATGATTAAACACAGCCCCATAGCCGTTATTTATATCGACAGTATACAGACCTCAGGTATCTCGATATCCGACAAACAACTTAGCCTGCTGAAAACACTGCGTAACCAGGCCATACTGGCGATAAAAAGTCTCTCTTAATATTTTAAGGGATACAGAACGCTGCTGGCTGTATAGACTATACTCAAAAAAAACAACAAAAAGATACTCGTGGCTGATTTCGATTTCCCCCAAAAAATAGACCGTTTCATTATTAAAGATATCCTCGGCAAAGGTGCCCAGGGTATTGTTTACCTGGCGACAGATCCCAGCCTGGATCGACAGGTTGCCATCAAATCGGTCATATTACGCGACCACTCGCGGCAACAGGACAACATACAAAATTTATTACAGGAAGCCCGCACTGTCAGCCGCCTGCAACACACGAATATTGTAACTATTTACGATGTCGGCAATAACCCTCTGGAACCTTACCTGGTACTGGAATATGTCGAAGGTGAAAATCTATATGCACAATTAAAAAACCAGATACCGCTACAACAAACATTCAACATCATGCGCGATGTTTTATCCGGTGTAGCCGCTGCACATAACGAAGGCATTATTCATTGTGACCTGAAACCCGCCAACATCATGATCACCAGGCAGGGGCAGGCAAAAGTTGCCGATTTCGGGCTGGCGTTACTGGCTGAAAATCAAAATGATGATAATGAGCAGCTGGCAGGCACGCCACAATATATGGCACCTGAATATATTGAAACCCATAAACACCAGACTGTATCCGACGTGTTTTCACTGGGCCTTATATTTTACGAATTACTGACCGGTCAAAGGGCTGTGCAGGGTGATGATGTGTATCAGTTATTAAATGCCATTGCCAATACGGAAATCCCTCCTCCATCCAGTAAAAATAATAATATTGATGAAAATCTGGATGCGTTTATCATGAAAGCGCTGGAAAAAAATCCTGAAAATCGCTACCAGACCGCTGGTGAAATGTTAAAAGCGCTGGAACAAAACCTGGCACTCAACGATGCCCTGAATCATAGCGACAGTTCCGACTCGACCGTGCAATTTCTATTGCGACGTATGAATCATAAAAAAGACTTCCCTGCCTTTTCGCGTACCATCAGTATTTTAAACAAGGCGTCTAACAGCGATACAGAGAGTTTATCCACTGTCTCTAATGCTATTCTGAAAGATATCTCACTGACCAATAAAGTGTTACGTATTGTTAACTCCGCTTATTACAGTCGTGGCGGCGGAAAAATTTCCACCATTTCACGCGCGGTGGTGATGCTAGGCATCAACCCTGTGAAAAGTCTGGCGGTATCCCTCATGTTATTTGAGCATCTGCAAAATAAAATGCAGGCAAACCAGTTGATGGAAGATGCGGTCACCTCATTATTTAGTGCCATCATGGCGAATGACCTGGCTAACTCGAATAATGTTAAACAACATGAAGAAGCCTTTTTATGCGCATTATTGCAACAGCTTGGTAAATTACTGGTGCGTTTCTACCTGCATGAAGAGAGTCAGGCAATAGATAAGCAGGTAGAACAAAACAATCAGGAAGAAAACACGGCGGCACTGAAAGTATTAGGCACCAGCTATCACACGCTAGGTATGGCTGTTGCCAAAGAATGGGGGTTTCCAGAACAAATCATTAACAGCATGAAACCGGTTGATGAAAAATTTCTGGCTAAAAAATCTGATAAAACTGATGATAAATTACGCACCATAGCAAGCTTCAGTAACAACTTGAGTACGGTCTTAAAACAACCTAAAGAAAAGCATGCCGCAGCAATCGAAAAAGTGACCCAGCAATATGATAATGCGTTAAATATTGATAAGAAGAAAATCAACAAACTGATTGAAACATCACAAAAAGAGCTCACCAGCTTCGCCAAACTGATAAATTTTAATCTCAATAAAAGCAAGTTCTATCAACAGCTCACTGCAGATAATGAAACAGAAACTGACGCACAAAAAAGTCAGGCCGCGAATGCATTTGGTGACGACGAAAGCGTACAGGTACTGGAACAGGAAACAACTCAGGAAAATATATATAACTCCGAGAAAGCACTCACCGATGGCATCCAGGACATTACCAACACGTTGACGGGAGATGATGTAAACATTAACCAGGTGATGCAAATGATCCTGGAAACTATTTATCGGGCGCTGCCGGGATCTCGCGTTTTACTTGGACTGCGCGACAAACCCAGTAACTGTATCAAGGGAAAATTCGGTTACGGGGAAGACATAGAGTCTCTCACTCAAAACTTTCTCATTCCACTGGCTTATCAGCCGGATGTTTTTCATATTGCGTTTAAAAATAATGTAGATATTAGAATTGATGATACTCAGGATGCCAAAATAAAAGATAAAATTCCGGCCTGGTATCACCGGAAAATCAGCTCAAAATCTTTTGTGCTCTTTCCTATCGTCATTAAACACAGTCCCATTGCCATTATTTACATTGACAGCACACAGGCAAAAAGTATTGCCATTTCAGATAACCAGCTTAGTCTGCTTAAAACTTTACGGAACCAGGCCATATTGGCGATTAAGAGTATGTAAAAAATTACGATTGGTGCCAATCGTGGACAGCCAGTCTTATAACACTATTGTCAGCGTATTCGGCTAAACTAGACGATTGCAGCTAAAGTGACCTGCAATCGCCAGCATGAATATTTTAAATATTGGCAAACTGATTCATGGTGTTGTCTTCACCAGCCGCTTTCAGCGCTGCATCACCGGCAAAGTATTCCTTGTGATCATCACCGATATCAGAACCTGACATATTCTGGTGCTTAACACAGGCGATACCCTCACGAATTTCCTTACGCTGAACACCCAGTACATAACCCAGCATACCCTGATCGCCGAAATAATCTTTGGCCAGGTTGTCAGTAGACAGTGCAGCAGTGTGGTAAGTTGGCAGTGTAATTAGGTGATGGAAGATACCCGCATCACGGGATGAATCAGCCTGGAAGGTACGAATCTTTTCATCAGCAACGATTGACAGTTCTGTATCATCGTAATCAACACTCATCAGCCTGTCACGGTCATAAGCAGAAACATCTTTACCCTCTTCACTCCATGCATCAAAAATTTGCTGACGGAAATTTAGTGTCCAGTTAAACGAAGGAGAATTGTTATAAACCAGTTTGGCATTCGGTACTACTTCGCGGACACGATTAACCATGCCACCGATCTGAGCGATGTGCGGCTTTTCAGTTTCGATCCAGATCATATCCGCACCGTTTTGCAGTGAAGTAATGCAGTCCAGCACACAACGGTCTTCGCCAGTACCCGAACGGAACTGGAACAGGTTGCTGGCAAGACGCTTCGGGCGTACCAGTTTTCCATCACGATTAATCACAACATCACCATTTTTCATAGTCTCAGGCGTTACTTCTTCAACATCCAGGAAACTGTTGTACTGATCGCCTATATCGCCCGGCTCGTTGGTGACAGCGATTTGCTTGGTCAGTCCGGCACCCAGTGAATCGGTACGCGCCACAATTACACCATCATCTACACCCAGCTCCATAAAGGCATAACGAACAGCATTTATTTTTGCCAGAAAATCTTCGTGCGGCACAGTTACTTTTCCATCCTGGTGACCACATTGCTTTTCATCAGAAACCTGGTTTTCGATCTGAATGCAGCAGGCACCTGCTTCGATCATTTGCTTTGCCATCAGATAGGTCGCTTCAGCGTTACCAAAGCCGGCGTCAATATCAGCGATTATCGGCACAACATGAGTTTCGAAGTTATCGATTTGATTCTGGATATCCTGTTCCTTAAGGTTATCACCGGCTTTACGCGCAGCATCCAGCTCTCGGAACAGGCCACCCAGTACACGAGAGTCAGCCTGACGCAGGAAGGTGTAAAGCTCTTCGATCAAGCCGGCAACTGTTGTTTTTTCATGCATAGACTGATCGGGTAAGGGCCCGAATTCAGAACGCAGGGCAGCCACCATCCAGCCAGAAAGATACAGGTAGCTCTTTTTTGTGGTGCCGAAATGCTTCTTCACAGAGATCATCTTTTGCTGACCGATAAAACCGTGCCAGCAGCCCAGTGACTGGGTGTACTGAGATGAGTCAGCATCATAGGCAGCCATATCTTCGCGCATAATACCTGCAGTGTATCTGGCCACATCCAGACCTGTTTGAAAACGATTCTGTAAGCGCATGCGCGTCACATATTCAGGATTTATCGCTCTCCATGATTCTCCCTGTTGATTGATAAAGTTACTCGTTTGACTCATTTCAGTTTTATAGTTAGACATATTCATCCTCGTTTTTAATAATCGACTTTTTAATAATTGGCTTCTACAGAGAAGGCGGTATTTTTATTCAATTCAGCATTTACGACTCTTCGCTAATAAGCGATATTTATGCAGCAGCGGCTCGGTATAACCGTTTGGTTGTTCACACCCTTTCACAATAAGTTCACGGGCGGCGTTAAACGCGAGACTGTTTTCAGTATCAGGGGTCATTCGAATATACCCGGGTGTATTCTGATTCTGGCTATCAACTTTAGCGGCCATCTGCTGCATTATGTCCACTACCTGTGCTTCATCGCACAGCTTATGCAGTAACCAGTTGCTGATATGCTGACAGGAAATACGTAACGTTGCCCGATCCTCCATCAAACCGATGTTATTGATGTCTGGCACTTTTGAGCAGCCGACACCCTGTTCGACCCAGCGCACCACGTAACCCAGAATGCCCTGAATGTTATTTTCCAGTTCCTTACTTATCTCATCCGCGCTCAAACTAGCTCGGTCTGTTAACAGAGGAATGGTCAGAATGTCCTGTAGACTGGCATTCTCTCTTTCCTGTAATTCCTGCTGGCGGCTGAACACATCGACTTTATGGTAATGCAGTGCATGTAAAGTGGCTGCCGTTGGTGATGGAACCCAGGCTGTACTAGCACCCGCCATCGGATGTTCAATTTTTTGTGACATCATGGCCTGCATTTCGTCCGGTATCGCCCACATCCCTTTACCAATTTGAGCCTTACCCGGAAATCCGCATTTCAGCCCTATATCTACATTGTTATCTTCATAAGCCTGGATCCACGGCTGTTGCTTGATTTGCGCTTTTGGAAGAAAGGGGCCAGCCTGCATACTGGTATGAATTTCATCTCCGGTCCGATCAAGAAAGCCAGTATTAATAAATACAATGCGATCTTTAGCCTGACGAATACATTCTTTCAGGTTGACCGTAGTTCGTCGTTCTTCATCCATAATGCCGAGCTTTAAGGTATTTCGCTCAAGCCCCAGCATGTCTTCTACCCGGCTGAATAACAGACAGCTAAAAGCGACTTCTTCAGGGCCGTGCATTTTCGGTTTAACTATATAAATACTGCCAGTCCGGCTATTATGACAGTCTTTGTCAGGGTTCAGATCCAGTGATCCGATCATCGCCGTCACCACTGCATCGACAATCCCTTCTGGCACGTTATTTCCCTGCGTATCCTGCATTAATTCTGTGTCCATCAGGTGACCAACATTGCGCACCAGCATTAATGATCGGCCGTGTAAACGGTACTCTCCGGATTCTTTTGAAGTGTACTTTCGGTCTTTGGCTAATTTTCGCTTTATATTGTCGCCATTTTTCTGAAAACCGGCTTCAAGATTTCCCTCTACCAAACCTAACCAGTTACGATAGACCTCAACTTTATCTTCAGCATCAACTGCAGCAATGGAGTCTTCAAAATCCATAATCGTGCTTACTGCCGCTTCCACCTTAATATCACTTACCCCGGCCAGATCATTTGCCCCAATAAAGTGACTACGATCTATTTGAACTTCAACATGAAGCCCATTATTTTTTAAAACAATGCAGCTGGGTTCACTTTTATGACCGCATAATGCGACAAACTGTTTAGGGTCACATATCCCGGTCGAACAGCCATCCGCAAAAAATGCCAATAAATTGTTAAAATAAACCACGTAACTGGTGACGTCATGATGAGACCCGGAGTTCAATGGAAATACTTCATCCAGAAAATCCTTGGCGTAGTGAATGACTCGTGATTCACGTGCCTTGTTATGTTGTTTACTTACTTTTAAACCATCAGTCTGAGGAATAACATCGCTGCCATATAATGCATCATACAAACTGCCCCAGCGTGCATTTGCTGCATTTAACGCAAAACGTGCATTTTTAAGCGGCACCACCAACTGCGGCCCGGCAATGCTGGTGATTTCCTCATCAACTTTACTCGTCTGTATTTCAAAATCCTCTCCCTCTGCTACCAGGTAGCCAATTTCTGTTAAAAAGTTCTGGTATAGCTGTGCATCAAAATCTTCCGCCCGATGTTGCTGATGCCAGTCATTTAACTCTGATTGCAAACGGTTACGGGTTTGCAACAAATGCTGATTAACCGGCGTCAACTCTTCAATCAGCATTTCAAGGTCATTCCAGAACCTGTTTTGATTAACAGAAAGCTGCGGTAACACTTCATCATTAATAAAGTTGTAAAACTGCTGGTTAATCTGATAGCTCTTCTGAATTGGCAAATTCATTTTTTCATCCTCAATACACTTTAGCGGTTATATATGATCCAGCGATTTTTCACCTTTCAGCTGGTATCCAATCAAACTTCTGAAGGTCTTTTTCTGACCCGCCTGACTCCATTGAATCAAATTGTTGCATTGCAGTGTAAATAGTTTTTCACTATAATTTTACAATTAAAATTTTACAGTGTGAATTTTACAAAATGACTCCCAGTGGAAACCTGCTCAGAAAATCCTATTTTCTCGGAACTAAAATCCGAAACCTACGCAAAAGCAACCACCTGACGATGGAAGATCTCTCTGCACGCTGTATGCGAATTAATGCAGAGGCGGCGCCTTCGGTTTCCTACCTGTCGATGATTGAACGCGGTAAGCGCGTACCCAGCCGTGAAATTATTGAGGTTATTGCCAGCGTATTTCAAAAACAGCCGGGCTGGTTTCTGGATGATGCTCCCGAAGAAACTGCAATAGCACCGGCTAAAGGAAGTCGCGGTGGAGTTTTTGGCATGCCACTCGAACCCGGTTTCCTGTTTTCCAGCGAGATATTGCAAATTGCCATCCCGGAAATGCTCACCCAAACCGGAACTACCGGCAGACAATTTGCGCAACTGTTGATTCGAGCACACCAGGAGCACCATCAGAACCACTTTCCGGATCTTGAAAGAGCGGCTGAAGAAGTCGGGTTAAAACGCTTACCTCTGGACCTTGAAGACATCATGGCAATCACCCGTCAACATGGCCTGGAGATCAAATGGTTTGATAAAATACCTGCCGAAATAGCTCAGGCAAACAGCTGTAACCCGGATGGTCTTGTCAGCTCATTCTTCACCCCTCCCGCTACGATCTATGTCAATGAAATACTCAAATCATATCCTAAACGGCTTAAATACGACTTATCCGTGCATATTGGACATTGTGTATTACACGATAAGGATGGGTTAAAAAGCGTCCTGATTGCTGGTAGCAACCAGCCGGAAAACAACTCTGCCGGTTACCCGGATGGAAACTGTTCTTCCGACGTAAATCCGCAGGAAATTCTGTATGCCTGGCGGGACTTTGAGTGCAGCTTCTTTGCCGGCGCCCTGCTCTGCCCAAAAGTACCTTTTCGTCAGTTACTGGATCGCCATGGAAATGAAGTTTCTGTCAGCAAATATGCTGATACCAGCACATCCGTCGCCATGCGGCGCATGACAGCCGTTTCCCCCTACCCTCACTGGCATTATTTTGATGCCTATGCAGCCGGAAAATTTAAAGCCGTGTATCGTGGCAATGGCATCCCTTTACCCTGGGGCAATATGCGAGCCGTCGAGGATCCCTGCCAGCACTGGTCGGTATTCCGTAAATTGAATAACCCGGCACCAGGTACTTCCGCACAGATATCAATACTTAACGTCGGTGATGAACCCAGAATTTACTGTTGCGAATCCACCAGGGTTAAAGACATAACCGGCACTAATCATGTTTTATGTGCCGGCATAGATTTAAACCCGGCGATAGAAGCGCAGGGACTGGATTCGCTGTCTCTTGCTGCTGAATTAAAGAATACCTGTGTTGAACAGGGAGGATTTACCGCAATTCCTAAAAAAATAAAAGCAGATCTCACCCGCGTAGCCAGAATATTAAATATCGCCTGGATAGAAAGGGGCATAGAAAGTGATGCCAGATTAATCTGTTCCAGAGGTGCAATTTGCCCACGTGAACAAAGTTGTTATAAGCCAGACAATGGTAAGAGTCAGACATCCAGAGAAATCAGGACAACGGATATGGATGGTATTGTTTAATAAAACTAACTGTATTTACTATTAAATTTAAGTAAATAGATTTCTATTTCAGGAAAAAGTGGTGCAGGCACCATGAATCGAACACGGGACCTACTGATTACAAGTCCATGACACATTCTTTAATTCTCAATAACTTAGGCATATTTATTTTGTGAAAAACTACTATTTTTTTGAATGAATTTCAGTCACTTACAGAACTTTTTTGTGAAAGTATTTTTGTGAATTTAGAGTGCCATTTCAAAAATATCTTAGCCCGACAAAACCAGTGATCATACAAAATAGTCCATTGTCTGGTTTTCAAGAATATTTAGAAATTCATACCTCCCATCAAGTTTTATTTATTAACGAAACTTATTTGATACCCCATGGCTTTATAGCCTTTCTCCCGCTTCAGAAACATTCTTTTAAGCATTGGAAGTGATGTATCAACATAATCATAGATAGTGACCAGGCTTTTACCCTCTAGCTCACGATGAATTCTACCCGCATACTGAGCCAGAGAACCTTTCCAGGCTATGGGCAAAGCGAGAAAAAGAGTATCCAGTCTTGGCATATCAAATCCTTCTCCAACATATTTACCTGTCGCAACAACTACCTGAGTTTCGGCTAGATAATTATTTGCAGACTTGCGCTCATTAGCTCGCATTGCTCCTCGTAATACAACTGTCTTTATTTTTTTATCCACCAGTAATTGATGGATAAGATCAGCATGCTCCCGACGCTCTGTCAACACTAAAGGAGTTTTACCTTCAGTAACTCTCTCGACCACATCATCTACAATTTTCTGAGCACGACTTATATTTTCTGTTAACCATCGATATACATCTGATATGTGAGGTCTTGCATCTTCACTGACAAAAGCTTCTGGTGGCTGATGGTTTAGATGAGTAACCATCACCTTCTGTACAAATTTTTCAGCGTGATCCTGTTTCACTTTACATCGCACGGGACCAGCAAGCATAAAAATTATTTTCTGGTGTCCATCTTGTCTGTCTGGAGTAGCCGTTAAACCCAGTACATACTTTGCACGTACTTCATTAAGTGCCATTTCAAATCGTGGGGCAGAGATGTGATGACATTCATCTATAATTACTTGTCCATAATCCTGAATTAATAAATCAACTGAGTTGTCTTTTTTATTGATGAGACTTTGATAGGTTGCAATATCTATCTGACTCGTTGGTTTCCTCTTTCCACCACCAATAACCCCTATTTCGACTCCTGTTAAAAAAGATTGCAATCGCTCCTGCCACTGCTCCAGAAGCTGCCGACTATGAGTCAAAATCAACGTATTAACTTTACGCCTATAAATAACGCCTATTGCAGCAACTGTTTTCCCGAACGCAGTAGGGGCATGTAATACCCCGGTATTATGTTTTACAATAACCCTAACAGCTTTCAATTGTTCATTTTTTAACTTTCCTAGGAATTTTAATGAAGTTAGTGTTTGACCCGACTGTCGTCTATCATCAATAACAGGTTTAACATTCTGCTCTTCAAGCAATTCAACCACTTCATCAAAGCAACCTCGGGGTAATGATAAATAGCCCTGCTCAATGTGGGCACAAGTGATATACCTTGGAATCCCATGAGTAGAGAACCTCAGTGCCTGAGTTTTAAAAAACACTGGATTAGAAAAGCTGGCTAATCTTTTTAATTTTGCAATCAACAGTGACGGTAAACTCTCAAATTTGATATAAATATGATTGGCCAACGTAACTGTAATCAGTTTAGGACAACCTTCTATTTTATCGTCTCTGAGTTTTAATCCTTGCTCCCAGGGTGGTCGATCATCTATTAAACGCTGGGTTTGAGGTGTCAATTGATCCAGTAAATTATTCAGTACCTGGCGTGAAATACTTGTTATCTGTGATAAAAACAGCCACTGATCTTTATAAGGAGAAAAATTATTATCAACAAATAAACTGTTCCCCTGCTGCCTGGCATGAAACTGCAACGGTAGAGCAATCAGGTTTCCGAAACCACCTTCAGGCATTAGATCCTGATTAGGAAATAATCGATCATAAGACTCAAATGATAGATTGGGGTGAATTTCCATAGCTTTATCAAGCAGCCCAAAGCCCAACTGCCTTGCATCTTTAGCCGTGACTAGTTCAGAAAAAAATATCCAGAGATGAGCACCATTTCCTGAGCGTGAAATTTCAATAGCATGCGGGACTTTAAATTGTGTACAAACCTGAGACATTGCTTTAGCTGCCTCCATCCAGTCATTCTTATCAAAATCTGCAGCTAGTAGGCGGCAAGTATTATCAACGAGTAGAGGATACAAGCCCACTACCTGTTTCCCCTTTAGGTGGTTATATACAACCTGATCATCAAGGGAATTATACTTTCGATTAGAACACTGATTACATTTTATTTTAGGTTTATGACAAAGCCCTTTCTTCCACTCATTTTCACAAGAAAATGAATATCCACTTCTTCCTTTTGAGTTTTCCCATCGGTGTGCAAAAACATCTGATCGCCCTTTAAACAACCCTTTAAATATCTCCACCTTTTGATTAACTGAAAGTATGAAAGGTCTATCAGGATTGCTGCTATTACAATCAGAAATTTGATTTAGTATGAACTGCTTTCTATTAACTAAAAGCGCTCGATCACGATCTAATTCAGCCAGCCTTTTATCAATGGCTTCGACAGTGTTAAATAACTGCAAATTGAGTTTTAATGGATCTATCTCCGACATACTATTCTAATGCCAGTTATCCGCAGCAACCCATTGCCTGGAAAATGATTTTTCAGTACAGATAGACTTAACAATTGGGCTGAGGAATCTTTCAATAAGTGATACAACTTCTAAAAATTCTATTGGTAAATACTCATGCTTTAATCGCTTGCAAAAGGCTCCCCACTGAACTTGCTTCTGGATAATAAATTCCTCTTGAAAAGCCACGACATCTTCTGTTAAAACAGTATCACGCTGTTTGAAAGTCAGATTAATAGCTTCAGCCAACACACTACCATCAAAGTTGAATTGCCTGGCTAACATCCAGATATCATAAAAGTCTTTCATTCGACTATTGAGTACCCCCAACTTAACCATGGCCTCAAATTTTTCAGCAATGGCAGTTTCACGACTGTAACAGAGTAATCTTGGGGCAGGATTATCAAGCAAGGTTGGTAGCTCTGATCTTTCAGCTTTTGGGTAAACAATATCTCCAAAACCAATATCTAATTGCATATTTATTTTTGCCTGACCTAAACTTCCTTTAAACCGAACCCTGACTCCCTGATAGTCAGCCTCTTCAGTTATTCGTTGAGTCTGTATTGACTCTGTATCAAAGTCCAGACCATCTGGATCCACCTCAACAATTAGTATTTGCTGGATTTTTTGAATGATACTTTGCTGGTTATTGGTGACCTTTCCGAGCATATCTATATCCATGGTGGGACGATGCTCTGGCGCTTGCCAGACTCTGAGCATCAACGCACCTTTAAGAATAAACTTCTTTGAATATGCAGAGTTAGATAAACGATATAAAAAGCGTTCCATTGCGTAATACTGAAGCAATTCATTGAATGGTCGATGCTCGCCTTTAGCCAGATTTAGTAAGCGTTGCCGAACAGAAGCTGCTATATTTTTTTGACCTTTCATAGCATAACCTCCAGATAGGGTCGCATGACCTTTTCTACGCGACAGATTTTGGCATATTTCAACAACTTCTCAGTATTAAACTGCCCCTTTGACCGGTAAAGTTTAAGTGCTTCCAGAACTATATCCAGTCCAATTTTATTACGGAATTTAAAACAGTCTGCCAGTGTTTTCTCCGAGTTGAAAACTTTCACCGTTACCCCGTTTATCCGGTGTTCTTCAACACCCTCCTTCAACGCTTCTTTTGAAAACCGGTGTACGCTAAGTGGTGGATAAAGCAAACGTGGAGTTTCAGCTCCTTTTGGAAGGGCTATAGCGATAGCATGTGGAATCTGAGTCGTTATTTCATGGAAGGACAGAGCCGAAATCAGGCAAATTACTGACCGAGGAATTCTGCTTGCCACAATGATAAGATCAGGGTCTACAATTTCTTCTTGATCGGTTAAGCGGTAAACTCCACGTGAAAGAACTTCCAGAACTCCTTTATCCCTGAGCTCGTAAAGTGTACGAGGGTGGATACCTGCTCGAATAGCATCGGATGTACGGATTACTCCTCCACCCTGACTAATAATACGTTTGGCTTTTAATAGAGAAGATTCAGAAAATTTTCTTTTAATCACGGATAGCATTACCTATATATAAACATATATATAGGTAATGCTATCCGCAGAGAGTATAAAATGCAATTTCTCTTTAGTCGCTGGCTCATAGTCAAAGCAATAACTATTCTACCTGCACAACTGAATTTTTAGATATTTATAAGAAATATACTCGCTGATTTAAATAATTATGGAATCATTAATACATGCCATGTTTATCAACAACTTAGAGGGATATTAATAAAAAAACAGGCGATTTCACAAAATAACTCGAAAAGCAATTAAATGGTAAAATGAATAAGTATTTGAAAAATAAAGAGAAAGTGGTGCCGGCACCATGAATCGAACACGGGACCTACTGATTACAAGTCAGTTACTCCTTTATCTAAAAAATATAAACAATTAAAAACCACTTACCTGGTTATTTTATAAAAATATTTTTAATTAGATTCAGGAGAAGAAATCAATGGCGAAAGTAATAGGCATAGTGTCTACAAAAGGCGGGGTGGGTAAAACCAGCGTAACCGCAA
Organism: uncultured Gammaproteobacteria bacterium; assembly: GCA_937894085.1. Lineage (GTDB taxonomy): Bacteria > Pseudomonadota > Gammaproteobacteria > JACNJF01. Next base: position 69 of record CALCSG010000457.1, on the reverse strand, counting down.
GTATAGGAGCCGTTCTGGCCGACATGGGACAAAAAGTCCTGTTAGTCGATGGCGACTTCCAGCAGTCCC